>NZ_CP050965.1:1063500-1418000 GCF_012273215.1 Gemella haemolysans | reverse complement strand
TCGATGCTAGAATGATGATGTTTGAGAAAAACTTAGCGAATGTAGAGCCTGGAACATTTAGTGATAAATTATTTGGACTAGAAGGAAGACATTTCTACGTCCCTACGTTTGATAGAGAAGATAATTAAAGAAAAAAATTATAGAAAGAAAAGAAAGTATGAACAAAGGAATAAAATATATATTAGGTTTTGCTGCGGTTTTCGTTGCGGCTGTAATATGTGTGTTTGGAATTATCAAATACGAAGAAATGCAAGAAGGAAGTACAACTAATAATAGTGCTAACTTAGGAAGTGTAGATGGAAAACAATTGGATAAAGAGACTACAATAATTATTGAAAAACTTTCAACATTAAATGATATCGATGCTCTTAATTCAGAATTACACTTATCACAAGCTGTAATTGATATCTTGAAAAAATATGCACCGACTGTAAGTTATGCGGTAGATAACAGTGAAGGATATGATGTAATCTATTTCCGTTTAGGTGGATATTATGCTAATCGTCAAGTTAATGATGTAAATAAAATTATCGGTTCTTATAAAGTTGATGGTGGAAAATTAACATCAACAGGAGATGACTTAGATAAGATAGGTTCTAAAGTTAATGGTAATGATAAGTTAAAATGGAATAACATAAACGTAAATAACAAAGACCATGATAAAGATGCTGCAAAAGCTATTGCTGATAAATACTTTAGCGTTAGTTTAGGTGGAGGTATAGATAATATGATTGGATTATTTGGTTATTTATCAGATTTCAGTAAACATGTAAGAGATGCTCAACTAGGTATGAATGTTGTGCCAATGTCATTAGCAGAAATAACAGATATTTATAATACTGCTTCTGCGGAAACATTTAGTGCTGAACAAGTTTATAAAAAAGTAACATCATTACAATATGCTAAATATAAAGAAATTGATGATAGTTATAAAGGAAATGAAGCCAAATACAATAAGAGTGTTGGAAACGGAGAAGTTGTTTACTTCAAGAAAGATAAGATGTACCTTGCTGTATTTGGTGGAATCGGAGGAATGAATCCAATATCTCCTGCAACACCAGATAAATTTAAAATAGAAGGTGATAAAGTTATCGTACCTTTAATTGATACCTCAAGTGGTGGAAGACAATCAGGACAAATGGTACTACGTCTAAATAATAAAAAATATGAAGGCGGACAAAGTAGATCTAAATATTATGTAGAAAGCGTAAGTAAATAGGTTATAAAAATATTATAAAAAGTAGAAGATAGGATTAAGTCCTGTCTTTTACTATATATATATGATAAGGAAGACTAGTAAGGTATGATATTAAATATAAATGATAAAATAGCATTAGTAGTTTGCTCAAACGGAAAAAAAATTGAAGATAAAGCGAGATTAGAAAAATTAGAGGGTATTTTAGTTGAGATGGGTTTAGTACCTGTCTTTACTAAATATATCTATAGAGATAAGTATGGGCGTGCCGCAAGTCCACAACTTAGAGCGGATGAACTAATGTCGTTTTATAGAAATAATGAGATTAAAGCAATCTTTGATATTTCTGGTGGAGATATTGCTAATGATGTCTTGGAATATATAGATTATGACGTAATAAAAGAAAACTATAAACAATTTTTTGGATATAGTGATTTAACTACAGTGTTAAATGCATTAGTATGCAAAACAGATAAGATAAATTATTTATATCAGATTTTAAATATTATAGAAAATGAAGAAATACGAACAAGTTTTGAGAATACATTTTTGAAGAAACAAAACTCTTTATTTGATGTTAACTGGAGATTTTTACAAGGAACAAAAATTGAAGGTGAAATTGTTGGAGGAAATATTAGATGCTTCTTGAAATTAGCTGGGACAGAGTATTTTCCAAAAGTAGAAAACAAGGTGCTTTTCATAGAAGGATTGGGTAGCTCAATAGAAGGTTTACTAACACATCTTGCTCAATTGAAACAACTAGGAGTATTTGATAAAATTTCAGGATTATTAATAGGAACTTTCACAAAAATTGAAAAAGAATTTTCTGTTGAAGAAATATTTGAAATTATTCAGGAGTATATACCATCTTCTTTATCAGTAGCAAAAACTCAAGAGGTTGGACACGCAAAAGATTCAAAAGCGTTAAAACTTGGAGGAAAAATATATATTAAAAATGAGTTGATCTAGGCGATCAACTCATCTTTTTTATAGTTTATACCATTTAGAAATTGCTTGAGTTCCGTTTGTGTTACGAACTTCTTCTTCTAATTCGTTGTAAATTTTGTAGGCTGTCTCAAGTCCAGGGAGTTTGATATTCATTTTTTCACATTCTTCTAAAGCAAGTTTCATATCTTTAATAAAGTGGTGAGTGAAAAATCCCGGTTTGAAGTCTCCGTTTAGGATACGTGGTCCATATGAAGTCATTGAGAAACTTCCGCCTGAACCTGTTGATACTGTTTTGAAGAACGAGTCCAAGTCTAGACCAACTTCCTTAGCAAATTTGAAACTTTCTGCAACAGAAATCATAGTAGTAGCTATAGCAATTTGATTAGCAAGTTTTGTATATTGCCCTTTTCCTGCATCTCCGAAATAAGTAATGTTTTTACCTAGTTTTTCAACTAATGGAAGAACGATTTTTTCAAATACTTTCTTGTCCCCACCAGCCATGATAGACAATGTAGCATTTTTTGCTCCGATATCTCCTCCAGTAACTGGTAAATCAAGTGCGTATCCTCCAACTTTTAGAAATTCGACACTGATTTTTTCAGCGAGTGTAGGTGAAGAAGTAGTCATATCTACGAAGACTTGCCCCTTTTTAGCTGTCGTAATTAATCCTTCTTTACCTAAATATACTTCTTCAACATCTTTAGGGTAACCAACCATAGTGAATATGACTTCGGCAAATACTGATGCATCTTTAATCTCTTTAAGAAGAGTTGCTCCACGTTTTACTAAGTTGTCAGTTTTACTCTTTGTTCTGTTGTAGACGAAAAGTTCATGACCTGCATCTAATAAGTGTCCAGCCATGCTCTCACCCATAACTCCTGTTCCAATCCATGCAATTTTCATAATGAGTTCCTCCATGTATAATAATATTTCTTTTTTAATTATACCATAAAAATTGAAAACGTTATAATTCGTTGTTTGAATAAATAGGGAAAGAATTTTAATAACATCGAAGAGAAATATATGATATAATATTCAAAGTAATAAGATAACTAGGAGGATGTTGTGAATAAAAGTAAATTAAAAGAATTTTTTATGTGTACAAGACCACATAGTTATCCAGCATCGATAGCACCAGTTTTGTTCGGGGCTACGTATGCATTGGGATATGAGAGTAAATTCTCAATTTTAAAATTTATATTGTTTTTACTAGCATGCTTGTTAATTCAAGCTGCGACTAATTTATTCAATGAGTATTATGACTACAAACATGGATTGGACAAGGTCGATTCAGAAGGAATATCTGGTTCGATAGTGAAGGGGAATCTAAGACCTAAAGAGGTTATGGTAGGAGCCTTAGTATTATATGCACTAGCATTTGTACTGGGGTTAATATTAACTTTTATGACTAGTATGTATGTACTAGTGGTTGGTCTAGTGTGTATGCTTGCTGGATATTTTTATACTGGAGGAAAGTATCCGATAGCTTATTCTCCGTTTGGAGAAGTTGTCTCTGGATTCTTCATGGGAACAATAATAATAGCTTTATCGTTTTATTTCCAAACCGGATATGTTAATGCTGATATTATTGTCGTTTCATTGCCTTTATTCATCATGATAGGAGCTATTTTATTAGCGAATAATATACGTGACTTAGATAATGATAAAGAATCTGGAAGAAGAACCTATGCAATATTAGTTGGAAGAAATAATGCGATTAAAACAATGGCAGGTAGCTTCATCGTGGTATATTTACTAAATATTTTATTTATAGTTACTAAATATGCTTCATGGTGGAATCTGCTAGTGCTCGTTACTATTCCTTTAGCGATAAAAATAATTAAAGGTTTCAGTGCGAACAATCACAAAAAAACAATGGCACCGTATATGGTGCTAACAGCTAAGTTAACGATTTTTGTAGGATTCATTATGTCGTTAGCAAATATACTGAAATATATAATGAATTAAAAAATATTAAAAGAGTCAACTTTTTTTGTTGACATCTCAAACTAAAAGATATATAATAAATAATGTGTTTATGAGGTGATATTTAATGAAATGGTTAAGATCTTCGTTATTCAAAAATAATAGTGATACTTTTGTTTTTGAAGAAAATATAAATGTTAAAGTAGCACACTATGATAGCTCTCTAAAAGATATTAGAGACGTTGTTGTTAGTGGAAAATTAACTCGAGGTGGACAAGATAAAATCTATGCCGATCTATTAATTAAAGGTAACTTCGAAATGATTTCAGGAAAAACACTAAAAGAAGTTGTTGTTCCATTTGAAGTCGAAGAGAAAGAAGAATACGTTGATAAATCTGTATTTGCAGGTGAAGAGATATCCGATGTTAATTTAATGGATATGTATATTGATTTAACACCTTTAGTGAATGAGCTTATAATTTTAAATATTCCAATAACTACTTCTGATGAAGAAGAGCTTGAGATGGTTTCTGGTAACGACTGGGAATTAGTTTCTGAAGAGTCTTTAACTGATGTTAAAGAAAAGAAAGAATCACCATTTGCAGCTCTTAATGGATTATTTAAAGAACAATAAGAATTATTTAAAATAATTGGAGGAAATTAACTATGGCAGTTCCTTTTAGAAGAACATCAAAAACAGCTAAAAGAAAAAGAAGAACTCACAAAAAACTATCTGCACCATCAATTACTATCGATGCAACAACTGGTAACTACGTAATGGGTCACCGTGTTGATAGAAAAACTGGTATGTACAAAGGTAGACAAGTTCTAGACGTTAAATAATTTAAATATTACCAAACCCTAAGGAGGTGTCCTTAGGGTTTTTTATTTTTATATGCAAAAAGACAAATATCCAATATAATTAAAGTGTAGAAAAATAATTAACTAAGAAAGGCTATTTGTCATGAATAATTTTATCACAAATTTACTATTAATAAAAGACCAAAATATAACTATGGAGGATAAACTTGATCTAATCAATGTAGATGGTCAAGATACATTCGTATTTCATGGGACTTTATCATATAAACCAAAGTGTTGTACAAACTGTGGTTGTATAAAAGAAGGAAATAATATAATTAAAAATGGATTTTGAGATCCATTAAAAATAGCTTTATTAAAGATGTCAGAATGCCCTACATACCTTAGACTAAAGAAACAACGCTTCAAATGTAGAGAATGTAATTCTAGGTTTTGTGCTGAAACATCATTTGTACAAAAGCACTGTAGTATATCTAAAAATCTTATATTCCACATTATGAAGAATCTTTCTAAGACACTATCATTTAAAGATATTGCTGAATTAAGTAATGTATCAGTATCTACAGTAGTAAGAGTAATGAAATCATGTAGAGAAGCAGTAGAAGTTAAGACTCATTCAAACTTGCCAGAACACCTATGTTTTGATGAAATAAAATCAACTAAAGATAGTAAAAATAGTATGAGCTTCGTATTCTTAGATGCTAAAACACACGATTATATAGATATTGTAGATGGTAGAACACAACATATATTGAAACAATACTTTATGAGATACCCAAGAAAAGTAAGGAAGAAAGTAAAAACGATCTGTATAGATATTTACCCACCCTATATAAATATGATTAGAGAGGTGTTCCCTAACGCTAAGATAATTATAGATAGATTTCACATGGTTCAAAATATTAATAGAGAATTAAACAAAGCTAGAGTAAAACTAATGAATCAATATAAGAATAAAAAAGGCTCTACTTACACTATTCTAAAAAACTTCTGGAAGGTAATATTAGAAGATAGAGATAAAGTAAATTCAATAAAAACATTCTATTCTAGAAGCTTTAAACGTTTTGTAACTAGAAAAGAAGTATTAGATTATATATTAGCTATAGATGCTGAATTTACAGCTAGCTATGAGAGAGTACATGAGATTAGAGAGGCTATTAAGACTAAAGATTCAGTAGAATTAGAGAAGTATATAGATATTGATACTAAAGGATTATCTAAAGGTGTGGCTAAAGCTATAAATACTATGAAAAAGCACAAAGAGTATATGCTTAACGCTGTTAAATATAAGTATTCTAATGGTCCATTAGAAGGATTTAATAATAAAATAAAATTACTAAAGAGAGTATCATAAGGATATTCTAGCTTTAGTAATTTCAGATTACGCATTTTAATTATGTCTAGATTATTTGTTTCTGAATATAAAAATAATGTTAAACTTAGTGAAAGTAAGAAAAATCTAAGCAGCAAAATGCCGCCTAGATCTTATTTCCTATTTTTCTCCATGCCCCGAACTTGACAAAGATTCTAAATCTATTAGGTTAGATAATATAAAATTATGGATATTAATTATATATAATGTAGAAAATTTTTATGAAGACTATTATAGTTTTTTAACTTTAAAGTGGTTATAACTAGCTTTCTTATAAAAAATATAGATCATGTATAAGTAGAGGTTTAAAAATATTTATTAATTCTATAAATGTATTTCTCTAGACAAATATAGTTAAATTATGTAAAATAATAATTGGCCCTAGTTTGTTAGTGTCTTCATTAATCTTTTCGAGTGGTTTTTATTTAGTTATTTTAATTAAAATTATATTTTGGGATTGATAAAAAAAAATAAAATTGATTATTTTATTTTTTTTATTTTTATAAAAATTTTATAAGGAAGTTATATTTAGTATAAGTAATATGTTTTTTGAAATGTTTATTCATGTATATCATTATTTATATTGAATTTAAAGAGGAAATATATGATAGGTAAAAATAATAGTTATTTATTCGAAGTAAAAAAAGGAACTAAAGTAGAATCTTATTCTATCAAGAAGTTTAAAGTTGGTACAGCATCAGTAGTAATCGGTGCGAGTATCTTTTTTGGTGCTGGAGCAGTACAAGCTGCTGAAGAAGTATCAAACAGCACAATTGTAGATAATACAACAAAAGAAGCTGGAAAAGCAGAAGCTGTACCAAAAGCAGAAGCAAAACCTGTTGTAGAAACTACAAAAGAAAATGTTGCAGCAGCAGTAGCAGAAAAAGTAGGAGCAGAAACTCCAAAAGCTGAAGTTAAGAAAGAAATCTTAAAAGCAAGCATCGCAACATTAGAAGAAAAATTAAAATCAGCTCAAGATGCTGACAAAGCAGCTGTAGAAGCAGCAAAAGAAGCATTAGCAACAGCTAAAGCTGTATTAGCTAATGAAGAAGCTACACAAGCAGAAGTAGATGCACAAGCACAAGCAGTGCAAGCTTTAAGCCAAGTAGTAACAGAAGCTAAAACTCAAGCTTTCGACAAAAAATTAGAAGAGAAAAAAGAAGCTTATCAAAAAGAAAAAGAAGCAAAAGCTACAAAAGAAGAAAAAGAAGTAGCAGCAGCTAAAAAAGAATTAACTCAAGTAGCTTCAGAAGCAGAAGTAACTAACACACTTGCTAAAACTGAATTAAGCAAAAAAGACTTAAAAGTAGAAGCAAAACCAGCAGTACAAGCTGCAGTAGTGAAAAACGAAGAAGCATTAAAAGTAGCTAAAGAATTATTAGGAAACGACAAAGCGACTACAGAACAAATCGCTAAAAGTTTAGCAGAATTAAGCAACTCTATCAAAGCTGTTTATACTCAATTAGAGAACGCTGGAGCTAAACGTAACGGCAAATTCGATGTGGCATTAGCAGAAGTTGAAACTGAATATTTGCAGGATGCATCTACAGAAACAGGGAAAAAATGGTTAGCGGATCATGGATACACTTCATTAACAGATATTCCAATTAAAACAAAGGAAAGAAATGGTGCTGAAATTAAGAATCTTAATGGACAGATTCAATGGTTAGATTTTGGGGATAAGAAAGCATGGACTAAACTTAAAGAAAATGGTCAACTTCAAGTAGGATCAGTTTTTGAAAAAGAAATAATCCCAGGATATACAGTTAAATTAACTGTAAAAGAATTAAAACCATTTGATGCTACTGATGTATATAAAAGACGTGTGGCAGGGACCGTATATCAAAATAGCTATAAACCGGATGGAGAAAATAGAGTAGATGCAAATAATGGGAGGCCAACAGTAACTGGTATAGGCGGTGTGCCTCAAGGATATTGGTCAGAAACTAAAAAATCAGGATTGGATACTGGAAAAGCAAAAACAACAATTGGTGGTGTTGGTGCTAATGGTGACGGTCAGAATGGAACTGTAGCTGGTGTAAAATTTACAATAGAAGCTAAATATAATGGGAAACTTATAAAACCAAGTATTGTTATGACTTCAGGGGAACAAATTGCGGAGCATGAAACTGAAATTTATACAACTAATGGTACACCTTGGGATCTTCTTGCTTTGATAGGGCATGGGCAAGCTAAACATTACCTACCTTTAAATAAGTTTAATAGACTATTTGATCTAAGAAGTATGGAACGTCTTGGAGATAAAGCGTTTGTAGATGCTTTGGCTGCTGGAAAGTTTGCTACGCCAGACTCTGCTACGGCAGGATTAGGATCTCAAGTATTTGGTGGATATACAAATATAGATGGAAGAGCAACGCCGATTGTATCCTCAAGTAATGTAACAGAAGTAGGTTTCTATTTGCTGACTACAGGACAGCAATCATCTATGCTGGGAATTAAAATTTCTGATTATGGAGATTTACCAGAATCGTATGGAGAAGTAGAGCATTATTTAAAAACTAAGACACTAGATTCTGTTACAGGAGCAGAAAAGCAGATTCAACAGCCATATCTAGGAACAGTAAAAGCTGATCCTGAATCCACTCCGGGAAGAAATATATCTGGAGAAAATTCTGATGATGAGACAGATTATGCTGATGAAGGTGTAGATCAGTTAATGCCTTCGGATTTTATTGTAAGAAATAAAGAGACAGGATTATCTGCGATAAGACCAATATTAGGTCCAAATAATACACATAAAATCAAAATAAAGGCTTCAGCTAATGGTAATGAAAATTTTAATGGTCCATTAGAAAAAGCTTATGTTCGTGGTTTCATTGATTTCAATAATAATGGTAAGTTTGATCAAGGTGAAGAATCGGATATCAAAGAAGTAACAGGTAATAATCAAATAGTTGAACTTACTTTCCATAATACGCATGTAATAGATGAAAATAATGATATTATAAAATTCAGGGTACGTATAGCTACCGATAGAACTCAAGTTGAAAATCCAACAGGGATTGCATATTCAGGAGAGGTAGAGGATAATCAAGTCCAGGTTACTAATCCACCACGTGGGGATTATGAGGAAACCACAGGGAAACAAGGTGATAAACAAAGAATTTCTTTTGAATATATTAGTCATAATAAAGGTGATGAGCCGGGAGACTTAGGGTCTAAAAATGGTAGTGTTACATTTAATTCATATGGAAAAATAGACTATACACAGGAACGAAATTCTATTACTGCTGAAACAACTAAAACAGCACAAGGTGGGGTAAGAATTGTTAATGAAACAGGACAACTTGTTACTAACCTAAATGTTCCAGGACAAGGTACATATGAAGTTTCGGATACAGCTGTTACATTTACGCCAGATCCAGCATTTGTAGGGAAAGCAAGTGGAGTTGTATTACGTGCTGTAGATGCAAATGGACAAAGTACTGGTTGGGAAGCAGTAACAGATGGGGATGTATTAACAAACACTAATAACGGGGGGCATTCTGCAGGAAATAATAAATCTATGGATGCAGTATATGTACCAATTGTAGAACCAAAAGAAATGACGGGGCATTCGAAAGAGACAACAGGACTTCAAGGTAAAGAACAAAAAGGAATACCGTTATTCAAGGTAAATGCAGGAAGAGAAGCAGAGAGAATAGTTAGTCCAAGTACTCAATATATAGCTAAGTTAGTAGATCCAAAATCAGGAAGTATAATTAATGAAACCTCTATCACTGTAGAGAATGAGGGAACATATACAATTGTACCTGAGACTGGAGAAGTGAAATTTCAACCACTATTATCATTTAAAGGTACTGCAGGAGGAGTTACTGTAGAATTGACAGGACCTGTGGGATTTGATAAAGATGGAGTTCCTTCTTTATCAACAGCAAGAGCAAAATATATACCAACAGTAATTGCTGTTAGTCCAACTGCTGAAGCAGCTACTTCAACTGGAATTCAAGGTGAAGTTCAAACGGGGAAACCAATATTTAAGAAAGGTCATGAAGAAGTTTCAATTAAAGAAAATTCAATTAAATTACTAAACTCGGATGGTGATGAAGTAACAGAGACTCCTGCATTAGGAGAAGGGAACAAGGAAGTAGGAAAATACACAGTAGACTCTAGTACTGGTATTGTAACATTTACTCCTACAGATAAATCATATATTGGAACAGTTGTGCCAGCTCGTGTCCAAGCAAAAGATATAAATGAAACTAAAGTTGAAACAAAATATACGCCATCTATTGTGGGAGTAAAACCACAAGCATCGCCTGCTACTTCAACTGGAATTCAAGGAGAAATTCAAGAAGGAACAGTGACATTTACCGGAGGAAAAGCAGTAATTGGAGATGTAGAGAAATCTGTACCGATTAAAGTTGGTTCAAGTAAGTTAATAGGTAGCGATGGAACAGAAGTAACGGAAGTTCCAGCTTATGCAAATGATGGTGTAAAACAAGATGGTGTAAAACAAGTAGGAACTTATAGTATTACTCCTGGAACTAATAAAGTAATCTTTACACCAACAGATAAAACATACACAGGAACTGTATTACCAGTTGATGTTCAAGCTGAAGATGAGAATGGAACAAAAGTAAGAACAACATATACTCCACATATTTTAGGTGTTTCTCCAACGGCAAAACCCGCTGTCTCAAAAGATATACAAGGGAAGGAGCAAACGAAAGAAATATTGTTTAAACCCGGTAAAACGACTATTGATGGTGTAGATAAAGAAGTTCCATTAGATAGTAGTACCTTTAAGTTGCTAGATGAAAATGGACAGGAGAGAGATTCTGTTCCAGCAAAATCTTCAGATGGATTAAAAGAAATAGGGACTTACAGGATAAATGTAGTAGATAATAAACCTTTAGTAGTATTTACTCCGTCAGATAAAACATATACGGGAGAAGTTAGAGAAGTAACTATTCAGGTGAAAGATACAAATGGTTCAAAAGTGACAACAACATATACACCTACAATAGTACCTGTTAGACCAATATCAACTCCAGTAAGATCAATAGGGGTTCAAGGATTACCTCAAGAAGGGACTCCAATATTTACGGCAGGAAAAGCTATGATTAATGGTGAAGAGGTAGAGGTACCACTTAGTACTAAAGCACCTAAATTAGTGAATCCTGAGACAGGATTACCGATAGATGAAAAATCTATAAAAGTGCCAAATGAGGGGACTTATACAATTGATGAAAATGGTAAAGTAACCTTTACGCCAGAGCCACAGTTTACAGGAGTAGCGAACGGTGTTGAAGTTCAGCGTGAAGATCAAAATGGTACATCAGTTAATGCTAAATATACACCAACTGTTAAAGGTGTAACACCAACATCTAAGGATGTAACATCAATTGGGGATAAAGGAGAAAAACAATTTGGAACACCTGTATTTAAAGCGGGAAGTACAACTATTAATAATGAAAAAGTAGAAGTTCCAATCGATGAAAATGTTGCTCCAAGACTTGAAGGTGCAGATGAAGAAGGAAAAGTTGTAATACCAAAAGAAGGTATATACACTATCGATGCGACTGGTAAAGTAACATTTACACCAGAAAATGATTTTGTAGGAGTAGCAACAGGAGTAACCGTTAAACGTGTAGATAAAAATGGAACATTAGTAACAGCTACGTATACACCGACAGTACTAGGAAAAACTACTACAGAAAATGTAATATCAGAAGGTGCTAAAAATCAACCTCAGTCTAATACTCCATTATTTAAAGGGGATATCGATACTACAGTACCTCCTACATTCGAAGATAAAACTAAAGAAAAAGTAATTTCAGGTCAAGGGACATATACTATTAATGATGAAGGTGTAGTAACATTTACACCAGAAAAAGATTATGTGGGAACAGCAACTGCAGTAGAGGTAGTTCGTAAGGATAAAAATGGAAGAACTATTAAAGCAACGTATACACCGACTGTTCGTCCAGAAACTAAATACGTTACTGTAGAAAATAATGGAAAAGAAACAGAGTTAATCCCTACAAAAGATGGCAAGTATCCAGAAGAGAAAATAGAAGGATATAGAGTTATTAAGACTGAAACGGATGAAAAAGGTAATACAAAACACTTCTACGAAAAAGTAAATACATTCTTCAAAGACAAAGAAGGAAATATAATTCCAGGATTTGATCCAGAAGAAGGAACAGTAGGCAAGAAAGAAGTACCAGAGTACAGATTTGTAGAAAGTAAAAAACTGCCAAATGGAGACACAGAACATGTCTACGAAAAAGTTAAGACTTACTTCAAAGACAAAGAAGGAAATATAATTCCAGGATTTGATCCAGAAGAAGGAACAGTAGGCAAGAAAGAAGTACCAGAGTACAGATTTGTAGAAAGTAAAAAACTGCCAAATGGAGACACAGAACATGTCTACGAAAAAGTTAAGACTTACTTCAAAGACAAAGAAGGAAATATAATTCCAGGATTTGATCCAGAAGAAGGAACAGTAGGCAAGAAAGAAGTACCAGAGTACAGATTTGTAGAAAGTAAAAAACTGCCAAATGGAGACACAGAACATGTCTACGAAAAAGTTAAGACTTACTTCAAAGACAAAGAAGGAAATATAATTCCAGGATTTGATCCAGAAGAAGGAACAGTAGGCAAGAAAGAAGTACCAGAGTACAGATTTGTAGAAAGTAAAAAACTGCCAAATGGAGACACAGAACATGTCTACGAAAAAGTTAAGACTTACTTCAAAGACAAAGAAGGAAATGAGATTCCGAAATATCCAAGTGAGCCAGGAACAGTAGATAAGAAAGACATCCCAGAATACAGATTCGTAGAAAGTAAGAAACTGCCAAACGGAGATACAGAACATGTCTACGAAAAAGTAAATACATTCTTCAAAGACAAAGAAGGAAATGAGATTCCGAAATATCCAAGTGAACCAGGAACAGTAGATAAGAAAGACATCCCAGAATACAGATTCGTAGAAAGTAAGAAACTGCCAAATGGAGATACAGAACATGTCTACGAAAAAGTTAAGACTTACTTCAAAGACAAAGAAGGAAATATAATTCCAGGATTTGATCCAGAAGAAGGAACAGTAGATAAGAAAGACATCCCAGAATACAGATTCGTAGAAAGTAAAAAACTGCCAAATGGAGATACAGAACATGTCTACGAAAAAGTAAATACATTCTTCAAAGACAAAGAAGGAAATGAGATTCCGAAATATCCAAGTGAACCAGGAACAGTAGATAAGAAAGACATCCCAGAATACAGATTCGTAGAAAGTAAGAAACTGCCAAACGGAGATACAGAACATGTCTACGAAAAAGTAAATACATTCTTCAAAGATAAAGAAGGAAATGAGATTCCGAAATATCCAAGTGAGCCAGGAACAGTAGATAAGAAAGACATCCCAGAATACAGATTCGTAGAAAGTAAAAAACTGCCAAATGGAGATACAGAACATGTCTACGAAAAAGTAAATACATTCTTCAAAGACAAAGAAGGAAATGAGATTCCGAAATATCCAAGTGAGCCAGGAACAGTAGATAAGAAAGACATCCCAGAATACAGATTCGTGGAAAGTAAGAAACTACCAAACGGAGATACAGAACATGTCTACGAAAAAGTAAATACATTCTTCAAAGACAAAGAAGGAAATGAGATTCCGAAATATCCAAGTGAGCCAGGAACAGTAGATAAGAAAGACATCCCAGAATACAGATTCGTAGAAAGTAAGAAACTGCCAAACGGAGATACAGAACATGTCTACGAAAAAGTAAATACATTCTTCAAAGACAAAGAAGGAAATGAGATTCCGAAATATCCAAGTGAGCCAGGAACAGTAGATAAGAAAGACATTCCAGAATACAGATTCGTAGAAAGTAAGAAACTACCAAATGGAGATACAGAACATGTCTACGAAAAAGTAAATACATTCTTCAAAGACAAAGAAGGAAATGAGATTCCGAAATATCCAAGTGAGCCAGGAACAGTAGATAAGAAAGACATCCCAGAGTATAGATTCGTAGAAAGTAAGAAATTACCAAACGGAGATACAGAACATGTCTACGAAAAAGTAAATACATTCTTCAAAGACAAAGAAGGAAATGAGATTCCGAAATATCCAAGTGAGCCAGGAACAGTAGATAAGAAAGACATCCCAGAGTACAGATTCGTAGAAAGTAAGAAACTACCAAATGGAGATACAGAACACGTATACGAAAAAGTAAACACAGTGTTCAAAGATAAAGACGGAAACGTGATCCCAGGAACAACAACAGAAGTAGGTGAACAACCTAAGAAAGATATTCCAGGATACAGATTCGTAGAAACTAAGAAACTTCCAAACGGAGATATCGAACACGTATACGAAAAAGTAACAACTTCATTCAAGGATAAAGAAGGAAAAGAAATTCCAGGAAATCCAACAGAAGAAGGAACAACACCTAAGAAAGATATCCCAGGATACAGATTTGTAGAAACTAAGACTCTTCCAAACGGAGATGTAGAACATGTATACGAAAAAGTAACAACTCCAACACCAGCAACAGTAATTACAACATGGACAGATGAAAATGGTAACCCATTAAAACCATCTGAAAATGGAGCTAAAGGTGAAGGAACATTTGAAGGATACGAGTTCGTAAGAACTGTAGTAGACGAAAATGGAAATGTACGTCACATCTTCAGAAAAGTAACAGCAGCTACTCCTAAAGCACAAGTTAAACGTTTAGCTAACACAGGTAGCGAAACATCTAACACAGCGGCAGCAGGATTCAGTGTATTACTTGCAGGAATTGCAGCGGCAATCAGAAAACGAAAAAAAGAAGACTAAGATTTAATCATCAGTCTAAAATAAAGAATCACCCTCGATATATTTCGAGGGTGATTTATTGGTTTATTGTAAAGGTCCTTTGTTGGATAATTTAAAATAATATTTATAATGGTATTAAGGAATACTAATAGACAATTAATCTAAGTATCCTAGTTTTTTAATTAGTTCCGCAGTTAATACAGCTCCACCAGCTGCTCCACGTAATGTGTTGTGAGAAAGTCCTACGAATTTGTAATCAAATAGGTTATCTTCACGAAGACGACCTACAGTAATTTGCATACCTTTTTCGTTATCGCGATCTAGAACTGGTTGTGGACGATCGTTTTCTTCATAGTATTTAATGAATGGAGTTGGTGCTAGTGGTAAGTCGTATTTAGCAATTTCAGGAACATGGTTTTTGATTTTTTCAACTAAAGTTTCTAATCCTGGGTCATTTTCTAAATTGAATGATACACAAGCAAGGTGCCCATCAAGAACTGGAACACGAATACATTGAGCTGATAGTTTCATAGAATCATCTGGAACGATTTTTCCATCAACTACTTTACCAAAGATTTTAAGTGGTTCTTTTTCACTTTTCTCTTCTTCTCCTCCGATGTAAGGAATGATGTTTTCGATCATTTCAGGCCATTCGTTGAAAGTTTTTCCGCTTCCTGAGATAGCTTGGTAAGTACAGATAGATGCTTCTTTAACACCGTACTCTTTAATTGCTTCAAAGATAGGAACATAACTTTGAATTGAACAGTTAGGTTTTGTAACGATGAATCCTTTTTTAGTTCCAAGACGTTCTCTTTGCGCAGGAAGAACACCTAGGTGAGCAGAGTTAATCTCTGGGATAATCATCGGTACATCATCTTTGTTTCTGTTTGCAGAGTTGTTAGATACAACAACAACTTCACGTTTAGCATAGTCTTCTTCAAGTTTAATTAAAGCTTCTTTATCAAGGTTGATAGCACAGAATACCATATCAATTCCTTCAGAAACTTCGTCAATTTTATATAAGTCTTCAACAACTAACTCTTTTGTGTATTCAGGAATAGCGTGATCTAATTTCCAACGACTTTCCATAAGTTCTCCATATTTTTTACCAGCAGAACGAGGTGATGCTGCTAATTTAACTACGTCGAAGTATGGGTGATTTTCTAATAATACTAATAAACGTTGTCCTACCATTCCTGTTGCCCCTAATACGGCTACTCTTGATTTTTGCATAATAAATCTCTCCTTTATTTGTATAAAAATTATTTCAAAATGAACTTCTTCTCTGCAATAAAAGAAGAAGTTCAAAAATTATTAACATATTAATTTAGAACTACTGTTCCTTCTTTATCAACTTTTAGTAAAATTGCTTGCCAGTCATATTTTAATTTAGCAAGTTCAGTTTTTATTTTTTCAATATTGTTAGTATCGCTAACTATATTCATAAGTGTAGAACCACTTCCAGAAATGAAAAATGCTGAACTATCAATTTTCTCACAAATTTCTCTAACTTCGTGATATTCTTGTATTATTTCTTTTCTGTAAGGTTCGTGGATTTTATCCCCCATAACCTTATTAAGAAGTTCTAAGTCATAAGTTTCAAATGCTTTAATAACCGATCCGATACGTGATAATGAGTAGATTGCATCTTGAAGCTTAATTTCTTTTGGCATTACTTTTCTAGCTTCTTCAGTAGAAGTTTCGAAGTTTGGAATTAACGCCAGGAAATTAAATCTCTCATCGACCTCATATCTTACAGTTACCGCTTCTTTACTATCAGTAGTACAAGATGAACTTAGACTTCCGAAAATAGCTGGCGAAACATTATCTGGATGACCTTCAATTTCATTAGCTATTGTAAAGATTTCTTGTTTATCAATAGGTGTATCAGTTAGTAAGTACGCACCGTATATTCCAGCGACTACACAAGTAGAGCTACTACCTAAACCACGGCTAATAGGTACATCATTATCGATTGATATTCTAACACCTGAAATTTCTTTGTTTAATTTTTTTAGTGTAGTTAGTAATGTTTGATAAACTAGGTTGTTTTCATTTGAAAAACGTTCTTCAAATCCGACGAATTCTAGACCATTGTCTAATTTTTCGAATTTAAAAGTAGTGTAAAGTGTTAAAGCAACACCAAGGCTATCGAAACCACATCCTACGTTTGCAGAAGTGGCAGGTACACGAACACTTATCATTATAAATCACCTAGTTTCTCTAAGATGTATTTCTTCATATCTTCTTTATTAATTACATCTTTGTGTCTAATTTCTTTTTTGTCAAGATCTCTTAAATTCTCAGGGATAACAACTTTTGTTTGTTCATGAAGTTTATTCATAAGAGTAAACTCGTCCTCACCTTGAGTTTCGAATAGAGAAGAGTAGACACTTTCTGTAAATTTATATGGAGATGCTGTTGATAATACAATACTAGCATGCTCATTATCTAAATTATCAAGAAGAACTTTGTAAGCTACTGCAGTATGAGTATCTAATAGATAGTTATCTTTTTCATAGATAGCTTTAATAGTTTCTTTAGTTTGTTCATCATCAGCAAACCCAGCTTGGAATTTGTCTTTTATCTTAGCTAATACTTCACCTGTAACTTCAAAGCGACCAGCTTGTTTTAAGTCTTTCATAAGTTTAGCAATATATGCATTATCACAACCACTAATGTAGTAAAGCAGGCGTTCTAAGTTACTAGAAATTAAGATATCCATACTTGGTGATACTGTTTTTAAGAAGTCTCTATTCTTATCATAAACACCAGTTGTTAAGAAATCATAAAGTACATTATTGTTGTTACTTGCACAGATTAGTTTATTTACAGGTAAACCAATTTGTTCAGCGTAGTAACCAGCTAGAATATTACCGAAGTTTCCAGTAGGTACTACAAAGTTTACTTTATCATTTAATTTAATTTTGTTTGTATTTACTAAGTCTAAGTAAGAAACAACATAGTAAACTACTTGAGGGATAAGACGCCCGATATTGATTGAGTTTGCACTTGATAACTTAATGTTTTTAGAAAGTAATTCTTTTTTGAATTCTTCATCAACGAATAGTTCTTTAATCCCACTTTGAGCATCATCAAAGTTTCCGTGAATTGCACAAACTTTTGTATTCTTACCTTCTTGAGTTTGCATTTGTGTTTTTTGTACTGTACTTACACCATCGTTAGGGTAGAAGACCATAATTTTTGTTCTATCTACATCTTTAAAACCTTCTAGTGCTGCTTTACCTGTATCTCCACTAGTCGCTGTTAAGATAAGAATGTCATTTTTGTCTTCTACTTTTGTAAGTGCCGTTTTTGTAAGTTGTGGAAGAAGTGAAAGACCTACGTCTTTAAATGCACTAGTAGGTCCATTGAATAATTCAAGAACGTAGCTATCTTTTAATTCTACTAGAGGGGTAATATTCTCGTGAGAGAATTTTCCTCTATAAGCTTCTTCTACACATTTTTTAATTTCTTCATCGCTAAAGTCTACGAAAAGACGTAACACGGCTTCAGCTACTTCATAGTAACTTTTTCCGATTAATTTCTCTAAATCTAATTTATTTTTTCCTAAATCTCTTAAAACGAAAAGTCCACCTTCTTCACTTAAACCTTGAAGAATAGCTTCACTCGGATTTAATTTTCTATTAATATCTCTTGTACTTTCGTAAATCATTTAAAATCTCCTTGCTTTATCGTTGTATATATGATACAATGTTCTCTATAAAAATACAAGTGTTTTTTACAAAAAGAACTTAATTAATTTTTATAACTATAATTTTACACCAAAATAAGTTATAAAAACAGTCGAAATAATCAAAAAATTGAAATTTTTTGAAAATTTTCAAATTGATTTATTTGACATAAATAAAATACTTGATAAACTTTAACTATATAATTGAAAATAAATAATGAACTTAGGAGAAAATAATTATGAAGATTGCGATTTTAGGATATGGAACTGTTGGTAGTGGGGTATATGATATTATTACTAACGGTAAAACTGAAGAATTAGATAAAATTGAAGTAAAGAGTGTTTTCGCAAGAAGTCGTGATAAGATGCATCTTGCTACAGACGATTTTAATGAAATTTTAAATGATGAAGAAATTTCGGTTGTAGTCGAGTGCTTAGGTGGATTAAATCCTGCGTATGATTTCATTAAAAGATCTTTAGAAAATGGTAAACATGTTGTTACTGCGAATAAAGCAGTAGCTGCGAAGCATTTAGATGAATTTGTTGCTTTAGCTGAGAAGAATAATGTTAAGTTTATTTTTGAGGCTAGTGTTGGTGGAGGAATTCCATGGCTTGTAAACTTAGAAAGAACTAGACGTGTTGATGAAGTAAAACGAGTATATGGTATTTTTAATGGTACAAGTAACTATATCTTAGATAATATGTATAGAAATGATCAAGAATTTGATTCTACTTTAAAAACTGCTCAGGATTTAGGATATGCTGAAGCTGATCCAAGTGCTGATGTAGACGGTGGGGATGTTGTGAACAAAATAATCTTAAGTAATGCACTTGCTTTTGATATTCACGTTAAACCTGAATTTCCTACATACTCTATGAGAAATATTACAAAAAATGATATAGACTATTTAAAACAGTATGACCTAGCTGTTAAATATATTGGAGAAACAAATGTAGAAAATGGGGAGTATGAGACTTCTGTAATGCTTTCTATATTTGGAAAAGAATCTCAAGAAGCGGCTGTACCTTTAAACAATAATATTATTACTTTAGATGGTTCTTTTATCGGAGAACTAAAGTTTTATGGACAAGGAGCTGGAAAACTTCCAACAGGAAATGCTATTGTTCAAGATATAGTTGATATTAATGAAGGTTCAACTCGAGTTGATGTAGTAATTAAGAATGATTTATCTTATTCAGAAGAATTAACTAGAAGAAATTACTTAGTACGTTCATCAGTTGAATTATCTGGTGAATTAGTAGAGAGTGTTGAACAATATAGAGAAAACTACTATGTAAAAACAAAAGAAATTTCATTAAAACAATTAAGTTCTTTAGTTGATGAAGTAAAAGAGAAAGATAGTAAATTTGTAGTTGCTAAGTTTCATAAATAATTAAAAATAAGGAATAAAGTGATTATTAAAAATAAATGTTAGATTTTTCAGAAAATTTATTGATTTTTCTACAGATAGTTATATAATATATATTAGTAACAAAAATACAAATAACATGAATTAGAAAAAGGAGTTACGATGGTTAGAGTATCAAAATTTGGAGGAAGCTCGGTAGCAAGTGCCGAACAATTTAAAAAAGTTAAAAATATTGTAGAATTAGACGATGCACGTCGTTTTGTTGTAGTGAGTGCTGTTGGTAAGGCGAATAAAGAAGATAATAAGGTTACAGATTTACTTTATTTATGCTATGCACATACTAAATACAATATAAATTTTGATAATATCTTTAAAATGATTGAAGATAAATTTATTGCTATTAAAAATGAATTAAACTTAAAATTTGATATTGAAGGTGAACTTACTAAATTAAAATCTGAAATCAGCAAAGGAATTGATGAAGAGTATTTAGTAAGCCGTGGTGAATATTTAACAGCTTTATTAATGGCAGAGTATTTAGGATATCACTTTGTAGATGCTAAAGACTTAATCTTCTACAACTACCAAGGTGAGATTGATTTTGAAAAAACTCAAGCAGCTTTTGATGCAATTGTAAAAGAATATGATCGTCTTCTTATTCCAGGGTTCTATGGAAGTAGACCAAATGGGGAAATTAAAATTATGACTCGTGGTGGAGGAGATGTTAGTGGAGCGATTGTTGCTAATATTGCTAATGCGAGTGTTTATGAAAACTGGACTGACGTATCTGGAATTTTAATGGCAGATCCTCGTATTATTGACAATCCACATGAGATTAAAGTAATTAGTTATACAGAACTTCGTGAACTTTCATATATGGGTGCAAGTGTTCTTCATGAAGAAGCAATCTTCCCAGTTCGTGATAAAGACATTCCAATCCAGATTCGTAACACAAATGATCCAACAGCAGAAGGAACTATTATCTCAGATAATAAACACCTAGATGAGAAACAAATAGTTACAGGTATTGCAGGGAAAAAAGATTTCTCTATTATTACTATTAAAAAACGTCACATGGCAAATGAAGTTGGATTAATTGGTAAAGCTCTTAAAATTTTTGAAGACTTTAATGTTAGTATCGAGCACATTCCAAGTGGAATTGACTCATTCTCTGTAGTTGTTGAAACAGGTAATGTTAGACCATTTATTCATGAGCTAGTAGCAAAAATTAAAGCTGTTTTAGATGCGGATGAGGTAAATGTAACTCATGAGATTTCTTTAATTGCTACAGTTGGGGAAAAAATGAAAAATACAAAAGGACTATCTGGCAGATTATTTAAAGCACTAGGGGAAGCTGGAGTAAATATTGCACTAATTTCACAAACTAATGATGAGATTAACATTATCGTTGGTGTTCATAACGATGATTACGAAAAAACTATAAACACTATTTATTCAGAATTTAAATAATATAAATGGCTTCTTATCTGATGTTAGATAAGAAGTCATTTTTTATAATATTTTATTTTATGAGGTGAAGTATGAAAATTTTACAGATTATGTGTCATCCAGATTTTGATGGAAAGCATAGAATTTCTAATATTTTAGCAAAAATTGGTGAAGAAAAATTAATAGAAGAAGGTTTTAACAATATCGAAAAGATAAATTTATATAATCCGAGTACTCACATTCCCGTGATGGATAAGTTTATGTTTAATTATGAGGGAGCACTATTAACAGATAGAGAACAGAAAGATAAAATTAGACAAAAAGAACTGTTAGAACAATGGAAAAGTGCTGAAGCAGTGTTTATTTATATGCCGCTTCACAATTTTAATGTAGTATCAAAATTCAAAGATTATGTCGACAATATAATGATAGTAAATGAAACTTTTAAATGTGAGGTAGAGTCTCTAATAGGATTAGATCCTTCTAATAAACAAATAACCTTTGTCATTACTAGTGGGGGAGAATCTGATAAACATATCCAATATACTAATCTAGACTTTGCAGTTCAATATGTGAGAGGAATTTTTAGCGTCCTAGGAATAGACAAAGTTAAAGTTATAAGAGTAGAGGGCTTGGATTTAGCATTCAATAATAAAGAAAAGATAGTAGAGAAGGGTATCTCTGTGTTAAAAGAGTGGATAGAAGAATTTTCGAGAAAGAATAAAAAATAAGCTAAGAAGGAATAAGAGACTGTTTAATATGGTTTCTGATTCCTTCTTAGTTTTATTTAATATCAAATTCTAGTTGTTTTTCTTTTGAAGATAGAATTTTGAATTGACCGTTAGTTAGGTTAGCAATCCAATTTTCAAAGCTATCGTAGTCTTCTTGCATTACATAAATTGTATAAATGATTTTGTCAGTGTATTCTAAGTTGTTCACGATGAAATTAGTTTTTCCAATTTCATATTCTATTTTTCCGTTTAGACTATAGTCTAATTCTAATCTGACTTCAAAAGCATCTTTTCTTTCTACTAATGTTGCATTTTTTAGCGCGTTAATTACTCCACCACCATATGCACGAACTAAACCACCAGTTCCTAGCTTAGTTCCACCGTAGTATCTGATAACTGTAGCACAGACATTTTTTATTTCGTTTTTTACTAGTACGTCTAGCATTGGAGCGCCAGCAGTTCCACTAGGTTCTCCGTCATCATTAGCACGAGTTATTTCGTTATTATCACCAACTACATAACATGAGCAAACATGTGTAGCATCATAATGTTTTTTCTTCATTTTTTGAATAAACTCTCGTGCTTCTTCTTCGCTACTAATTCTTATAAGATGAGTAATGAATGTAGATTTTTTCTCTACAAATTCATCGTATGAATCTTCTTTGATTGTAATAAATTTTTTCGCCATAGTACCTCCTTTATAATTTATAATTTGCTAAATTTACTATATTAATTATGATGTATTATAAATAAAATGTCAATAATTAGAATGTATTTCTCATTATACTACTTGACAGATTATACTATGTAATGTATAGTATAATATGAAAGGAGATATTTGTATGGAATCTCAATTAAAAAGAGGATTATTGGAAATCTGTGTCCTCGCTACTTTACGTAATTCCGAATCATATGGTTATAAAATTATAAAAGATGTATCAGATGTAATTCCAATATCAGAATCAACATTATATCCTATCTTAAAACGTTTAGAAGCGAATAATTGTGTTACTTCTTATTCTGTAGAACACAATAGTAGACTAAGAAAATATTATAAAATCACAGATATTGGTCTTAACAAAATTCAAGAATTTCTTATTGACTGGCAAGTGATTAGTAATGCACATAAATATATTTTAGGAGATGAACAACATGAATAAAAAACAGTTTTGTACTCTTTTGGAAAATGAATTAAGAATATATTTATCTTCGGAAGAAGTATATAAGACTCTTAATTTTTTCAAAGAAATGATTGACGATCGTGTTGATGAAGGATTAAGCGAAGAACAAGCTGTATCGCAATTAGGTAATATAGACGATATTGTTGGCCAAATTTTAGATGAACATAATATAAAAAAAAGACAGAAAAAATTAGTATGGAGATTTATACCACAAAAAACACCCTCAGCAGCTAATATAATTATTGCTATACTACTTTTCCCTATTTGGATTACTATTTTTTCTTTAGTAGCTAGCTTTTTTATAGCTTTTGTGTCTTTAATATTCAGTTTGGTACTTGCTGTAATTTCATTTTTCGTTGGGGGGATTGCTCTTATATTTAAAGCACCCTTCTACCTTATATATGAAAAGAACATAGCTTATTGTTTAGATACTTTAGGCTTTGGTTTTATTATTACAGGAATTGGTTTAATAGGAATTTATTATTTATTAAAATCATTAAAAAAAGTAAGGAAAAATGGTTGGAGTTTCAAAAAAATGTTTGTGAAAGTTTTCAAAAAAGAGGTGTATATCAATGAATAAATTTATTAAAATCGCCTTTAGCCTGATAATTACTGGTTTCATACTAATAGGTTTTGCAACATACTTAAATAATGGTAATATACCTAGATTTTCTTCTAATTCTGAGAAAAAGAATTATACTGTCTCAGTTAATGATGTTAAAAACTTAGATATAGATATCATTGATTCCGATGTAACAATAGAAGAGAATACTGCTTCTAAAAATATAGAAATAGAATACTATACTGCTCTAGAACGTAAAGTTAATATAGAGCACACAGGAAATAAGTTATCTATAAAAGAAAATGAAAATATTGTGAGTATTAATTTTAATTTCTTTACTGAAAAAAGAAAACTTATTATAAAAATACCTAAATCTTCTAATATCGATATCAATTCAGTTAATAAAATAGGAGATTATTTTATCAAGAATCTAGATATTAAATCTCTTATAATTAATAGTAAACTAGGTGATGTATATATAACTAATATTTCAGCTTTAGATGCTGATATTAATTTAGCAACTGGAAATTTAAATATAGATAACTTAAATAGTAAAAATAATTCTCTAAAAATAAAGACTGCTACTGGAAACATAAAACTAAATAATATTAGCGGTATTAGCAATCTAAATATTGATAATAATACTGGAGATATTGATTTATCATCATCAACTATAAAAAATATCAATATATCTAATAAACTTGGAAATATAACATTAAATAATTTACCTAATGAATCAACAGATAATATTAATTTAGAAACCAATACAGGGGATATTTCATTATTCAATCTTACAGCAAATAACTCTATTTCTCTAAAATCTTCAACTGGTAATATTCTTGCTGAATTAAACGATAATGAATCTAATTTCACAAATGGTTCTAATAAAAAGAAAACGCTGTTTACATCTTCTTCTACTGGAACTGTAAATGTAAAATTTTCAAATAAATAAATAATATCCCATCAAAATTAGTTTTGATGGGATATTATTTATTCTTAATTATTATTTACTCCGGTATTTTGATTAGCATTTGTTGTACCGACACCAGTTGTAGTATTTTGCTGTTCATTGCTATTGTTAGCATTGTTTTCAGTATTACCATTTTCATCAGGTCTGTTTTCATTGCTTACGGTAATATCATTTTTTAAATCTTTTTTAGTAAGTCTTTCAGGAAGATTTGCCAGTAAGTCTTCTGGTGACATTATTGTAAGTCCAACTTGAGGATATATAGTTTTTGGTAATAAATCATTTATTCTATATTCTTTTAATCCTATACTTATATGACCTTGATAGTAAATGTTTAGTAAGTCTTTCGCTTTTGGTAATGGTAAATCTAAATTATCTCTCAGTGCAGATGATGCGTATAATAGAGATAGTGGACGAGGATAGTAGTAATATACACCGTTATACATTACATCATATCCATCGATTCTGTGTGAAACGATTTGAATATCATCATTAAAGAACATTTTTATCGCTGAAGAGATTTCTGTCGTTGATAGGTTATGTTCTACATTATCACCTGCGATATTAATTACATCATTGATTTTAGTTAAAGCATTTAAGCTTTTTGCTTTATCGATAAGAGCGTGAATAGCTTGAAGCTGACGTTGACCACGTTCGATATCACTATCGTAATATCTACTACGAGCAAAGGCAAGAGCTTGTTCACCGTTTAGAGTGTGCCATCCTTTTTTCAATTTAACAGTGTTTTCTTCACCATTGGCGTTTTGTTCATCCATATCGAATGGTACGTATAAATCAATTCCACCAAAGGCATCGACTGTTTGTTCAAAAGCTTTGAAGTTTATTAATACGTAGAAGTTGATAGGTGTATTTAATAAGTTTTCTACTGCGTTTGTTGTTCCTTTTACATCATTATAAGCATGAGCATGAGTAATCTTATCATAGAAGTATGCACTATCATTATTCTCGTCATTTTTTTCACGCATTAAAGCAAGTGAGTCACGAGGAATACTAACCATGTCCATACGTTTTTTATCTTTGTTAACAGTTGCTAAAATCATAGAGTCTGTTCGACTGTCTGCTCGTGTTTGACCTTGAGCCTTACGATCATCGTTCATATCTATTCCTAAAATTAATACTGAAAATTTCTTAAAGTTAGGATCAACTTCTTTTAAGTAATCAACTTTTTTGTATCCTTTTTGAGTTGAATTATAGAAGTTGAAGAACGTGTATGCTGCAAAAGCTCCTGTTCCTAAGAACAGCAATGCTAGAACTGTAAATATTATTTTTTTTAAACTTCTTTTTTTAGGAGAACGTTTATCATTTCTTGATCCAGAACTGATTCTATCTCTTCTAGATATTCTTTCTTTCATTTAATATAATCCCTTCTATACATTATAACTTTTTTATTATACTACAAATTTCAATTTGTTGCCATAATAAAGGTGAAAATTGGGGATAAATATTGAAAATTAGAAAAATAAAAGTGGGAAATTTTTGATATTTTCAAATATTTATATTAAAATAAAAATGTAAGTATAAAAATAGGAGTATATTATGCCAGAATTACCTGAGGTAGAGAATATAAAATTTGGACTTGAAGAAGTGGTAATAAATAAGCAAATTCTAGATATGAAATATTCAAATGTTGTAACAGAAAGTCATAAATTGAATAAAATGGCGATAGTGAAGCAGGATATAAATTATTTTTCAGAAAATGTAAAAGGTAAAACTATAGAGAAATTATCTAGAAGAGGGAAATATTTATATTTTACATTAAATGAAGGATATATTATCACACATTTTGGAATGACAGGAGCATTTTTTTTAGTAAAAGACATATCAGAAATTACTAATAAAAACTATTTCAAACATCAACATGTGATTTTCGAATTATCGACTGGTGAAAAATTAATCTACAGTGATATTAGAAGATTTGGTGAACTTAGATACATAGAAGATGTAACGAAATTTAAACCTTTTGTTAATCTGGCTCCAGAACCGTTTGATAAAAAAGCTAAAAAGTATTTTCTAGATAAATTAGATGAGAATAAATATAAAGATCAATCTATTAAAGCATTGCTTCTTGAAGGGAATGTATTTTGCGGATGTGGTAATATTTATGATTGTGAAGTATTGTATCGTCAAAAAATACACCCTTTAACTAAGGCGAGTGAACTTTCTAAAAAGAAAAAAGAAAGTCTATTTAAAGAGTTAGTTGATATTTTAGAATTAGCGATAAAAGAGGGGGGGTCTACAATTTCAGACTATGTACATACAGATGGTGGGGAAGGGAATATGCAGAATTTCCACCAAATTTATGGTAAGAAGGTTTGTCCATTAGGTCATGATGTTGAAAATGTTACAATAAAAGGTCGTTCTAGTCATTTTTGTCCTATTTGTCAAAAAATAAAATAAAAAGGAGATTCAATGGATAGTAGATTAGAATTTTTAAAGAAATATATTAGTATAGTTATAGGATCGTTGATCTTTGCAGCAGGATTAGAATTTTTCTTAATTCCTAATAATATCCTAGATGGAGGAGTGATTGGGGTATCTATTATTGCCCGCCATTATTTAGGATTACCACTTGGATTATTTATCTTTCTTTTAAATATTCCATTCTTATATTTAGGATATAAACAGATAGGTAAAGGATTTTCGATAGCATCTATTTTTGGTATTGTTATTCTTTCTGTAGCTACATCATACTTCCATAGCATTCCACCACTAGTTACAGATCCATTTTTAGCCTGTATATTCGGAGGGATTATACTTGGAATTGGAGTAGGGCTAGTTATTAGAAATGGTGGTACATTAGATGGTAGTGAGATGTTCTCAATCTATGCTACTAAAAAGTTACCAATTTCTGTAGGTGAGATGGTTCTTGGAATAAATGTTGTTATCTTTATTGCATCTGGATTTGTTTTCACATGGGAAGCTGCATTATATTCTATGATAAGTTATTTCATCGCATCTAAAGTTATGGATATCGTTATTGAGGGGCTAAATGACTCTAAATCGGTTATGGTTATTACAAGTAATTACCAAGTAATAAGTCAAGAAATTCAAGATAGACTTGGTCGTGGAGTGACTTTATTACACGGAGAAGGCGGTTATTCAGGACAAGAAACAAAAATTATCTTTTGTGTAATCACTCGTATTGAAGAATCAAAACTGAAAAAAATTGTATTTAGAAATGATAAGAATGCCTTTCTATCGATTGGAACAGTTAGTGAAGTAAGTGGAGCTAACTTTAAGAAAAAAGATATACATTAATAAACTTTCCTTTGCAGTATTTTCTGCAAAGGATTTTTTTATGTTATAATTAGTATAAAGAGGTGGGAGTTATGGAAGAATTATATAATTATCTTATTAAGAGTGAGAAAGTTTATTTGTTGGAAAGAAGAAAAACAGTAAAATGGTGGCATATACTATTTGAATTTGTTGGATTCCTATATTTTTGGGGAGAATATGGAAAAGATAGGACTTACGATTGCTACTTAGTTAAGTTTGAAAAACATTGGGAAATACTAGTGTGTAAAAAAGGAAAAGCACGAGAAAAAATTAAGCTTAAAGAGAAGTTTGAATTAAAAAAGAAATTTCTTTGCGGAGGTTATAAGTATAAAGTTCACCATGAAATTACGCATGAACTATACAACTATTTGAAATATTCATACTAGCATGAGCAAAATTTGTCTAAATATGTTATAATAGACTGATGAATTTTTTAAAGGATAATAAAATGAAAATCAAAGAAATAATAGTAGTAGAAGGAAGAGATGATACCAATAGGGTTAAAGAAGCAATAGATTGCGATACATTTGAAACTAATGGCTCTGCTCTTACTAAGAAAAAAATAGAACGATTAATCTTTTTAGAAAAAACAAGAGGATTAATAGTTCTAACAGATCCTGATTATGCGGGGAAAAGAATTAGAAGTATAATAGAAAAAAATATCCCTACGGCAAAACATGCATATATATCAAATAAAAAGGCCGTTGATAGTAAAGGGAAAATTGGAATAGAAGCTGCGAGCAAAGAAGATATTATAGCGGCTATAAAAAATTATTATACACCGATGGATGAGGTGAAAAATGATATAAGTAATGAAATATTGATAGAGTTAGGTTTAGTAGGAGGAACTACGTCAAAAGTCCTAAGAGAAGAACTTTGTGAAAGATTAAATATAGGATATACTAATGCAAAACAACTACTAAATAAACTTAATATGTATAATATTTCTAAAGAACGTTTATTAGATGAGATGGAAAAAATAAGTAAAGGATTGAAATAATGATAGGAACACCTAAGAACACTTTTGAAATACTAAAAAAACACGGATTTACATTTAAGAAGAGTTTAGGACAAAACTTCTTGATAGATGCGAATATTTTAAATAGAATCGTTGATGGAGCAGGAGTAAATGAAAATATAGGAGTAATAGAAATAGGGCCTGGGATAGGTTCTCTTACAGAAGCATTAGCTAAAAAAGCTAAAAAAGTAATTTCGTTTGAAATTGATGGTAGACTTTTACCAATTTTATCTGAGACACTTGCTGATTATTCTAATGTTGAGATTATCAATAACGATATCTTAAAAGTCGATGTTGATAAAATAATTGCTGAGAAGATGTCAGATTGTGAAAAAATTATGGTAGTAGCTAACTTACCTTATTACATTACTACACCGATTTTAACTCATTTAATTGAGAACACTGAGAAAATTGATGGTTATGTAGTTATGATGCAAAAAGAAGTTGCTAATAGATTAAATGCTAAGGTAGGAACAAAAGATTATAACTCATTAACAATTTTATTAAATTACTATACAGATGTTGAGTATTTATTTACTGTACCGAAAAAAGTATTTGTACCTGCACCGAATGTTGAGAGTGCTGTTGTAAAAATCATGACAAAAGAAACTCGCGAATTTGAAACTGATGCCAAATTCTTTAAATTCGTGCGCTCATGTTTTGTACAACGTAGAAAAACTTTGCTTAATAATTTAATTTCAAGTTATGGTAAAGATAAGAAACAAGATCTGCAAAATGCTTGTGTAGACAGTGATATTGAACCTGGAAGACGAAGTGAAACTCTAAGTTTAGCGGAATTTTACAATTTATATAATAATTTAACAAACAACAGCTTAATTTAAAGGTAAAAAGATGGAAGAATTAAAAACTATAATAACTGAGTTTCAAGAAAAAAGAGGTTGGGGAGAGTACGATACTTTAGAAAGATTTTCTAAAAGTATATCGATAGAAGCGGCAGAACTATTAGAGCATTTTCAATGGAGTGAAGAGGGAGATAATATACAAGAGATAAAAGATGAGCTAGCAGATGTGTTAATCTATGCTCTAGCAATGTGTTATCATCTTAATGAAGACCCTAAAAAGATTATAAAAGATAAGTTAGTTGATGTCGCAAGACGTTATCCAGAAAAATAAAAGAGGTTGACTCAAAAGTCTTAAAATTTAACAAAGTTCATATGAGAATATATAGACGCAGTGGTTTATTGATATCTAAATTCGCCTTGTAAAAGCTCTTTAGATATCTAATAAACTGTGCGGGGGTGACTCGACAAAATCGATTTCTACGAAATCACGATTTTTGAGTCACTCCCTTTTGTTATTAATAATAAATATCTATAAAAAAAGTAGCCCTTAATTTAGGACTACTTTTTAAAGTTTTTAATATTACTATCGACTAGTTTTAGTTTTTAACACTGGTACTTCTTTAGCTTTGTAGAACATAGCGTAAAGAACAGTTACTCCAATTGTTACTATTGCACAAAGGATGTAAATTCCTCTGTATGATAAGATTCCTTGAACAGTACCTAGTGCATATGGTCCAAATCCAAGACCAAGGTCTAATCCGATGAAGTATGTAGATAATGCAATACCTACTTTAGTAGAATCAACAAGTTTTAAACAAACAGCTTGTCCGTTTGACATGAATGTTCCATATCCTAAACCGATTAAAGCACCAGAGAATAATAACATGAAGCTACCGTTTGTGAAACTTAACATTAATAATCCTAATGTTAAGAATACAAAACTTGGATACATAACTGCATTCTCACCACGTGCATCGAATACGCGTCCTGCGAATGGACGAGTAACTGTAACGATAAGAGCATATACTACAAAGAAGAATGCTCCAGCAGTAGATAAGTTTAAGCTATCAGCGTAGATAGATAAGAATCCTAATACACTAGAGTAAGCTAAACCAACTAGGAATGCTACAGTAGAGATGAATAATACTTTGTATTCAATAAATGTATTTAAAGCCCAGCTGTTTAATAATTTTTTTTGTTTTTCGTCTAATTCGATATTTTGAACTGGGAATAAGAAACAAGCAATTGTAACTGCTACAGATAATACGATTGCTAAAATAATAACTGCATTAAATCCTGTAATAGGAAGTAATAACATACCAATAAATGGTCCGATTGCAGCTGCTAAACTTGTACTTAATCCGTAGTAGTTAATACCTTCACCGTTACGAGATTTAGGAATGTAAGTTGTAACTATTGCATTAGCTGCAGTAGAGATAGTCCCATAAGCAAATCCATTTAAGAAACGAACTGTATCTAAAATAACAATGTTAGATGAAATTAGGTAAGCTGCTGTTGTGATTAAATAGATTAACGCTCCAAAACGTAAAATTTGTTTACGCCCAACAATTTCTAATTTTTTCCCAATATAAAGTCTAGCAACAAGTGTACCGATAATATAAATACCAGCGGCGAATCCTGCCTGAGCAGCAGTAGCACCTAGTTGAGACGTTGCGTATTTTGCTGTAATAACTACGAAACAGTAATAAATTAAAAATACGATAAAATTAATTGTAGTTATTGTTATAAATCCTTTATTAAATAATTTGTCTTTTTCTTCTATAGCTATCTGGCTATCCATAAAAATTCTCCTAACTTATTTTTTAATAACATATATCTATCATACTCCTCTGAAAATGTATTTTCAAGTGTAAATTTTCATGAAAATGATATATTTTCAATTTTATTTTCATGTAAAATACTATTTATTATAATTAATAATAAATGGCTGTATAACAGTAGTCTGAAAGTTTCTATATGTGTATTAATATTTAAATATCAATATTTTAGCTATGAAAACGAATTATTTTCATAAGTTTCAAAAAATATTGAGAAAACACCTTAGTTTTTATAGTACAGCAAATATACATAAAACACTATTAATATCTTTTTAATATTCTTTTGAAAATATTTGTATTTACTATTTTCTTTACAAGCTGAAAATTCAAAGGTATGAATAATTTTAGATAAATTGTCAGAATCTTTTAATTTTTTTAGAAAAATATCTTGACAATAAAAAAAACTGTTGCTATAATGTAAACAAGAATTAAACGTAAAGGAGAAAAAAGATTTATGAAACTGTATCAAGTTGACACGCTACAATTAAATATTCGTTGGCAAAGCCACTAGATACTGAGTCGATCTTGTTTCTTTTTAACATAGATACGACTCTCAGGTGAGAAGTAAGTATCTATGTGGATTATTTGTGATGAAAAAATGAGACCACATAGAAATATCTAGGTGGTTTTTTATATTAAAAAAATGTCGAGGGACCACTAGATATTATGCTAGTGGTCTTTTTCTATAGATACGCTTCTAAAATTTGATTACAAAAAATATTATTAAAGAAAAAAAGGAGATTATTAAAATGAAAATAAATAAAATTTTTGTAGCATTCGCGGTATTATTAGTTTGTGTATTAGGTTATGGTTACTTCTCAAGTAAGAAAGGTGAAGATACTAAAAAAGTTGATAATAAAGAGGTAAAAGTAGGGGTACTTCAATTACTTAGTCACCCAGCGCTTGACCAAATTTATAAAGGTTTAGAAGATGGACTTAAAAAAGAAGGATATGAAGTTGGTAAGAATTTAAAAATTGATCTTCAAAATGCTCAAGGTGATCAAAGTAACTTAGCGAGTATGGGTCAAAAATTAGTTACAGATAACAACGATATCTTAGTAGGTATTACAACACCAGCTACTTTATCTCTATCAAACGCAACTAAAGATAAACCAATCATTATGGGTGGTATTACTTATCCAGTTGAAGCAGGATTAATTAAAGCTGAAGATAAACCAGGAAACAATATTACTGGTGTTAGTGATAGAACTCCAATTAAACAACAACTTGAAATCATGAAAAAAGTATTACCTAACATGAAAAAAGTTGGTATTCTATACACAGCAAGTGAAGATAACTCTGTAAAACAAGCTCAAGAAGCTGAAAAATTAGCTAAAGAATTAGGATTAGAAGTTAAAGTATCAACAGTAGCAAACACAAATGATATTCAACAAGTAACAGAAAGCCTTGCTTCACAAACTGATGCAATTTTTGTACCAATCGATAACACAATCGCTAGTGCAATGGCAACAGTAGTAAAAGTAACAGACGCTAAGAAAATTCCAGTATTCCCATCTGCAGACACAATGGTAGCTGACGGAGGACTTTTAGGACTAGGTGTTGACCAATATCAAATCGGTGTAGAAACAGCTAAAGTTGTTGCTAAAGTATTAAAAGGTGCAGACACTAAAGATATGCCAATCGTACTTGCTAATGAAGGTGTAATTTATCTAAATGAAGCAAAAGCAAAACAATTAGGAATTGAAATTCCAAAAGAAATTAAAGATAAAGCAAAAGTAGTAGATAAAAAATAATATTATTGATATTATATTATTAACAAACTATTTTAGGCAGTAAATAAATTAAAGGGGCGGCTCATAAAATCAGTATTCTAAATAGTTGTTTATGAGTCGCTCTAAATTATATAAAATTAGTTTAGGGAAAAATAAAAAAAGAGGTGTAAAATGGATTTATTTGTTTCCGCGATTTCACAGGGGATGCTGTGGGGGATATTATCGCTTGGATTATTTATTAGTTTTAGAGTATTAAATATTGCAGATATGACGACTGAAGGTGCGTATCCATTAGGAGCTGCGGTATGTGTAATCTGTATACATAATGGTATTAATCCTATTATTGCTACATTGATTTCAATAGTAGCTGGAATGTTAGCGGGACTTGTTACAGGATTTTTAATTACTGTTTGTAAGATACCAAGTTTACTTGCTGGGATTTTAACAATGACTGCATTACTATCGGTGAATCTTAGAATTATGGGAAGACCAAATTTAAGTTTAATCAATAAAGATACGATTTTTAGTAAGATTCAGGGATTAAACTTACCAACTCATTATGATACTGTACTTGTTGGAATTATTCTTTCTGGATTAATTATCTTCGCTATGTCTTTATTCTTTTCAACAGAATTAGGTCAGAGTTTAATTGCAACGGGGGATAATGAAAAAATGGCAACTGCTCTAGGTATTTCTACTAAATCGATGACGATTTTAGGATTAATGCTTGCTAATGGAATTATTTCTTTAGCTGGTGCAATTTTAGCACAAAATAATGGTTATTCTGATGTTAACAGCGGAATTGGAGTTATAGTAGTAGCTTTAGCAGCAATTATTATAGGTGAAGTAATCTTCAAGGATGTGACTTTTACGACAAGATTGATATGTGTCATTTGTGGAGCAATTATCTATAGATTATTATTAGTTGGAGTGTTAAAACTTAATATTATCGGTGCTAATGATTTTAAATTAGTTTCAGCACTAGTTATTGCCATATTCTTAACATTGCCTCAATTAAAATTAAAAGCTAAGAGAAAGGATGTATAGATCATGTCATTTATAAAAATTAATAAAATAGATAAAACGTTCTTTCCAGGTACGATTAGAGAACAACATGCTTTGAAAAATGTTAGTCTTGAAATCAAAGATGGTGATTTCATTACTATTCTTGGAGGAAATGGAGCGGGGAAATCAACGTTTCTTAACGCACTTGCTGGTTCTTTTTCACTAGATGGTGGTGAGATTTTAATTGAAGGAAAAGATGTAAGTAGTATAGTAGAACATAAGAGAGCAGGATTTATCAGTAGAGTCTTCCAAAATCCTTTAGATGGGACAGCTCCTCGTATGACTGTTGCACAAAATATGTCCTTAGCACTTCGCCGTGGTAAAGTGAGAGGATTTAAACCAGGAACTACTAAAGAAGATAGAGAACTATTTAAAAAGTTATTAGCAACTTTAGATTTAGGTCTTGAAGACAGATTAGATAGTGAAATGGGTCTATTATCTGGAGGTCAACGTCAGGCTATAGCACTTTTAATGGCAACTATGACTACTCCAAAACTTTTACTTCTTGATGAACATACAGCTGCACTAGATCCAAAAACTCAGAAGAAAATAATGGAGCTTACTCGACAAAAGATTGAAGAGAAAAACTTAACAGCTTTAATGATAACTCACAATATTCAAGATGCAGTCAAATATGGGAACAGAATAATAGTTCTACATCGTGGGGAGTTAGTTCGAGATATTAGTAAAGAAGAAAAAGAAAAACTGGATGCGAAAGCATTGTATGAATTACTTTATAATTTAGAAGAGAATGAATAAAAGTAGATAGAGCCTTTGAAATCAAGGCTCTATTTATTTTACTTTCCGTTGATATTTTATATATTAAACAAACTTTTTTAACATAGAAAGAAAAAAGTTAATATGGTATAATAAAAATGACGTAAGGAGTAGTATAGAGTGAGTACGCCTTGATGGAGGAGGCTCAGGTTGAAATCTTGGCTATTACGTCTAAGACATCTATTTATGAATAGGTGTCTTTTTTCATTTTAGATTCATTTTTTTATTTTAGAATGTATAGTAAATGAAATTATAAAGGAGTTGACTCCAAAAAACCACTGCGGAAAGTGACTAGATAAAATCGATTTCTTCGAAATTACGATTTTTGAGTCACTATCTTTACATTTACATATTAATTAAGTAAAATATAGTAGAAATTTAGTACGAGGAGATTGTTATGAAAATACTTGTTGTTGAAGATGAACGCGATTTGAATAGAATAATAACTAAGCATTTAAAGAAAAATAATTATAGTGTAGATAGTTGTTTTGATGGTGAAGAAGCTCTGGATTTTGTTAGCTATAGTGAGTATGATTTGATTATTACAGATATAATGATGCCAAATGTTGATGGCTATGAGTTTATAGCGAGACTTCGTGAGAGTAAAAATAATACACCTGTTATAATGTTAACAGCAAAAGATACTTTAGAAGATAAAATCGTTGGTCTTGATAGCGGAGCAGATGATTATATAGTTAAGCCGTTTGAGTTTGATGAGTTATTAGCTAGAATAAGAGTTTTGATGAGACGTAACTATGGTTTAGCAACTAATGTTATCCAAGTAGATGATGTTGTTTTGGATATTTCGAAGAAACAAGTGTTAAGAAATGGTCAAAATATTGGCTTAACTGGTAAGGAATATGAGGTATTAGAATATCTTATGAAAAATAAAGAGAGTATCCTAAGTCGCGATCAAATTCTTAACCACGTTTGGGATTATGATTATGACGGGGCATCTAATATTGTAGATGTTATTATAAAAAATATTAGAAAAAAATTAGATAACGGTACAGATAAGACTATTATTTACACTAAAAGGGGGTTAGGATACTTTGTTAAATAGAATCAAGAAATTATCGATATTTCCATTTAGAAAAGTATCATTAACTTTCAAAATCACTTTATGGTATACAACATTTATAGTTTTATTAATAGGATCATTGATAGTTGGGACATTTTTAGTTAGAGATAGTGTAGTAGGAAAAAATAGTGAGAAAAGATTGATAGAAGAAGTAACAGAAATTTCTACTGGAAGAGATAAGTTTACTCCTTTTGAGGATGGTGTTACGTTATCTGTTTATGATAAAGATGGGAACCTTGTTGCAGGGGCTGTGCCAAGAAATTTTAAAGTTAATGATTTTAGTCTAGGAGTTATTTCCGAGTATAAAGATGTTACTAATAATAAATATCTGTATTATGATTTAGAAACAAGTTCTGCGCGCTTAGGAAATGGAAAATATGTCCGAGGAGTAATACAAATTACTAATAATATTAATAGTTGGATATTACCATTAATAATAAGTATAGGAAGCCCGTTTGTTATAATAGTTATAATGTATGGTGGATATTTAATTATTAGGAGTTCATTAAAACCCGTTAGAGATATGACTGAAACTGCTGATGCTATCGCAAAGAGTAATGACCTTAGTAAAAGAATTACTATAAAAGATGGTGCGGATGAAGTGCATAAATTAGGTAAAGTTTTTAATGAAATGTTAGAAACATTAGAGAATTCTTCGAAAAGAGAACGTCAATTTAGTTCAGATGTATCACATGAACTTAGAACACCGATTTCCGTAATAATGGCAGAAAGTGAATATGGAGCTAAGTATACCGATTCTGTGGAAGATGCAAAGGAATCTTTTGATGTTATAGAAAGACAAAGTAAGAGAATGACTTCTATGATAAATCAAATTTTAGAATTAGCTAGATTAGATAGTCGTTTAGAGATTCCAAAAGAAGAACTAAATTTGTCGGATCGAATAAAATATACTTTGGAAGACTATAAAATCTTATTTGATAATAGGAATATAAAATTATCATTAAATATAGAAGAAAATATAATAGTAAATGCTAATGAAGCGTTAATTATGAGAATGATAGATAACTTATTATCTAATGCTTTGAAATATGCGGAAACAGAAGTAAAAGTTTGTTTAGCAAAAAGAAATAGAATAATACTTGAAGTTACAGATGACGGAATAGGGATAAATGATAATGAGAAAAAACATATTTGGGATAGATTTTACAAAGTAGATAAATCAAGGACAACAACAGAAGATAACTCTTCAGGGCTAGGTTTATCTATAACGAAAAAAATAGTAGAATTACATAATGGTAAAATAGCTGTTTTAGATAATAAACCAAAAGGAACAAAATTTGTAGTTAATCTTTAAAAAAAATGAGGAAGAGTGACTCGAAAATCGTAATGTAGAAATCGATTTTTTTGAGTCACTCCTTTTTTATATTTTAGAAAATTATAAATTAATATGAATCTTCATTTAAGATTCATAAAACATAGATATAATAAAAATATCTTAAAAGAAGAACAAAAGTGAAATCTTCATTTAACGTTCATAAAATAAAGATATAATAAAAATATCGAAAGAGAAGAATAAAAATGAAATCTTCATTTAACGTTCATAAAATAAAGATATAATAAAAATATCGAAAGAGAAGAATAAAAATGAAATCTTCATTTAACGTTCATAAAACGAAGATATAATAAAAATATAAAGAAAAAGAGGTAAATTAAAAATGACAAAAAATATAAATAATAACGAAATCGAAACAATTGAAGGAACTTATGTAGAAAATATCGAATATGAAAACCAATATAATGAACAACCTAAAAAAACAAAAAGAAATTTTTTAAAACCATTAATTATCGGAGCATTAGTTGTAGTGGTGACTGGTGGAGTAGGAGCCTATGCATATGATAAATATGAAACTGCACAAAGAAGTAAAATTCAAGATGCTTACTCAAATATTAAGTTGAATACAGGAAATCAAACAGATTCAAATAACAACGGAAATAACAACAATACACAACAAAATGCTAAGTCACAACAAGAGATTCGCTCAATTGTAGCAGAGGCAATATCAGTATCGGAGCAAAATATTAACTTTGTAAAAATTAAACCTAAATACGAAGATGACTATGCGCCGAAAAATAATGGATCATCTTTATACGTGTACAAAGTAGAAGCACGTGCTAATGGATTAGAGTATGATGTAGTAGTAGATGCAGTATCAGGTAAAGTATTAAAAGTAGAGATAGATAATTAATAAAATAATAAACTGATAATCTAGAAAGAAAATCTAGGTTATCAGTTTTTTATAGTTATATGGGATGTTCTAAACGATTAATTATTCCTTTTTAATTGATTACTTTCTATTGTTATAAATATAGTATCCAATGAAAATAGCCGCTATTAAATATAGATTGAAGTTAGGATTTGCAACGTAGAAAAGCATTGCTTTATATGAAAGTCTCATAAATAATCCTTGGATAATTGACGGAGCAAAAAGTAAAATTACTATTACAGAATTATCCATTTTTTTCGCTAGTATTATTATAAATATTAATACAAGTAAAAGAATGTACCGACCCCAAAAAGTTAGACCAAAAAATCTAACTTTTTGGAGGTCGGTATTTTTATGACTAAATATAATTTTGAATTTAAAAAGAAAGTCGTACTAGAGTATATAAATGAAAACATAAGCATAAGATCGTTAGCGAAAAAGTATGATATAAAATCTCATAATAATATTGAAATTTGGGTTGCCAAATATAAGAAATATGGAGATGATGGATTATATCGTTCAAGAAAAAATGAAGAATATCCTTTCGAAAAAAAGATATATGTTGTAGAATTATACTTAACAAGTGAACTCTCATACAATGACTTAGCTTTACAAGAAGGTATAAATAATCCAGCACTTATTTGTAACTGGGTTAATCGCTTTAGAGTAGCTGGTCCTGATGCATTGAGAGAGCGAAGGAAAGGTCGGAAAATCTTAATGGCTAAATCACCTAAAAAGTTAAGTAAGGAAACAACAAGTCAAACCACAAATGATAATATATCTAAAGAATATGTAAAAGAATTAGAAGATCAATTACTACAACTAAGGATAGAAAATGCATTTTTAAAAGAAGCGAGGAGACTGCGTTTAGCGGAAGAAGCAGAAATGAAAAGAAGGCGAGAATTATAAGCAGTCTCCGAGGAGAATTCATACTTAAAGACCTTCTTTTATATGCGAAAATGCCAAAAGCAACATATATGTACTGGCAGAAGAGATTCGATAGAGTTAATCCAGATAAAGAAATTGAAGAGAAAATATTAGAAATAAGAAAGAATAACAAAGATTATGGTTATAGACGTATATATGGTGCGTTACGTAATTTAGGATATATAATAAATAAAAAGAAAGTTCAAAGAATTATACAAAAATTAGACTTACAGGTTACATCATTCACTAGAAAAAGTAGAAAATACAATTCATATAAAGGGAAAATTGGAAAAACAGCTAAGAATAGAATTAGAAGACGATTCAATACTAATATTCCACATCAAAAAATCACTACAGACACAACTGAATTTAAATATTATGAAGTTAATGAGAGAGGTAAATTAGTAGTAAAGAAACTTTATTTAGATCCATTTATGGATATGTATAATGGTGAGATAATAAGCTATAGTATAAGTGAGAGCCCATCAGCTAAAAATATAATGGATGCGCTAGAAAAAGCTATTAAAGTCACAGCTAAATCCCCTTATAGGAGAACTTTCCACTCTGATCAAGGATGGGCTTATCAAATGAAGGCATACTCGAAAAGGTTAAAAGAAGAACGTATTTACCAAAGTATGTCTAGAAAAGCAAATTGTTTGGATAATTCGATAATGGAGAATTTCTTCGGAATATTAAAACAAGAGATATACTATGGAACAACATATAATAGTTATAGGGAACTGAAATTAGCTATTGAAAAATATATAAAATACTATAATGAAGAGAGAATAAAAGAGAAACTAGGATGGTTAAGTCCTAAGCAATATAGAATAAAACATATGACTGTATAAATATAAAAAAGATAGCGTAACAGTCATTATAACTATTACGCTATCCTAAGTCTAACTTTTTGGGGTCAGATCAGAATTAGAATTGCTAAGTATTTATTTATAATAATATTGAATGATGTTGGAAATTTAAAAGGATTAAAAAATATCAGTAATGCTATTAATAGTACTAAAATTGTAATTATTGTACTTTTAGTACGTTCATCGAGTTTGCTTTTGTTTGTATACATGAATATATAACTTAAATAAAATCCACCGAAAATTAAGATTCCAACTATAGCTGCTTCTAATAAATTTAAAGCCATAAAAGGATTAGCTAAAATAGGTGTAAGATAAAAAAGTAAATATATACCTGTAGCTATTATTAAATTACGTTTGAATATTGTCATATGCTCTCCTTAATTATTTAAATAATGATGATAGACCATAAGCTATAAATGAAAAAACTATTATAATAAGTAATAAAACTAGAGCACTTGAATTAAAGATGAAAAATAAAGGAAGTGCTAGAATAGTACTTAATACGGGTATAAATATAGTTCTTTGAATAAAGTATGATATTAATAGTGTTATAGCAAATGAAGTGAATCCATAAACCAATATTAAAATGAAACCAGCTTTATCACTAGTGCCATTGTAGAATTTCAAAAAAAGTAGTGGAATAATATAGTAGAAAATACTAGTAAGTAAAAATATCCCTAAAAATGTTTTTCTTTGCATGTTAAAGTCTCCGTTTATCTTGTTTTTATTATTGTAATATTTTCTATAATAGAAGTCTAGTAATATAAGAGTTTTAATAAAAAAATATTTTTTAAAGGAGGTAAAATATTTTCGGATATCCCTTGTTAAAATGAAATAATTAGAGTAAAATAAATATAATAATATAACAAAGGAGAACTATAATTATGTCAAAAGTTCATGTATTTGATCATCCATTGATCCAACACAAATTATCTTTTATTAGAGATAAGAGAACGGGTTCTAAAGACTTTAGACAGCTTACTAATGAAGTAGGTTCTTTAATGGCTTATGAAATTACTCGGGATCTTCCATTAGAGGATGTTGAAGTAGAAACTCCAATTCAAACTACTACTTGTAAACGTCTTGCAGGTAAAAAGATAGTTTTTGTTCCAATTCTTCGTGCAGGATTAGGAATGGTTGATGGTTTAATGAATTTAATTCCATCAGCAAGAGTAGGACATGTAGGTTTGTATCGTGATCCAGAAACGCTTCAACCACATGAGTACTTTGTAAAAATACCAAGTAATCCAGAAGAACGTCATTTCATCGTTGTTGACCCAATGTTAGCAACTGGTGGTTCAGCTATTGCTGCAATTGACTCACTAAAACAACGTGGAGTTAACGATATTAAATTTATGTGTTTAATAGCAGCACCAGAAGGTGTAAAAGCTTTACATGATGCACATCCAGATGTAGATATCTATATCGCAGGATTAGATGAAAAACTAAATGATCATGGGTATATCGTACCAGGACTAGGAGACGCTGGAGACAGAATCTTCGGAACAAAATAATAAAATATTAATAACATATTTTTAAACAATTTATATAAAATTTAAGAAATCGCTAGCAAATATTATAAAATAATATTATAATATGTATTAAGTATTTCTAATTTTATATTACAACAGATTTAGAAATATAAAAGATACTTAAGAAAAGAGGTGAGGGGAATATATGGAAAAACATACATATCTTATTACCAAATTATTTGGCTATGATATAACGGTTAATATTCCTAGTGTAATCACAACTTTAATAACAGTGTTGCTTACCTTTATTATAGTGATGTTTCTAACTAGTAGAATTAAATTAAGACCAGATAGTAAACGTCAAAATGCAGCTGAGTTACTTGCTTATTTCGTTAGTGATAATGTAATTAAGGGTAACGTTAGTTGGAAAAAATATGGTAAAGGATTATGGGCGACAGCGTTAACACTTATTTCACTTATTGCTGTAGCAAATACGATTGGTGTGCTTATAGAAGTTAGTTACAATGAAGTTGTATATGTGAATTCTATAACAGCCGATCCAACATTTACTTTCTCTCTTGCATTATTAGTTATTGTGTTTACTCATTATGCAGGAATTAAGTATAAAGGTACTAAACATTACTTTGGTACATATACTTCTTCGGGTATAGGTATTGCGCCGTTTAAAGTTATCGAAGAGTTTACAAACTTATTGACACTTTCAATGCGTTTATTCGGTAATATTTATGCAGGGGAAGTACTGTTAGCACTTTTAGCGACACTAACAACAGCAGGTGTCTTCGGTGCTATCGCAGGTATTACAGGTTTAGTAGTATGGAAAGGATTCTCTCTATTTATAGGATTTATCCAAGCATATATCTTTACGGTATTATCATTTATTTATATATCACATAAAATTAGTGATGAACATTAATTCAAATAAGTACACAATTTTATGTAAAAATTAATAATTAATAAAATTCATTTATTATCCAAGGAGGAAAATATAATTATGGTAGAATTAATTGGAGCAGGATTAGCAGCAGGATTAGCAGCGATTGGAGCTGGTATTGGTAACGGATATTTATTCGGTAAATTTATGGAAGGTGTTTCTCGCCAACCAGAAGTTGAACCTAAATTAAAATCTAATGCATTTGTAATGTTCGCACTTGTTGAAGCGGTACCTATCTTAGCAGTAGTTATTGCATTCATCATTTTAGCAAAATAGTTAATTTTAGTAATAAAATAAAATAACTAAGAAAAATAGGAGCAGTTAGTAAATGGAAAATTTAGTATTTTTAGCTACTGAACACGCTTCTCATCAAGGTTTTAATCTAGGAAATATGGCTATTAACATAATAGCTGTGTTAATCTTATTAGTATTACTGAAAAAATTTGCTTGGGACAAACTTATTGATATGTTAGATGAGCGTCAAAGATTAGTTGAAGGTCAACTTGATGATGCTGCTAGAAATCAAAAAGAAGCATTAGTTTTACTTGAAGAAAATCAAGAAAAATTAAAAAATGCTCAACAAGAAATTAAAGTTATGATGGAAGATGCTCGCGAACAATCTAAGATTGAAAAACAAGCTATTCTTGAAGAAGCTCGCAAACAAGCAGAACAATTAAAAGTAAATGCTCAAAGAGATATTGAGGATGAGAAGAAAAGAGCGCTTGAAGAAATCAACAGACAAATTGCTGATTTATCAGTGCTTGTAGCTTCGAAAATTTTAGAAAAAGAATTAGATGACTCAACACAAAGTGAATATGTTGATAAAGTCATTAAAGAGGTAGGGGTGAAATAATGAGTAAGTCAGTATTAGCTAATAAAATTGGATATTCATTATTTGAAGTTGCAAAAGAAAATAACGCATTAGAACAAGTAGCTAATGAGTTACCAGAAGTTGCAAAAGTTATTAATGGAAACTCTGATTTTGTTACATTGATGAACAACCCTAATTTAGAAAAAATAAAAAAAATTAACTTGATTGAAGCGTCATTTGCAGGAGTAAATAAATATGTTGTAAATGTTGTGAAAATCTTAGCAGGAAATCTGCAAATCTCATTAATAAATTTTGTTTTAGAGCAATTTACTGAATTGTTTAATAAACATTCAAATAGCGTTGTTGTAAAAGTTGAATCAGCTTCGCCACTAACTGAAGTTCAGTTAGAAAATCTAAAAGAAAAACTTAAAAATGAGTTACAACTAGAAAAAGTAGAACTTAATAACCTTGTAGACAAGAGTCTTCTAGGTGGGCTTAAACTTACTTACAATAACAAAGTAGTAGATGCTAGTGTTAGAGCAAAATTAAACGCTATAAAGTCAAAAATTTCTACAATCTAGAAGAAGTTGAAACAAGGAGGGACATAAATGGCTATTAGAGCTGAAGAAATTAGTTCATTACTAAAATCACAAATAGAAAATTATCAGTTTGAAGTTAAGTCAACAGATGTCGGTACAGTTATAGAAGTAGGGGATGGTATAGCTCGTGTATACGGTCTTAATGAAATAATGAGTGGTGAGTTAGTTGAATTCACTAAAACAGGGGTTATGGGTCTTGCTCAAAACCTTGAAGACACTAATGTTGGTATCGTAATTTTAGGACCAACAACTGATATTAAAGAAGGAGACGAAGTTCGTCGTACTGGACGTGTTATGGACGTTCCTGTTGGTGAAGAATTAATAGGACGTGTAGTTGATCCATTAGGACAACCAGTTGATGGACGTGGTCCAGTAAATACTACAAAACGTCGTCCAATTGAATCTCCAGCAGTTGGGGTTATGGGACGTAAATCTGTATCAGTTCCTTTCCAAACTGGTATTAAAGCGATCGATGCATTAGTACCAATCGGACGTGGACAACGTGAGCTTATTATCGGGGATAGACAAACAGGTAAAACTGCAGTAGCTATCGACTCAATTTTAGCTCAAAAAGGACAAGATGTTATTTGTATCTATGTTGCAATTGGGCAAAAAGAATCTACAGTACGTAGTGTTGTAGAAACACTTAAAGAACATGGTGCATTAGACTACACTATCGTAGTTACAGCATCAGCATCTCAACCAGCACCACTTCTTTACATTGCACCTTATGCAGGGGTTGCTATGGCGGAAGAATTCATGTTTAATGGTAAAGATGTAGTAATCGTGTATGATGACTTATCAAAACAAGCAGCAGCTTACCGTGAGTTATCATTACTATTAAAACGACCACCAGGTCGTGAAGCTTACCCAGGGGACGTATTCTATTTACACTCACGTCTTCTAGAGCGTGCAGCTCGTGTAAATGAAGATTTTGGTGGAGGAAGTATCACTGCACTACCATTCGTAGAAACACAAGCAGGTGACATTTCTGCATATATTCCAACAAACGTAATCTCAATTACTGATGGACAAATCTTCTTACAATCAGATTTATTCTTCTCAGGTATCAGACCAGCGATTAACGCAGGGCTTTCAGTATCTAGGGTAGGAGGATCTGCACAAATTAAAGCTATGAAAAAAGTATCAGGTACATTACGTCTTGACTTAGCATCTTACCGTGAGTTAGAAAGCTTTGCTCAATTCGGTTCTGACCTAGATCCAGCAACTCGTGAAAAACTAGAACGTGGTAAACGTACAGTTGAAGTTCTAAAACAAGACTTACACAAACCAATTCCAGTAGAAAAACAAGTTATGATTCTTTATGCTTTAACACACGGATTCTTAGATGATGTTGAAGTTAAAGATATTCACAGATTTGAACAAGAATTATATGCGTACTTAGATGCTCATGAAAATGAAGCAGTTAAGCACATTAAAGAAACAAAAGACTTACCAGCAACAGAAGTTATGGATGAAGTAATCGCTGCATTCAAAAAAACTTTTGCTTAAGATGAGAAGTAGTAGAGTAAAGGTGGTGAACTAATTGGCGTCACTAAGAGATATTAAAAACAAAATCAATTCTACAAAGAAAACTAGTCATATTACAAAAGCGATGGAAATGGTTTCCACTTCTAAACTTTTAAAAGCACAATCTAACACACAAAGATTCAATCCTTACATGCAAAAAATGCAAGAAGTGATGGGAACAATTTTTGGTAAAGGAGCTAATATCAAGCATCCTATGTTAGAAAAAAGAGAAGCTAAGAAAACTCTTTATGTGGTAATTACTAGTGATAGTGGTTTATGTGGAGGATTCAATTCTAATATCATTAGAAACTTTGTTAATACTGTTAACGAAAGACATAATGATAGCGAATATGGAATTGTAGCTATAGGTAACTATGGTGCAGAATTCTTCAGAAAAAATGGCTATAATGTAGTTGATAGTTATAGAGATATACCAGATGAGCCAAGTTTCACACAGGTTAAGGAAATTACTAATAAAGTTGTAGGTTATTTCATAGATAAAGAATATGATGAAATCTACATACATTACAATCACTTTGTTAGTATGATTCAACAGGTTGTAACTGAAAGTAAAGTTCTTCCTATAGAAAATACAGATCAATTCGCAAATTCTGATGAGCAACCTACAGGAGCTTATGAATTTGAACCTGGTGAGGCAGCAGTACTAGATGTAATACTACCACAATATGCTGAAAGTATGATTTACGGAAGTATATTAGATAGTAAGGCTAGTGAACATTCTGCAAGAAAAACAGCAATGAAAAACTCAACTGATAATGCAGGAAATATTATTGATACACTTACGATTAAATACAATCGTGCAAGACAAGCTGCAATTACACAAGAAATTACAGAGATTGTAAGTGGAGCAGCAGCAACAAAATAGTAATGAGAAAGGAGAAGCTATTAAGTTAGCAAACAACATATGAATAAAGGTTATATTCTCCAAGTTATGGGACCTGTAGTAGACGTAAAATTCGAATCAGGGCATATGCCTAATCTATTAAATGCTTTAGAAGTATTTATAGAAAAAGGTGATGGAAAAAAAGAAAAATTAGTTCTTGAAGTTTCTCTAGAAATTGGTGATAACGTAGTTAGAACAATTGCGATGTCATCTACTGATGGATTAAATAGGGGAGCAGAAGTAGTAGATACAGGAGCACCAATTACAGTTCCTGTTGGTAACTACACATTAGGTCGTGTGTTCAACGTATTAGGTGAAGCAGTTGACCACGGTGAAGAAGCAGGAGCAGAAGTTCGTAAAGATTCAATTCATAAAGAAGCTCCTACATTCGAAGAATTATCAACACACGTTGAGGTTCTTGAAACAGGTATTAAAGTTATCGACTTACTAGCACCATATATTAAAGGTGGTAAAATCGGTCTTTTCGGTGGTGCGGGAGTTGGTAAAACAGTTCTTATCCAAGAACTTATCAATAACGTTGCACAACAACACGGTGGTCTTTCAGTATTCACTGGTGTAGGTGAACGTACTCGTGAAGGTAATGACCTTTACTATGAAATGAAAGATTCAGGTGTTATTAACAAAACAGCCATGGTATTCGGACAAATGAACGAACCACCTGGTGCTCGTATGCGTGTAGCATTAACAGGATTAACAATGGCGGAATACTTCCGTGATGAAGAAGGACAAGACGTACTTCTATTCATCGATAACATCTTCCGTTTCACACAAGCAGGTTCTGAGGTTTCTGCGTTATTAGGACGTATGCCTTCAGCCGTTGGTTACCAACCAACACTTGCTACTGAGATGGGACGTTTACAAGAACGTATTACATCAACTAAAAAAGGATCTGTTACATCTATTCAAGCGATCTATGTACCAGCCGATGACTATACTGACCCGGCTCCAGCTACAACATTCGCTCACTTAGATGCAACAACAAACCTTGAGCGTTCATTAACAGAGATGGGTATCTATCCAGCCGTTGACCCATTAGCTTCTACATCAAGAGCATTAGCTCCAGAAATTGTAGGGGAAGAACACTATCAAGTTGCGACTAGAATTCAAAGAACTCTTCAAAAATATCGTGAATTACAAGATATTATCGCTATCTTAGGTATGGACGAATTAAGTGATGAAGATAAGAAAACAGTTGATAGAGCACGTCGTGTTCAATTCTTCTTATCTCAAAACTTCCACGTAGCAGAACAATTCACTGGTCAACCTGGATCATATGTTCCAGTATCTGAATCAGTAGAAGCATTTAAAGGAATCTTAGATGGTAAATATGACCATATTCCAGAAGATGCATTCCGTCTAGTTGGTGGTATTGAAGACGTATTAGAAAAAGCTCGTAAACTAGGAGTAGAAGTATAATACAAATAGGAGGTAAATAAATGAATACTTTAAGTGTAAGCATTGTTACTCCTAATGGAGAAGCTTATAGCGCAAAAGAGGCTTCTATGGTTGTATTAGGGACTACAAGTGGACAAGTTGGGGTAATGGCCAACCACGTTCCAATGGTTGCATCATTAAAAGTCGGACCATTAAAAGTAGTTTTTCCTGATGGCAGAGAAGAATATTTAGCTGTAAGTGAAGGATTTGTGGAAACACATAAAGGCGAAGTAACTATTATAGTTCAAACAGCAGAATTAGATAAAGATATTGACGTTGAACGTGCTCGAAGAGCATTACAACGTGCGGAAGAACGTCTTGCTAAAAAAGAAAATGGTCTTGATGTAAGACGTGCAGAACTAGCTTTAGCTAAAGCTTGTGCCCGTCTGAAAGTATCTGAAAAGTAAAGAAAAAGATATAGTTCATTTCATTTGGCTCTTTGTCAAATTCGGGGCATGGAGAAAAATAGGAAATGAAATCTAGGCAGCATTTTGCTGCTTAGATTTTTTCTTGTTTTCTTTAAGTTTGACATTATTTTTATACTCAGAAACAAATAATCTAGACATAATTAAAATGCGTAATCTGAAATTACTAAAGCTAGAATATCCATAAGATACTCTCTTTAGTAGTTTTATTTTATTATTAAATCCTTCTAATGGACCATTAGAATACTTATATTTAACAGCATTAAGCATATACTCTTTGTGCTTTTTCATAGTATTTATAGCTTTAGATACACCTTTAGATAATCCTCTAGTATCCATATCTATATACTTCTCTAATTCTACAGAATCTTTAGCCTTAATAGCTTCTCTTATCTCATGCACTCTCTCATAGCTAGGTGTAAATTCATCATCTATAGCTAATATATAATCTAATACTTCTTTTCTAGTTACATAGCGTTTAAAGCTTCTAGAATAGAATGTTTTTGTTGAATTTACTTTATCTCTATCTTCTAATATTACTTTCCAGAAGTTCTTTAAAATAGTGTAAGTAGAACTTTTTTTATTCTTATATTGGTTCATTAGTTTTATTCTAGCTTTATTTAATTCTCTATTAATATTTTGTACCATATGGAATCTATCTATAATTATTTTAGCGTTAGGAAACATCTCTCTAATCATATTCATATAAGGAGGGTAAATATCTATACAGATTGTTTTTACTTTCTTTCTTACTTTCCTTGGATATCTCATAAAGTACTGTTTTAATATATGTTGAGTTCTTCCATCTACAATATCTATAAAATCATGTGTTTTAGCATCTAAGAATACGAAGCTCATTCCATTTTTACTGTCTTTAGTTGACTTTATCTCATCAAAACATAGGTGTTCTGGTAGGTTTGAATGAGTCTTAATTTCTACGGCTTCTCTACATGATTTCATTACTCTTACTACTGTAGATACTGATACATTACTTAATTCAGCTATATCTTTAAATGATATTGTCTTAGAAAGATTCTTCATAATGTGAAATATAAGATTTTTAGATATACTGCAGTGTTTTTGTACAAATAATGTTTCAGCACAAAACTTAGAATTACATTCTTTACATTTAAAGCGTTGTTTCTTTAATCGTAGATATGTAGGGCATTCTGATATCTTTAATAAAGCTACTTTTAATGGATCTGTGAATCCATTTTTAACTATATTATTTCCTTCTTTTATACAACCACAGTTTGTACAACACTTTGGATTGTATGATAAAGTCCCATGAAATACGAATGTATCTTGACCGTCTACATTAATTAAATCAAGTTTATCATCCATAGTTATATTTTGGTCTTTTATTAATAGTAAATTTGTGATAAAATTAGACATGACAAATATCCTTTCTTAGTTAATTATTTTTCTACACTTTAATTATATTGGGTATTTGTCTTTTTGTATATAAAAATTGAAATCCGGGGCTGGAATTTTTCCATGCCCCGGATTTAGTATACAACCTTTCATTTGAACTATATCTTTTTTTATAATTTTAAAGAGATAACTGGGAGTGACTCAAAAATTGTTATTTCGAAATCGATTTTGTCGAGTCACCCCCGCACAGTTTATTAGATATCTAAAAAGCTTTTATAAAGCAAATTTAGATATCAATAAACCACTGCGTCTATTAGTTTTCATATACACCTTGTTAAAATTTATAATTTTTGGGTCAGCCCGAGGTAAAAGTGTATTAGCTATTTTTTCTACGTTTTAATAGTATAGTTGCAGCGAATAATGAAATTCCCAATAAAGTTAAAGCTTTATTAGTAGTTTCTCCAGTTTTAGGAAGTGTTTTTGGTGGGTTTTTAGGAGTTGATTTTGCTCCTTTTGCATTTATAACTGTGAATTTTTTCTCTTCTTGTACTGCAGAAGTATTAATATCTTTTTCATTAGATGCTAATGCTGTTTTAATTTTTGCTATAATAGCAAACTTACTAAAGTGATTTACAGTAAATTGTAAATTTCCACCTGTAGTACTTGAAGGTATTAATTCAATAGAATTATCGTCTTTTAAGTGATATACAAGTATTTCTTTATCTTGTTCATTCTGAAGTAAAGCTATATGTACTGTTCTTGGTACATTTAGTTTAACTGTTTTATTATCTTTTTGTAATTCTAAATCAACAACCCTAATAGATGAAATTTCATCTTTATTATTAATTCCATTATTTTTATCATTTATTATTTTTGCTTTTAATTCTTCTAAATCTATTTTATTAGTAATATCAGTTGCTTTAAAACTGATTTCTTCGGCATGGTTAGAGTTTAGTTCTACACTGATATTTTGATCTTTTGATTTAATTACAACAGTTGTTGTTTCTTTGTTAATAGTTAGTTCTGGAAGTTTTGGAACACTAGGTGCTCTTTCTGGGTTTCTAAATTCAGAAACTTTACCATCTTTATCGACAACAACTTTATTTCCATTTGTTGAAAGTCCATCAATTTTTCCAGTGAAAGGTTTCAGAGCCTCAGCAATAGGAGCGTCAGCAGGAGTATTGAATTCAGAAACATTCCCATCTTTATTAACTACTACTTTATTGCCATTTTCAGAAAGTCCATCAATTTTACCAGTGAAAGGTTTAAGAGCTTCGGTAACAGTAGCATCAGTAGGAGTATTGAATTCAGAAACATTCCCATCTTTATTAATAACTACTTTATTACCATTTTCAGAAAGTCCGTCAACTTTCCCAGTGAAAGGTTTAAGAGCATCAACAACAGGAACTTCAGTTGGGGTATTGAATTCAGAAACATTACCATCCTTATCAACAACTACTTTATTACCATTTTCAGAAAGTCCATCAATTTTCCCAGTGAAAGGTTTAAGAGCCTCAGCAACAGGAGCGTCAGCAGGTGTGTTGAACTCAGAAACATTACCGTCATTATCAATAACTACTTTATTACCATTTTCAGAAAGTCCATCAATTTTCCCAGTGAAAGGTTTAAGAGCCTCAGTAACAGGAGCGTCAGCAGGTGTGTTGAACTCAGAAACATTACCATCCTTATCAACAACTACTTTATTACCATTTTCAGAAAGTCCGTCGATTTTCCCAGTGAAAGGTTTAAGAGCCTCAGCAACAGGGACGTCAGTAGGAGTATTGAATTCAGAAACATTACCATTCTTATCAACAACTACTTTATTACCATTTTCAGAAAGTCCATCGATTTTCCCAGTGAAAGGTTTAAGAGCCTCAGCAATAGGAGCGTCAGTAGGTGTGTTGAACTCAGAAACATTACCGTCATTATCAACAACTACTTTATTACCATTTTCAGAAAGTCCGTCAACTTTACCAGTGAAAGGTTTAAGAGCATCAGCAACAGGAGATTCATTAGGAATTGAATATTCATATTTTGTACCATATTCATTTTCTCTTACTTTATTTCCATTTTCGGCAACAACTGTTTTTCTAATGTTTGGATGCATTATGAATTGATTATTATCTTGGAATAATTGTCCCATTTCCAGAAGTATTTTTTCTGAATTATTTTTTGCGGCAAACATAACTCCAAGAGGAAGATTATTTTCACTCTTATAAACTGGTAAAGAGATAGCAGGATTTCCTGTTAAGTTAAATAGCCATGTAAATGGTGTTCTTCTCATCATTGGTTCCCATTGTTTTACTAGTAGATTGAATCTCTCTTTTGGATCTTTTATTTGATTAATATTATAAAGCTTTTCTTCAACCTCTGGATCTACATAAGGGTCAACTTTTTTATCGTTAGATGGTGCTGTCACAGCATTCGTTGCCATTAAGAATAAATCATATTTTTTATAAAATTCGTTCATTTGATTTATATATTCCGACATTGGTTTTGCAGAAGAAATATCAGTGTTAACAGTCTTAACTTTATATGACGATGTTCCTAGTGCATAAGTTGCAGGATCTAAATCGCGTTTATTATCTTCAGTAGCTACTTTTGCGGGAGCAGTGTATGCTCCACCAATAGCTCCAATTGTATAAGTTCTGATTCCTTCGTAACCATCAATAGGGAATTCATTTATTTCTTCTACAGTGAAGCCTTGTTTTCTAAGAAATTCAACAGCTTTAAGAACGGCCTTTTTTCCATCTTCACTTAATTCAACATCTCTTAATGGTGTTTTAAGTGAATACGCAATTTTTAATTTTTTCAAATCAGTTGGAACTTCTTCTAGTGTTTTAGGTTTGTTGATTGTTGTCTTGTCAAAATATGCCTTAGCATCTTCGATAGTTTTTACTAGAGGGAATTTTACTACATGACCCGTAGGTTTTAAACCAATTAAACCTGTCCATGAAGCAGGGATACGAATTGAACCACCAGCATCACTACCGCTTGCAATTGATACCATTCCACTTGCTACAGCACCTGCGCTTCCTCCTGAAGAACCACCTGTATTTCGACTTGGATCCCAAGGGTTACCAGCAGGTCCGAATAATTTAGAATCTGTGATATTTCTAGTTCCTAGTTCAGGGTAGTTAGTTTGTCCAAGTATTACAAATCCAAGTTTTTCGAATTCTTTTGCGACAGCTCCACTAAACTTAGAGACCTTACCTTTATTAAAATAGATACCATTAGAAGCATCACCATCTTTTAGTAAATCTAATCCTTTAATTAATGTAGGAACTCCTAAAAATGGTTGTTCTTCCCAGTTTACAGGATTAGCGGCAAGATTACCTGCTTTTACTCTCTCGTCTATTTCTTTAGCAGTTCTATATGCTTCATCGATAATAGTTTTAGGAATTTTTCCATTTTCAGTAGTGAGTACAGCATTTAATTTAGGATTTTCATCTGAAATAACTTTATATGCTAGATCAACTAACTCTGTACTTGTTACTTTTTTCTCACGAATTAATTTAGCAAGTTCAAGAGCACTTTTTTGTTTATACTCTGCTATAGTAAATGGGATTGTAGGTTTAGAAGATGTGTTTTCTTCAGTATTAGTAGTAGAAACCTCATTATTACTACTATCTACATTAGGTTTTACATCTGCAGTTGAAGATGAATTTGTAGCAGTGTTAGAAGTTGGGGTTTCAGTAGTTGAAGTTCCGTTATTGCTAGCTGTATTATTAACTGGTGCAGATACTGTATCACTGTTTTCATTAGCATGGGCTTGGTTATCGGTTGCTAAGACAGGAAATAGTGTAGTAGCTGCAAATGCTGGTATAAGAACGTATTTTAGATTTTTCTTTTTCATTTTTGACTCCTAATTTAATGAATAATAAATAAGCTGTTATATGCTTTGCTACTTAATTATACTCTGATATTCGCTATCAATCAAGGATATAGAATTAAAAAATAGAAAAAAATATAAGTGTCTTAATATTATCTTTTATTAGATAATATTAAGACACTCTAAATTGTTAATTTTATATAAGATTAGTATCCTTTAAGTGCATTTAGACGAGCTTCAGATTGTCCTTTACCGTCTTTTTTCTCACCTTTGTATACTGCAGATTCCCATGATCCGTACATAGGGTTAGGGAAGATGATGAATTTATCCCCAAATTCAGCTTTTAATTGTTCAAACATTTTATCTCTATCAGCTTCTGATTTAGTTGAGAATTCAGCGAAGTCAACTAAGTTATCCCCAAATAACATAACTAGGTTAGTATGTTTAATAACTTCTTGACGACGTCCTTCTTTAGACTTGTCACCTTCTTTTTTGAACATTAGGTGATCGCGTCCTTGAACTGGAAGACCTTGTGCTTCAAGGTTTTTAATTGTAGCATCTATTTGTGCATCAGTTCTGTCAGAAATGTAGTAAATTTGAACTTTATTTTTGTCAGCAAATTGTAAGAATTCTTTAGCTCCAGCCACTGGTGTAGCTTCTGCTTTTTGAACCCACTCGTCCCATAATTTTGGATTGAATGCAGTTCCATCTTTAACCATTTTTACTTGGAATGGTATGTTGCTTAATACTGTTTCATCAATATCTAAGACGATAGAATATGGTTTATCAGTAGGCTGTTTTAATAGTTCTTTTAACTTATTAGTAGCAACATTGTAACCTTGTTGGTATAATGCATCTACTTCAGCTGCATTTTGATACCATAAAGCTCCCATTGTATTTTCGCGAGATCTAAGTTGATCGTAAGTAAGAGTTATCTTGTTATCTCCACTCTTATTTTCTTCTTTTTTTTCTTCAGTTTTTTGTGCACAACCTGTTGCAAGAACAACAGTAGCTAATACTGATGAAATAGTCATAACAAATTTTTTATTTTTCATAATAAATATAGCTCCTTTTATTGTCTATAACTATAAGTATAATTTATTAATTAGGAAATTTCAATATGAAATTATTTTTTTAAAATTTATAATTTAAATATTTTAATATAAAATATTTAAATTAACGTTGAAAACGATTTATGAAATGATAATAAAACAAAATTAGTATTATTTTTATTTGAAGAATAATGATTTGTATTTTCTCGATTGAAATATAGAATTTTATATGCTATACTGAAATTAGGTGTTTTGAAACGCTTACTATAAGATTTCTTATAGATAATCACAATTAAATAATGAATTAAAAAGTTTAGTTTGTCATATAATTTTACTTAAAAGAAATTCAGGTTGTAAAAGGGATGAGCATATGAGTTATCTTATAGGAGTAAAATAATTAACAGGGGGAAAAACACATGACAATAAAAGTTGCTATTAATGGTTTTGGTCGTATTGGGAGATTGGTCTTAAGACAGATTCAAGCTCAGCACGCAGATGATATTGAGGTTGTAGCTGTCAATAGATCAAGAATGAGACCGATAAATCAAATAGTTTATCTGTTAAAATATGATACAACGCAAGGACCTTTTCCAGGGACTGTAGAAGAAGGAGAGGGAGCGTTTATCGTAAATGGTAAAGAAATTAAGGTTTTTGGAGAACCAGATCCAGAAAATTTACCATGGAATGAGTTAGGTGTAGATATTGTTCTAGAATGTAGCGGACGTTTTAACAGTAAGGATAAAGCTGAAGCACACATAAGAGCGGGAGCTAGAAAAGTACTACTTTCTGCACCAGGAGGCTCAGATGTCAAAACTATTGTATATAATGTTAATCATGAAATACTAACTGGAGAAGAGACTGTAATCTCGGGTGCATCATGCACTACAAACTGTCTTGCTCCAATGGCAAAAGTATTACATGATAACTTCGGTATTGTACATGGTTTAATGACAACTATCCACGGATATACAGGAGATCAGCATACTTTAGATGGATCTCATAACAAGGGGGATTTTAGACGTGGACGAGCAGCCGCAGAAAATATAGTACCGAATACTACAGGTGCTGCTAAGGCTATAGGATTAGTTATTCCAGAGTTAAATGGACGTTTAGATGGAGCAGCTCAAAGGGTACCCGTTCCAACTGGTTCGTTAACAGAATTATTTGTAACTATTGAAAAAAATGCTACTGTGGAAGAAATTAATGAAGTAATGAAAAAAGCAGCTAATGAATCATATGGATATACGGAAGATCCTATAGTATCTTCAGATATAATAGGAATGAGTTATGGTTCATTATTTGATGCTACACAAACAAAAGTTATTGGACAGGGCAAAAATCAAATGGTTAAGGTTGTTTCTTGGTATGATAATGAAATGTCATACACTGCACAACTAATTAGAACATTGAGATATTTTGTAAAATTAGTATAAAATAAAAAAAATCATCGACTGAAATAATCAGATTTCAGTCGATATTTTTTATATATTAATAAGTCTTAGTATTTTATCGTAATATGAGTAGTTATTTTCTAAGATATTTTTTTCTTCTTTTACAAGTTCAGGTTCATCGGTAATAATACCATCTGCAGGGCTTTGTAAGTATCTAGTAATTAAAGCTGGATCATTTATTGTCCAGACAAAAACTTTTTTGTTTTGTTTTTTAGCTTGTTCTACTAGACGATCTCTGTATGAAAAGTCTTCTATTACGAAAAAGTCGACGCTAGTTTGGTGAAAGTTTCCAAATTGAAGAGGGATTACATAACCAGTTTCTAAATTTGGTGCCTTTGTTTCAAGTTCTTCCATAACTTTAGAATTAAGTGACATGAATTTATAATTTTCAAGTTTTAATCTTTTTATCTCTTTAATAAGGATGTCGACGTAGTTACTTGGTTCACCACCATGAGGTTTTAGTTCTATTACTAGATTCATATTTAAATCCTTAGCTTTATTTACAAATTCTTCTAAAGAAGGTATTTTACTAGTATGATCTCCTTGTTTTATTTGTAGACCAACAACTTCATCGTAGTTCATATCTTGAACTCGTTTATTAATACCTGCAAGTCTTTTAAGGTTATAGTCATGCATGACAATGAATTTATTGTCTTTAGTTAGCAATATATCTAATTCTACGTAATTAGCTCCGACTTCAGCCGCACCTTCAAGAGCTTCGATAGAATTTTCTACACCTTTATAGACATAACCTCTATGAGCGATTGTTTCACTATTTTTGTTGACTCCATTTCCATAAATATTAAAACCATTAATAATAGAAGCAAGAATAATTATTATAGTAGTAAAGGTTGCTACTAATCTCGATTTATTCTTATTTTCGTTAAGGTTATTTACTAGTTCTTCTGATATTTCATTTTGATCTATTAGTACAGTTACTAATGAAGTTATGACCGTTACTTTTGAAATTACTCCAAGAAAGAATATAATTGCACTTATTGCCGAGAAAAATAAGGTTTGAACTATAGGATTATTACCATCTTTGTCAATATAAATACATAAGAAGGTGATAACACCGATTAAAATTACTGCAATAATGATGTATATTATTTCAAATAAGATAATAGTGAATACAAGTTTTCTTTTACCGGTTTTTGTAAGTTCCCAACTTCTTTTAATACTATCGAGTATATTCTCATCACCAACAGCAGTTAGGGGTAATGTAAAAATCAACCTAAGATTGAGATAGGCGAAAACAATCATTATTATTCCCCAAATGATAAAACCACTATTTGTTTTCATTATTTCACTGCTAATAAACTTTGGAATGAAGAGATTTTTAGCAAGAACGGATCTTACACCTATATTTACTGTAGGAATAGTAATTATGAAATAAATTATAAAAAATAGAGTTTGAAAACCTGCCAAATTTTTTGTTTTATTCCATGCATTCTTTAAGATTTTTCGATATGAATATTTCTTATCTGTTAGTTGTCCGTATATTGTAAATGTAAGTATAGAAAATTCTATAAACATAAAAAATGCTACGATAAGTATTAAAAAATTGAGAATTATAAAACTATAGGGATTAGTTAATATGTGAAGAATATTATTATTATCAAGATGTTCTTCACCTGCTAGAGTAAGTGCTAGTTGAAAAACTCTAGCGATTAACCATAAACCACATACAAGAATTAGTTGAATTATGGCAGCTATTGAAATGTATGTGAATTTATATCGATTAATGTTTGTAGAAACACTAGTAAATAGATTTTTAATTGAAAAATCCATATAAGCCTCCTATTTTATAGTTATTAGATTATAACAAAAATAATACTTTGAAGCAAGGAAGCTACTATTTATAAAAAATTATGGTAACGTTACTTTTTTCTCTTGACAATTTGATAGTAAGAGGTGTACAATAAAAAAGTAACGTTACCATTTATATTTTGGTGAATGTTAAAAGTTGTTATATAAAATTAAAAAATAAAAAAGGAGAAAGAACTATGGACTTAAAAAAAGTTGTTAAAGAAGTTGTTGAACATAGTGGTGGTCAAGAAAACTTACGCTCTGTTGTTCACTGTGCAACTCGTCTTCGTTTAGAATTAAACGATGAAAAAAAATATAATAAAGAAAAATTAGAAGATATCGAAGGTGTTAAAGGTGTATTCTTTAACAATGGTCAACTTCAATTAATCTTTGGAAGTGGTCTTGTTCAACAAGTTTACGCAGCATATAATGAAGTATTCAAAGGTGCTGCATCAAATAGTGAAGAAGATTCAATTGAAACTGTTAAAAAACCAAAAGGAAATCCACTTCAACGTTTCGTAAAAATGTTAAGTGATATTTTCGTTCCAATTATTCCAGCGATTGTTGCTGGTGGTCTTTTAATGGGTATCAATAACGTATTAACAGCTAAAGATTTATTCTACACTGGTAAATCAGTTATTGAAGCTAACCCAGGTATCGCAGGTCTAGCAGACATGGTTAACGTATTTGCTAATGCGCCGTTCGTATTCTTACCTGTATTAATTGGTTTCTCAGCTACTAAACGTTTTGGTGGTAACCCATATCTTGGGGCAGCACTTGCGATGTTAATGGTTCACCCAGATGTAATGAACTTCTATACATTTGGTAAATTAGATCCATCTACAAACCAACTTCTTGCACCAGCTTTAGATATCGTTAACCAAAGTGGTCAAGCTGTAGAAGGTCTTCAAAGAGTTACAACTCTTGGGTACTGGGATGTATTCGGATTTAAGATCGCTAAAGTAGGATATCAAGGAACTGTATTACCGATTCTTGCGGCTGCTTGGTTATTAGCTACAATCGAAAAATTCTTACGTCGTGTAACTCCATCATGGTTAGATAACTTAACTACACCATTAATTTCATTATTCGTAACAGGATTCGTAACATTCGCATGGATGGGACCAGTACTTCGTGAAGCTGGTACTTTACTTGGTCAAGGATTACAGTGGTTATACATGCAAGGCGGATTCGTAGGAGCAGCAATCTTCGGTTTATTCTACGCACCAATCGTAATTACTGGATTACACCAAAGTTTCTCAGCTATCGAAACTCAACTACTAGCTGCAACAGGATTAACATTTATTTTCCCAATCGCATCTATGTCTAACGTAGCTCAAGGTGCAGCGGTTCTTGCAGTATTAGTATTCTCTAAAAACACAAAAATGAAATCAATCTCATCAGCATCTGGTATTTCTGCTTTACTAGGTATTACAGAGCCAGCTATGTTCGGGGTTAACTTAAGACTTAGATATCCATTCTACGGAGCTATTGCAGGAAGTGCAGTAGGAAGTGCATGGATTGGATTAAACAAAGTATTTGCATCAGCATTAGGTGCAGCTGGTCTTCCAGGATTCTTATCAATTCCTGCAAACCATTGGTCAACATTTGGTATTGGTTTAGCATTATCATTCATCGTTTCATTCTCAGTAACAGCATACTTCTTCAAAACTAAGAAGGAACTTGTAAATGCTAGCTAATAACTGGAAACAAAATCTTCATTTAGAACCTACTAAAGGTTGGCTAAACGATCCGAATGGATTAGCTTACTTTAAAGGTAAATATCATATTTTTCACCAATATTCTTATGAAGTAGAAGGTGGATTAAAACTATGGTATTACTATACTAGTAGTGACCTAAAAAATTATGAAGATCGTGGCGTATTCCTTACACCAACTATAGAAGAAGAAAAAAGTGGTGTTTATTCAGGGAGTGCCAATATAGAAGATGGGAAATTAGTCTTCTACTACACAGGAAATGTGAAATATAAAGGTGATTATGACTACGTTCATGAAGGACGTGGTCATAATACCATATCTTTTGAAACGGAAGATGGAATTAATTTTACTGAGAAAAAATGTCTGTTAACTACAGATGATTATCCTAATATGTCAAATCATGTTAGGGATCCAAAAATATTTGAAAAAAATGGAAAAAAATATTTAGTTCTTGGAGCTAGAGATAGCAATGATTATGGATGTTTATTAGTATTCGATAAGGATACTCTTAAACCGTATAAAACTATTTACTCAGAAAAAAATCTAGGATTCATGTGGGAATGTCCAGATTATTTCGAAGTAGATGGAAAAGAAATTTTTATGTTCTCACCTCAAGGTATTACAAGAATGTATCCAAATTATGGGAATATGTACCAAATTGGATATTCTGTAGTTGAAGAGGGAATTGAGAATGTTGATAAATTAGATAACTTCACATTACTAGATTATGGACATGATTTTTATGCATCGCAAACATTTCTAGATGAAGATGATAATCGTGTGCTTATCGGTTGGATGTATGTACCAGATAGTAGCTATACTAATCCAACTACGAAGTTTGGTTATCAAAACTGTCTAACTGTTCCACGTGTAGTAAATTACAAAGGTGGTAAAGTTAGACAAACGTTACACAAATCGGTGAAAGATTTATTAGGTAACGATATTAAAACTAATGACTTTAACAAAAATACATGGTATTATAAACAAGAACATGGTGATAAGTTTGAAATTAGCGTAGATGATTTTAAAGTAAGCTATGACAATAAAGAATTGAAAGTATCTTTTGGAACTAGTGGTTATGGAAGAGATGATAGAAAATATAAACTGGATTTAGAAAATGTGGAAATAGTATTTGATAGTTCATCTATTGAATTATTCGCAAATGAGGGATCTTTTGCACTTTCAACAAGATTTTATCCAGAAAATCATAATGTTAATATCTTAGCCACTGATTATTTAGCAAAAGAACTTGGAGCAATTGAAATTAGAGAGGAGAACTAAAATGGCAGTTTTATGTATAGGAGAAATGCTAATTGACTTTATTGGAGAAGGTGTAGGTACAATCGATAAAGTAAAATCGTTTAAAAAAGAGGCTGGTGGATGTGTAGCTAATGTGGCTTGCGTGGCACAAAAACTAGGACATAAGAGTTATTTATTAACATCATTGGGACAAGATGGTTTTGGTGATTTTCTAGAAAATACTTTAAAAAATGAGAGTGTAGATTGTAAATATGTAAGTCGTAAAGCTGATAGTTTTACACCATTAGCATTTGTTTCTTTAGATGAAACTGGAGACCGTTCATTTAGTTTTTACTTTAAAGGTTCATCAACATTAAGAATTAGTAAAGAAGATGTTGAAAAAGTTGATTTATCTGAAATTGAAGCAATTCATTTCGCAAGTATCGCTATTCAAGAAGAATCAAAAGATAGTCATCACTTGTTACTAAAAAAGGCTAAAGAAGCTGGAGTGTTAATTTCTTTTGATGTTAATTTACGATTCAATCTTTGGGATGATCACAAATTATATCTTGAAACTATTAAAGAATTCTTACCTTATGTTGATGTAATAAAAGTTGCTGATAACGAATTAGAATTCCTAACTAGAACTACTAATATCGAAGAAGCATTGAAAAAAGACTTCAGTCACATGAAAGTTGTTCTTTATACTAAAGGAGAGCATGGTGCGGAAGTTTATTATGAAAATCATAAAGTAGTGACTGAAATACCTAATATAAAAGCAGTTGATACTACTGGGGCAGGCGATGCGTTCGCAGGTTCATTCTTATCAAAATTATTAAATCATGAAGATCTAAATAATATTTCTGAAGAAGATTTAGCACAAATGGCTAAATTTGCGACAAACTACGCTAGTTTAACAACTACAAAAACAGGTGCAATTTCAAGTTACTTAACAGAAGAAGAATACAATAATTTAATATAATTTTTAAAAAATAAGTCCTAATTAGGGCTTATTTTTTTATCATAAGAAGCAAGACAGAATTTCTAAAAATATTTAGAATAATATTTTCTAAACAAAATAAATAAATAAAGGGGGTTATTTACAGATTTAATAATAATAATAAACTAATATTATTTTATTTATTTTATGTTTTAGAATATATAAAATATAAAATAAAAGTTAGAATTTATGATGTATATACATCGTAAATTAAAAAATAATTATTCAAATATAGTTTTAATATTGTTATAATATGTTTATAGAAATAAATTAAGGGGGATATTCATGGAGAAATATTCATTAAAAAATGACTTCTTGGGGGAAGTTATTGGTTCATTTATATTAGTTCTTTTTGGAACGGGTTCTGTAGCAGCAGCAGTATTATATGATGCACATCAAAGTTTGTTCCAAATTGGTATGTTATGGGCATTTGCGGTAACTTTTGGTATATATATGACTAGAAATTTAAGTAATGCTCATTTTAATCCAGCAGTATCAGTAGCAATGGTTCTTACAGGTAGAATGAGTGCTAAAAGATTACCGACGTATATTGCTGGACAATTCATCGGAGCATTACTAGGATCATTAGTAATGTATGGAATTTATAGCTCATCTATAGCTCAGTTTGAAGCTAAAAAGAATATAGTACGTGGAACATTTGAATCAGTTGCTACTGCGAAAATGTTCGGAGAGTATTATAATCAACCGGGTGGTTATAACATTTCTATGCCAGTGGCATTTGCTGCAGAAGCACTTGGAACGTTTTTATTAGTTTTAATTATATTCTTATTTACTGAAGGTGCTAATGTAGGTAGACCAAGTGATAACATGGCTCCTGTACAAATAGGTTTAACAGTTGGGTCATTACTATGTTTATTAGCGACAATTACTCAAGCTGGTATGAACCCTACTCGTGACTTTGCACCACGTTTAGTAGCTTGGGCATTTGGTTGGGGATCAGCAGCATTTCCAGATGCCAGCGGTGGTTTCTTCTGGGTTTATATACTAGGACCAATAGTTGGTGGAGTATTAGCTGGATACCTATTTACTAAAGTATTAGAACCAGCGTTAAAAAGACAAAATGAATTAAACAAATAATATAATAAGGTTAGAGGAGAAAAGAATTATGACAAACAAAACAGATTTAATTTTAGTAGGTGGATTTTTAGGAGCGGGGAAAACTAGTCTTCTATGGGAAGTTGCGAAACGTTTAAACGAAAAAGGACGTAAAGTAGGATTAATTACAAACGACCAAGCGAGTGAATTAGTTGATACTTCATTTTTAGAAACTAATAATGACATCGTTGAAGAAGTAAGTGGAAGTTGTTTCTGCTGTAACTTTGGTGGCTTTGCTAATGCAATTGCTCACCTACAAGAAGCAAATAACAGTGATATTATTTTAGCTGAACCAGTAGGAAGCTGTACTGACTTATCAGCAACTATTATGCAACCATTAAAAGAAAAATACAATGAACAAGTTAACTTGAAACAACTTACAGCATTAGCGGATCCAACTCGCTTAAAAGCTGTACTAAAAGATCATTCAAATCCTGGAGATTATATTATTTATAAACAATTCGAAGAAGCGGATGTTATCTTAATTAACAAAGTTGAATTATTATCAGAAGAAGAATTAGCTGATTTAGTAGAAAAAACTAAAAAAGAATTTAATAATGAAAATGTTCTAACTGCAAGTGTAAAAACTGGAGAAGGTTTAGACGCGTGGTTCGATTACATTATTAATAGTGAAAAAGAAGTAGGAAGAAGAATTGTAGAAGTAGATTACGATACTTATGCTTATGGAGAAGCATTATTCGGATGGTTGAATGGAACTTATGCTATCGAAAAAGAAGAATCATTTGAAACATTAGCTACTGCATTTTTAGCTAACTTAGGAGAAAAATTCGACTCATTAAATCTAAACGTAGGTCATGTAAAATTCCTTCTACAAGGTAAAGAAGAAGGCTTAGTAGGAAATATTGTAGGTAAGAAAGAAACTGCAACACTACGTAAATTAGATAATGCTAGTGAGAAAGTATTCCTTACAGTTAATGCGCGTGTAGAAGTTCACCCAGACAAATTAGTTGAAATTGTAAAAGAAGAGGTTGAACGAGTGTTTAACGTAGTGGGATACAAAGAAGAAACTTTAAATGCATTAATTCCTGGACGTCCAAATCCAACATTCCGATATAGAGAAATCGTTAAACTATAATTATAGAAAAAAATAAACTTCTATGATAAAATAAAGAATAAGTGAGAGTTGCTTGAATCAGTTGATTCAAGCAACTATTTAATATGAAGGGATGGTGATAAAATGAATAGTAATATCAAAATAAGATTATCAGTTGATAACTTTTATGATAATATTTCTAAAAATAAACAAAAGACAAAAATTGATCCAAAACAACTTAGTAAATCACTAGGATATGATGAAAAAATTATTAATGAATTTCCCGATGAGATAAATATGGGGCTTTCTTGTGGAAATCCAATTAACCACTTGAAAATTAAGGAAGGACAATCTTTAATTGATTTAGGGTGTGGAGCTGGAATGGATATTTTCATTACAAAGATGAAAAATCCAAAAGTAGGAACACTATATGGTTTAGATAGATTAGATTCAATGTTAGAAAAAGCTAAGAAAGTTAGGGATAACAAGAAATTTGATAATATTGAATTTATTAAAGGAGAACTAATAAATATTCCTTTAGAAGATAAATCAGTTGATAGAGTTATTAGTAACTGTGTTATCAACCTTGAGCCTGACAAGCAAAAAGTATATGATGAAATATATCGCATTTTAAAAGAAGATGGTATGTTTGTAATATCTGATATTATCTTGAAAAAGGAGTTACCATTAGAGTGGAAAAATTCTCAACAGATGCACTGCACTTGAGTGGCGGGTGCTCTTCTGGAAGAAGAGATGGTAGATATTATTAAAAAAGCAGGATTTACGAAGTTTCAAATCATTAATTCTGATGTAACAGATGAGTATGCAGAAAAATGGGGATATGGAAAAGGTATGAAAGATTACATACAAAGTGGACTGCTTATCGGAAGAAAATAATGTTGTTGGCTAACGAAGAAAGCGTTAGCCAATTTTTTTGACATATCTAGGCAAAATGGAGTAAAATGTATACAATAAAGTTATTATAACAAATATTTTTTATAAATAGTAAGAAAAATATTAAATAATAGCTATATTTTGGTATAATATATTATATAGATAGAAATGAATTTTAGTGAAAGTAGTTATTATAAGTAGAATTAATAATAGTTATAAATTCATATATTTTAAGGAAATTTACATAATAATTCAAACTAAAATTTTTGTTTAAACTTTATTTTAATTAATCTTTGTATAATTATTATGATATAAATTGTATATGATGGAAAGATATAGTGAGGAGTGGAAGACGATGAGGTTATTATTAGCCGAAGATGAAAGAGACTTAGCAGACGCTCTTGAAGCAATGCTAAAACACAACAATTACTCAGTTGATGTAGTAAATAACGGACAAGATGCATTAGATTATCTAATGTTAGATGACTATGATGGTGCAATTCTTGATGTTATGATGCCGCAGATGGATGGAGTAACTGTGGTGAAAAAACTAAGAGAGAATAAAAAAAGTACACCAGTATTATTACTTACAGCTAAATCAGAGATTGAAGATAAGGTGTATGGATTAGATAGTGGTGCAGATGATTATCTAACAAAACCATTTGTAACTAAGGAATTATTAGCGAGAGTTCGTTCTATGACTAGAAGACAGGCGACATTCACTAGTAATGTATTAGAATTAGGTAATGTAAGTTTAAGTAAGTATACGTTTGAATTAGCTACAGAAAAAGACAAAGTGAGACTATCAAATAAAGAATATCAAATGATGGAAATGTTGATGAGAAATCCTGGAAATGTGATTCAAACTGAACAATTTTTAGAAAGAATTTGGGGATATGATAGTGAGTCTGAAATTAACGTAGTTTGGGTTAATATTTCATATCTAAGAAAAAAATTAAAAGCTTTAGACGCAAATATCCATATTAAAGCTACTAGAAATGTTGGTTATACTTTGGAGATGATTGATGTTTAAGAGTCTTAGAAGAAAATTTATTACAACGGCTGTAGGGAGTGTAGCTGTGGTAATAGCTATTTTGGCTATTGCGTTAAACTTTATAAATTATTATAAATTAGAGGAGAGAATCGACACAACACTATTAGATGCTTCTAGATCTCAGGCATTGATTAAAATTTTCGCAGAAGATGGAGATGATTTAATAATTACAAAAAATTCATCTAGTACGACAGATTATAATGGTTTTTCTATTGCGAAGGTTGATGATTCTGGGAGAATAATTAAAACATATCGTGATGATACTTTAATACCTGATCAAGATGCTTTGCAAGGTAAAGTTATTGAAGCATTAAAGGAAGGAAAAACTAGCGGATTCATTGGTAGCTATAGATTCTTAAAAGCTGAAACAAATGTAGGAAACTTAATACTATTTTTAAATTGCCAACGCGAATTAGATTCGCAACATTCATTTGAAAAAAATAGTTTATTAATTTCTATTGGAGTTATAGCATCAGTATTTGTATTAATCGTGTTAGTATCTAAAAGAGTAATAGCACCAATTCAAGAAACTTACATAAAACAAAAACAATTTATAACAGGTGCGAGTCACGAACTGAAAACACCGTTAGCTATAATTAGTTCTAACGCTGATGTATTAGAGATGATGAATGGTGATTCAAAATGGACGCAAAATATACATAATCAAGTAGATCGTCTTACTAGTTTAGTTAATAGTTTAGTAGTATTTAGTAGAATGGAAGAAAAGGATACTGTAGAAAGATCAAGATTTGATTTGACAAGTGCATTGGAATCGAGAATAGAAGATTTTGATGAATTAGCAAACTTCCAGAAAAAAAATATCGTTACAGATGTAGATTCTAATCTGTACTATTTTGGAGAAGAAGCTTCAATAGTACAATTGATGGATATACTATTAGAAAATGCTATTAAATATGCACCAGAAGACAGCAGTATATCAGTTAGTCTTAAGAAAAATAGAAAATATGCTATTTTGAAAGTTTCTAATAAAGCTGAGGTTAAGAAAGGTGATTTAAGTAAAGTATTTGAGCGTTTTTATCGCTTAGATGAGTCAAGAAACAGCGCAATAAAAGGATACGGTATAGGATTATCTATGGCACAACTTATTGCAGAAAAACACAAAGAAACAATTCGAGCATATGCACCAGAAGATGGAATCTTCAAAATAGAAATGCGTTTTACACTTGATGAAAGATTATAATAAAAGTTAATCTTCCAAGCCAATGAGGTTTGGGAGATTATTTTTTGTTTTAAATTAATATGTTCATCAATAATAAATATTATAGAAAAATTTGTAATTATAAAATAATAATGCTATAACCTATATAATAAATAGAAAGATATTAAAGATTCATAATATTGAAAGAGAATCAGTTTTTATAGAGGAAAATAAAGGGGAAGAAATGATGTTTGATGTATTTTTTGACTACTTAATTGGGATTGTCGGTGATGCGAAAAAATCACTAAAAAAGTTAGATAGAATTCACAGAATTATAGCGATTATATTTTACTGTGTCGAGGTAATAACTCTTTTAGGTGTCGCTATATTAACGATTGATGATTATCAAATTACAAAAAGTCTATTATATTTATTTAGTTTGTTCATTTTTGTATCGTCATGCCATATAATATTTAATAAAAAGTATCTTAATAAAAGTGAAGTAAAAGATTAAAAGGGATAAATGCAATCCTTAATTAGTTAATTTTTAAGAACATCATTTCAGGTGTAAAATTTGCTAATTCAGGTAATTTGTTATATATTATGAGAACGTTTTATGTTATAATTAGAAAAAGGAAAATCCTTTAATTTTATAGAAGGAGGGTTTTATTATGAAACCATTCAAAAGAACAGTGGAGAAAGTGTTAGCATGGATTGCTAATGTCATTTTAATAGTTTTAACAGGAATTTTAGCGTATAGCTCATTCTTTAAAATTTCAGTTTTAAAAGATAATCCTGAGTTTTTAAATTTATTTAAGTCAGAACTAGAAAAAAATCCTAATGGGGCTAACTTAAATGGGGTTAACTTATCAGCTGAACAAATACTTGATTATACAATTCAAGGTTTAAAAATGTATTCAGTTCTGTTAGCAGTATTAGTTGTAGTAGCGTTATTAGCGACCTTCTTAATGAAAAAACGTATTTTATCTGGAATACTTTTCTTATTATTAGCAATAGTAGTAGCTGTTGGGACAGTAGGGGTATTAATTCCGGTATATCTATTCTACTTTATCGTAGCGATTATGCTATTTGTTAGAAAAGAAAGACCTGAGGAATATCAAGAAACGGTTAGTTACCTATAGATATTTATCTAATTATTAAAATATATGAGTAAAGAAAAGGTGACTTCATGGTTAGTAATATTTTATTGTTTTGTCAAATATTAATAGGTTTATATAGTATATATATATTAATTTTAAAAATTCAAAGTATATGAAGAAATCTAATTGGATAAATAGTATGATCTGTTATGTCTTTTTAGGTATGATTATTGAAAAAATGGATAATATCTATACTAAGATAATTCTTGTTTTCGTGATGTTTTTAATTTTAATTAATGAATTAAATACAATAAGAATATTAGAAAATAGTGATGAAGAGTCAATTGTAGAAAGAGTGTAACTAAATAAATAGTATTTAAGTTTGAAAAATTTAATAGAGAGTAACTTTAAGATAATGATTTTCGAAGAATCATGATTTTAAAGTTACTCTTTTTCTATGATTTTAGTAGATAACCAATATGTTAAATTTTTCATCTGGAATTTAGACTATCAAATTTCAATAAATTGGGATATTGTGGTATAATTTATAAAGACAAATAATGAAGGATTTATTATGATAAAATATAATTATAATGAGAGATTAATAGAAAAATTAAATATTATTCCTTTTATAGAAAAATATAATTTTAATAATGAAAAATACAATACTGCTATTTTTTGTGCGTTAAGTTCAATATATAATCATAGATCTAATTATGATAATATCGAATCAAAATCGATATTACTTGGAGATTATTATAGTTTTGAGTATTATAGTATATTGAAAGATGAGTTGGATAAATTAAGTATTTTAACCGATACTATGAAAGTAGGATATTTTCAATTTGTTACTAAAAGGATGAGTGAGGAAGAATTTTATTTAAGTATAATAAAGACATGGTTTAGTTTTTATGATATTGAATTCCAGGAAACTGATAGTAAAACCGTGGTCTTTGTATAAAAATGATGGAGAATAGAATGTTAAAACAGTATGATATGTTGGTACATGATGTTTTAGAAGATATCTTAGATATTACAAAATGTGATGATGATAGATTAAATGAGATTATAAAAAGATATTTTTTAAATGGTGGAAAGAGGGTAAGAGTCCTTCTTTTACTTATGTGTGCTAAATTAGGAAATTTTGAATTGAATAGAAAAGATATAATTCGAATGGCTAGTATAGTTGAAATAATTCATACTGCAAGTCTTATTCATGATGATATTATTGATAATGCTGATACGAGACGCGGTAGTATTACAATGAATAAAGAGTATACTAATGAATTTGCTCTACATGTAGGGGATTACTTATTTGCGATAGTTTTAAATGAGGTTGCGAAGTTTAGTGATGAGAGAATTCATAATTATTTAGCTGAGACTCTTAAGGAACTTTGCATCGGTGAGCTTATTCAAGCCGATGGTTTATACAACATTAAAACTAGACGAATAGATTACCTAAAGAAAATTAAGAGAAAAACAGCGATTCTAATCGCATTTGCTTGCGTTGCTGGTAGTATTGTTTCTAAAGCTTCTGATGAAAACATTAAAAGTGCATTTTCGTATGGTTATTACTTAGGAATGAGCTATCAAATTATTGATGATTACTTAGATTTCGCTGGTGGAGCTGAGAATCTTGGTAAAGAAGTGGGGCAGGATTTAATGAATGGGAATATCACATTACCTGCATTACTTGCTAAAGAAGAAAACTCAGAATTATTTAGTAACTTTACTGGTGAAACGAGTACTGAAGAGAAAACGGAAATTATTGATTATATAAAAAATAATGAGAAAATTTTATCAGAGACTCTTGATATAAGTAGACGTTATTTGCTAAAAGCACAAAATAGTATAGATAAAATAGAAATTTCAGTTAAAAATGAATTGACTTTTATAATGAATAAGTTAGCAAGGAGAGATAATTAAATGGATTTACAACAATTTTTAGAAGAATTAAAAGATATTGATTTTACTGCACTAGATAGAGAACAACAAGAAGAATTTCGTACAATACTTTTAGATTATGGATTATTTGATGAGTGTTTAGAGCTGTCTAAAGTTATTTATGAACAAAACAGAGAAGATGATACAGCTATCGAAGGTTATGTTCACAATTTATTATACTTAGATAGAAAAGATGATGCTTTGGTAGTATTATACAATTCACCAAAAACTCCATCAATTCTATATCAAGAAGGTTTAATATATTTAGAAGATGAATTATACGAAATTGCTGAGGATAAATTCTTGGCTGCAAGAGCTGGAACAGATTTTAATGAGGCAATTCGTGCTATCGATAAAGAGTTAGTTGGTATTTATTTAGCAACAGGTAGAGAAGATAAAGCAAAAAATCTGAGTGAAAGAATTTTCTATGAAGAGCCATCTTTAGAAAATTTCCAAACAGCATTTGATAATTTATTTGCTTTAGGATTATTTGAAGAAGCTATTGACTTTTACAATCAAAACGGTAGAGGATATGAAGATGCAAGCATATTATTCTCATTAGCATTTGCTTATAATCAAATTCAGAATTTGGAAAAATCAAAAATGCACTTATTAAAAACTATTGCTTTAGATCCTGACTTCACTGAAGCATACTTACATTTAGGGCATATGTCTAAAGGTGATGAAGCTAAGGAATATTTAGAAAAATATATTGAGTTACAAGGTATGGCGATTAGTGCATACTTACATTTAATTTCTTTATATAAAGATGATCAACAATATGACAACATTCGTACACTTATGCAAGAAGTCTTATCTTCTCAAGGAATTTCTGAGCAAACTTTATTTATTACTATAAATGCTCTTAAATCACTATTTGAATATGAAAAAATCTATGACTTATATAATGATAATTCATTGATAAAAGATGATCCAATCCTTTTAGGTGCTGCTTTAAATGCTTTATCTGAAGAAGAGGATTATATTGACTTTGTTGAGGAAGAAGTTGTTACTTATTTTGAAGTACTTCATGATGAACCAACATATGTAGAAACTTTAAGAAATGTTTATGACTTAACAGGAAGTGCAAGAGTGAGAGATATAATCAGTCATTTCGAGCAACATCATGGACCACATGGTCATCATCATTAGAATCAAGAAAAAATTAGAGATAGGATAGGAGGTGTTAGTTATGGATTATAGTTTTAAAGATATATATACTAGAGCTAAGTCGGTAGTTGAAACTGATAGTTATGTAATTTACCAAACGTTAAAGTCAAAATTATACTTTAGTGGGAATTATTTATTGATGAAAAAAGAGCCAACTTCAATAGATGAACTTGAATATTATGTTGCATCTTGTAGAAACTTTTTTAGAGATAAAGGTGTTAATTTTATTCATTTGGCTGCATTAGAAAATGTAAAACTATCTTGGAAGCTTAAAAGATATTTAAAGAAAGAAGGCTTTAGTGAAATTAACTTACTTTTATATTATTTAAATATTAAAGACTTCGTAGAACCAGAATTAAGTGAATTTCAGGTAGAATATCTTCAAAAAGTTGATTTAAATAGATATTTGAAGTTTCAGTATAAAATAGATGTAGAGGCTAGCAATGAAGAGTGGGCCGAACATAATCAAGGTTTATTATACGAAGATATTAGATCTGAAAATATAAAGCAACTTGTGGCAAAAGATGGAGAAACAATAGTAGGGTCAGCTAATATAATAGTTAAGAGTAATTTCTTTGAGATAGATAATTTATATATAGCACCTGAATACAGAAATCGTGGGCTAGCTAAGCATATTATTACTCACGCTATAAAGAGTGAACGTAAAGAGAATGTTCTTTTAGTAGCTGATGCTAATGATACGCCTAAGTATATGTATGAAAATATTGGATTTTCAAAAATTTCAGAACAGAATTTTTATTTAAAAACGAAAGTATAATTTGTAAAGAGAGTGAACGACTCATAGATCATGATTTCCTCGAAATTAGATTACTTGAGTCGTATCTTTTTTATAAACATTATTAGGGATATTGAAGTTCCATGTTTCCTGTTGAGAAAATAGTTAATATGTAGTAAACTAGTAGAAGAAACGTAGAAAATATGCGGAAAAAGGATGTGATTATTGTAGTGAAGAGAAAATTTAAGAGATTTTTAAAGTTTGTTATTGAATCGATGGCAGTTATTTTGGTTGTATATGGAGTATTTTCTGCGGGTGGACATCTTAAGGCAAAGAAGGATGCGGCTAAGCAGCAAGAATTAGCTCAACAACAAGAACAAAATAAAGAAAATCAACAAGAAGAATCAACATCTGAAAATACAAAACTTAGTGAGACAGAACTTAATGAAGCGTTTGATAGCATATTAGAGCAATATAAAGGAGACAATGAGATAGGAATTGTCTACAAGAACTTTTCTACGGGATATAAATATGGACAAGAAGAAAACAAATACTTTACAGCCGCAAGTACAATAAAAGTAGTATATGCTATGAGAATATATGACCGCATAAGAAATGGTGAAGTATCAGAAGATGCTGATATATATTATAATGAGAACCATTTAGAAGAAGGAAATGGAGAAATCACCAATAATAAGAAGAAAAATAGCTACAAATTAGATTATGTTATTCAAAATATGATACAGTACTCGGATAATACAGCTACAAATATGCTTGTAGGGAATAGTGCTACTGCAGCTGATCTATTGGTGAAATATTTGGATGGCTTAGGTGTGAATTTATCACAGGAAGAAGCTCAAAAAAATAGAATAACACCGGCAATGATGGAGGTAGTTTGGGCAAAACTTTACAATGAACGTGATAAGTATTCGAAGTTAATTAAGTACCTAGAAGATTCTGAAGCTGGGGAAGTAATAAAAGATGGAATACCGAATAAAAAAATAGCTAGTAAGTATGGGGCTATAGAGGCTAATTATCATGAAACTGCTATAGTATTTGGTGATAAAGATTATATGTTATTAATCTATACTAATAAGTTGAATAAATCAAAACAAGCAATAAAAGAAATTGCTAAGAAAATTGATGAAATTACAAACAATAATATGTAATAAAAGGATTAGATAGAAAAAAACTATCTAATCTTTTTTTGTGAATTTTAAAGAGATTGACTCGGAAGCCGTAAATTTTTAGAAAATCCATTTAACAATACATAAAAGAGGTTGTTTATTTATATCTAAATTAGCTTTATACCAGATGTTTAGATATCTAATAAATCTTAAGTGACGGACTCCGAAATTCTATTTCTTTAAAATCCTATTTTTTAAGTTACTCTTTTGGTATAGTTTTATGATTACCCTTATCCCTTTATTAATTTTTATTTTCATGCTATAATTAACAGGTTATATAAATAAGACAGTATATAAAATTGGATAAATTAAGGAGAATTAAATGACAACATTTGAAGAATTAGGGGTTAGTCAGGAGACAGTTCAATCACTAAGAAACATGAATTTCATATCTCCAACTGGTATTCAAACAGAAACAATTCCATATGTATTATCAGGAATTGATATTTTAGCACAAGCACAAACAGGATCAGGAAAGACAGGTGCATTTGGAATACCGTTAGTAGATACAGTAAGGAAAAGTGATCAATTACAGTCATTAATCCTTGCCCCAACTAGAGAATTAGCTCAACAAGTAGGTGAACAACTTCGCCTTATGTCACGAGCAAAAGGATTAAAAGTTAGCATTGTTTTTGGTGGAACAAGTATTGAAAGACAAATTCAAGATTTGAAGAAACGTCCTCAAATTATAGTAGGAACACCAGGTCGTGTTATCGATCATATTAATAGAAGGACAATTAAATTAGATTCACTAACACATCTAGTATTAGACGAAGCGGATGAAATGTTAAATATGGGATTCATAGAGGATGTTAGATTTATTTTATCAAAAATAACATCAAGACATCAGACGCTATTGTTCTCAGCGACTATGCCTAAGACAATTATGGAACTTTCAAAAGATTTCATGAAAGATTATAAACTAATAAAAACTATCAGTGATGAAGATTTAAAACCAGATATTACTGAATATGCTACAATCGCTAGAGAAAATGAAAAACTAGAGACGTTGATTGGATTTTTAGATGTTCAAAATCCTAACTTGGCAATTGTATTCGGTAGAACTAAGCGTCGTGTTGATGAATTATCAAGTGCACTTATTGCTAAGGGATACTTAGCTGAAGGATTACACGGAGATATAACTCAATCTAAACGTTTAGAAATACTACGTAAATTCAAAAATAATTCATTACAAATTCTAGTTGCAACAGATGTAGCAGCTCGTGGTATTGATATTAGTGATGTAACTCATGTATATAACTTTGATATTCCACAAGATGTAGAAAGTTATACTCATAGAATTGGAAGAACTGGTCGAGCAGGTAAGTCTGGAGTTGCAATTACATTCCTGAATCCAGTAGAGATGCCTTATCTGAAAGATATTGAAAATTCTCGTGGGGAAAGAATGAAAATGTTACGTCCTTACTCACAAGATGAAGTGAAGAAAGCTCGCCATAACAGATTATTTGATGAAGTTGTTTCGGAAATGGACAATAACCATGTTGAATTTAATAGCTTGGCTAATAAATTGTTAGCTGAAACAAATGCAGAAAAAGTAATCACTATTCTACTAAGTAAATTAATCAATGATAAAAAAGATGTTGATGTAGAACTATCATTTGAAAAACCATTACCACGAAAACAAGAGCGTGGAAGACGATCAAATAGAGGAAATGATAGACGCAGACGTTCAGATAATAGAGATAAGAAAAATCGTAATGAACGTAGAGGAACAGATAAGAAATTCTTCGATAAAAAAGGTCGTAGAATGCAAAACAAATAATAAGGAAAAGATGTCAGTCTGTTGATTGATGTCTTTTTGTTATATAAAATTATTAATGTAATTTTTAATGAATATACTGGAGAAATTCTGTAGTTTAAGGTATAATACTAATGTATAATTTTTATTAGTTTGGAAGGATATAGTGAACTCTTTATAACGAGATTAATTCCCTATATCTTTTAAAATGTGATAAGAAAATAATTTAAAGAAGGGAATAAGAATAATGAAGAAAGTAGGTGTCTTTTTAGGTATTTTATTTATAGCTATTTGTACATTCTTATTATTCTACGGTGAACCTGCTTACCAAAAATGGCAAGAGTACAATTTTAAATCGCAGGTTAAAGATACGGTGGAAGCTACTGATAAATCAGATTTCGCAAAAGATAGCAGTGCGAAAAGCGGGTGGTTAGGAGATAAATTCGTAAAAGTTTATTATCCAAACTCAAACTCTTCTAATTCAGATGAAATAAAATCACGTTTGGATGAAGAGACAAAAGGATTAGTTGAAGGAGAATTAGACTTTAATAAAGATATTAAAGAAATTGTTTTCTACGGAAGTAAAGAAAAAGAAAGTAATTTTGCTAATGTATCAGAATTAAGTGTTGAGAAAGTTACTCATAAAGTTTCTGATAAAAAAGTAGAAGCTGCAACAGAATCTAATATTTCTAGTATTTTCCATACGAGTGATGGGAAACCTTTCACCTTATCTAGTCTATTTTCTTCTCCAGATGATGCTAAGAAGAAGTTTTTATTTAAAATACAAAAACAATTAGAAGTTCGTGGAGTTTCTGAAGCAGAAGGAAAAGATGCTATTGTTAAACTACGTGATCAAGATATGGCTGATTGGAAATTCACTTACGGTGATTCTAAATTTAATATAAATATAGATCCTAAAGTCGGAGAAGTTAGTTCAGTAGAAGTGCCTATGGCTGACTTACACAAGTATATAACGGAGAGCTATCTAAAAGGAGAAGATTTAGATAAATATAAAGAATATGTTAAGAAAAGAGATAGAAAAGCTGTTGCATTAACATTTGATGATGGACCAAATCCACAGACAACACCTGTAGCATTAGAATTATTGAAAAAATATAAAGCTAAAGGTACATTCTTTATGGTAGGTCGTTCTGTCGCAGGAAATGAAGATCTTATTAAACAAGTTGTTGTCGAAGGGCATCAAATTGGTAACCACTCTTGGGATCATCCAGTTTTACCAAGTATAGGTCTAGAAAAAGCGAAAAAACAAATTAATGATACAACTGAAGCACTGAAAAAAGCAAGTGGACAAGATGTTCATGTTATGAGACCTCCATATGGAGCAATAAATGGTGCAATTCAAGCTGCTGTCGATCAATCATTTATTTTATGGGATATTGATACACTAGATTGGAAAAAACGTAATACTGCTTCTATAATGAAAGAAGTTAGAAAAGCTCAGCCTGGTTCAATTATCCTAATGCACGATATTCACCAAACAACTATTGATGCATTACCATCGATATTACAGTACTTAACTGAACAAGGATTTGAAATGGTGACTGTTGATGAACTAATGGGAGATCAATTAGAACTTCATCAATCATATACAAATAGAGAATAATAATTAAAGAGTATGATTATAAGGATTTTAAAGTTCTTATAATCATACTCTTTTTATTTTGAGAAATTAATAAGAAGAGATTATATAATTTATTTTTTAATGAATTTGATGTAGAATATAATTGAAAGAAATAATGAAAATATTGAGAGGCGAATATTATGAAAGTTGAATTAGTGTCAGTAGGAACTGAATTATTATTAGGTGATATAGTAAATACAAATACAGCTTATTTATCAAAAGAGTTGGCGGCTCTTGGGTTTGGAGTTTTTAGACAAACAACTGTAGGTGATAATCGAGAGAGATTAATTAAAACTTTAGAGAGTGCATTTTTAGAAAATGATACGGTTATTATTACAGGTGGCTTAGGACCTACTGATGATGATATAACAAAAGAATGTGTGGCAGAATACTTTGGTAGAGATTTTTATTTCCATGAGTATTCATGGGTGAAAATATTAGAAAGACTTACAAGATCAGGAAGAAATATTATAACGGAAAATAATAAAAAACAAGCAATGATTCCTGAAGGGGCAATAGTATTAGAAAACTTTTGTGGAACTGCACCAGGTATAATAATTGAGGAAAATAATAAAAGAATAATTTTATTACCAGGACCACCACGAGAAATGCGTGATATGTTTGAGAAAAGTGTAAAACCATATTTAGAGAAATTTAGTAATAAGCATTTTATATCTAAATACGTAAGATTTTATGGTATAGGAGAGTCTTTATTAGAAACTAAAATTAAAGATATAATGGATAATCAAACAAATCCTACGTTAGCACTTTATGCTAAAACAGGAGAAGTGCTACTTCGTATAACAGCTAGCGATGAAGATAAGAATGAATGTGAACAACTTATAAGCGAACAATTGAAAGAGATTGAGAAAAGAGTAGGAGAGTACATATATCTTGTAGGAGATGAAGATATTTCAGGAACACAAACAGAAATGAATAATGTGGTAGCTAATCTTCTTATAGAAAATAATTTTACTATATCAGTAGCCGAGTCTTTAACTGGAGGAAAGATTTCTTCTATGTTAGTAGAAAAAAGTGGAATTTCAGAATCATTCCTAGAAGGTGTAGTTTGTTATTCAAATAAGTCAAAAATTAATACTTTAGGAGTGAATGAAGAAACTTTAGAGAAGTTTGGTGCGGTTAGTGAGGAAGTAGCTAAAGAGATGGCATTAGGAGTAGCGAACCGATTAGGTGCCGATTTTGCAGTTGCTACTACTGGAATTGCAGGTCCTAATAGTGATGAAAGTGGAAAACCTGTAGGATTAGCATATATTGGTATTTATTCTAAAGGAGAAGTGAGTGCAAAAGAGGTAGTTTTCACAGGTGACAGAGAATTAATCCGCTACAGAACAAGTGTTGAAGCGTTTGCAGAAATTAGAAAAAATATTTTGGAAAAACTATAGTTTTTACTTGTAAAATGATAGACTATTTTGTATAATATTATTAATAAAAAAAGATATTTAAGGAGATTGATTATGTATACAATGAACTTATCTAGTTTGGAGTCGCCGGATCCCAGGTATGGGCAAGATGATGAATATTCCCAGGACTTCAATACTGAAATAGACTATGAAGATGAAATTTTATCAGATTATGCTGATGAAAGTTATAACGAAGTAGAGTTTTCTGTTCCTGAAGAGGAATTCTTAGATTACTCTAACGAGATGTTCCTATATAAGGAGTATTCGTACGATTTTGCTGATGACTACGAATATGATGAAGTTAGTATATCTAATGATCAAATAATGTTAGAAAATATAAGCGAAGCTTAATATAACATTTTGAAAAAAAAGTTGACCTATAAGTGTTTTTCACTTATGGGTCAATTTTATGATATTATATTTTTAAAGAGATTTTGTTTATTTTAAATAGTTAAATTAGTGCGAGTGATTTATATTTGAATATAAATGTATTTAGTTTTATTTAAACAATTTTTTATATAATTGTTATTAAAGAATGTGATATAATAAGTATTAGTATACAGTTGAAAGGAGGAGAAATATTGAAATATCGTAAATTGATAGGATCTGCTTTACTAGGTTTAGGAATGGCAACTATTAATCATTCTAACGTTAAGGCTGATTATTTTACAGATTACAATACGACAGTAACGGATACAGTTTTTAGAGAAAATATATTTAATTTTGATATATTCAATAATAATAGAAATTATTCTCTTCCTGTAATAAAAAATAGTGTTATTCAGAGTAATATGGATGAACTTGAATACAACGCTGAATTACTTAGCTATAAAAAAAATTCATATAATTTTTTAATTTTTTATTCGTTAGATAGTAACAATATCCCAAATGAGCTTTTTAGACTACCATTGAAAAAGAGCGGTAACGGGAAAATAGTTGATAAAAGTTTACTAAAACTTTTTGCTCCGAATACTAGAATAATAATGAATGTAATGACTTATGATATTGACAATAATGGCAGTATTAAGAATTTAGAATATTCAAAATCTAGTAAAATATATTTTACTAAGAAAAATATTAATTTAATAGTAAGTGAAGGTAACAAAGAAGTAGTAAATAGGAATATTGAACTTAGAAATATTCCCCAAGAAGATAAGATTGCAGTTTATCCATATGAGATTGAACAGTATTATAACCCGGATAAATATTATAGTTACAGGAAAGCTGTTATTTTAATTGATGGAAAAGAGTCGAATTCGGAAAATATTGAATTACCTTATCTAGCTAAGAAAATCGAAGTAAAATTAGCTCAAGATAAAGATTATTGGAATAAAGTAACTGTGGAATATCCATCTGAGTTGAAAAAAGATAATAAAGAATATTTAATAAAACAAGGAACAACTTTTTCAAGTTTTGTTAAAGAGAATGATATCAAGGAAATCACATCTAAAGATGCTAAGTATGAATTTTCTGGTTTCTATCTTGATGATAAAGAAATAGTGAGTTCACAGGTATTAGGAAATAATATAAAAATCCAAGCTAAATATAATACTAAGGTAGTATTAGATAATGGAAGTTCAAAAAAAGAAGTAACTTTGTTAACTGGTCAAAAATTAAGTGAAATAGATACTAAGTTCTTTAGTAAAGAGAAGTATCATGTAGAGAGTTATTCTATTTATAATGCAAGTGATAATTCTAAGATTAAAGATGTAAAGGACTTGTCCGAGGAGAAGGTTGATAATAGTATCATTATTAAGGCTAATTACAAAGAAAATGTTAATACTCTTAAAATACGACAAGATGATTATAATAAACGTTTTGGTAAAGTTGATGAGAGTATTAGAGATAAAGATATAGAATGGCCTGAAACAAAAAAAATTGGAGAATTGTTATCTGAGCTACGTAAAAAAATTAAACCAAGTACAGGATACGAAGTACTATTTAGATCTAATAAAAAAGTTATAAATGATGATGAATACATTAATTCTGAAACTATTATAGAAATTTACTTTAAAAAAGTAGAGAGTGAATGGGTTAATGTCAAATTCGTAGGAAGAGGAATAGATAAATTTTTATCAGATGGTCAAGATGTACTAGTTGGTTCAAGAATAGATAGTATGGCTAATTTACCTACGGCTACAGGAGTTACGGATCAAGAATTTTTAGGTTGGCAGGCGAATGGTGATTATTTAATTGCTGGAGAAAATTCTGAGAAAATTAGAGTATCTAAAAATAAACTCCTTCAAACTAATGAGTTAGGTGCAGTTGTAACTGAAAAAGGAAAAGATATTGAATTTAATGCGGTCTATAGAAAGTTATTTAATGTAGAATTTGAGAATACTTTTGCCGGTAATATTAATTTTTCAAAAGATTCATCTAATATACTACGTGTTGATGAATTCAATAGTATTGGTGATGCTACAAAAAATAATAAAATATTAGTAGTTCCTAGATCAGGTTACTCATTATCTCATTTTATAGCAAATAAAACTGTAAAAGTAAATATGGACAAAGGTACTAGAGAAATATTTGCAGGTCAGAAAATTCAAGAAAATGATTTGTATAATGTTGTACCTACATCAGATTTAAAGATAACACCAGTATATAAATTAAGTGTAGTTCCATCTTCACTTGAAGAGATGATAGAAAATAATAAAATAAAAACTGTTGATGATGCATTGGATATAAAATTTGAATCAACAGAAAATATTAGAAAAATTTTAGGACCATTGTATTACTTGAGATAAAAAGAATGGTATTAAATATGAGATAATAAAAAGGATGCTTATCTCTGCTCAGCAGAGATAGGCATCTTTTTATTTTGTTTAAAAGTTATATATTTAATTTTCTCTTATATTAAAAAATATAATGTGTATAATAAAATTGTTTAGTGTTATTTTTGTATAAAGATCAATTTTTAAAATTTTAAAAAAATAATATAAATAATATGATATTATCTTTTTAAAATAATTATTTACTTGATATTAATACAATAATAATTGGTGTATATCAGTAGAAAACCATTTAATGTCCATATTAATATAGACATTAAATGGTATTCTGTCTTTTATGAAAACGTATTATAATATAAATAGGGAGGGATGAGGATGATAAGAAAATTAGAAAATCGCCAAGTAGAATTGTTACAGATATTAAAAGAAGCAGAAGATTTCTTACCTGTACATGTTATTGCAGAAAAAATGGGGATATCTACTAAAACTGTTTACAGGGATATAGAAAAAATAGTTAAGGATGTAAAAGAGGTTAAACTATTAAAAAAACAAGGTAGTGGAATAAAAATGTTGTTTTCGAATTTTCTCATTGAAAAAATTCCTCAGAAACAATTAGTTAAGTATTCTTTAGAAGAACGCAGAGTTAATATATTATATTATTTATTAATAAATTCAAAAAACTATACTTCTATTGAAGAACTAGCTGAAATGAACTTTGTGGGGAAATCGAGTATAGTAAATGATTTAAATTATTTAGAAGATAGACTTGCTAATGAGAATATAAAATTAGAAAAAACGAGATTAGGAACTAAAATAATTGGAGATGAGAAAAATATTAGAAAAAATATAATGAATTTGATTCGAGATTATTCATTTACAGAAGATGAAAATGCAGAAGTATATTATTCTGATAGAATTGAAAAAAATACATTAAAAGAACTATCTTCTAAATTTGATTTTAGAAAAATAGAAACAGTTGAAAGAATTATATCGAAACACGAAAAAAATCTTCCGTATACAATAGGTGATTTATATTATATTAATTTAGTAGTTCATTTACTTATTGCAATAGAAAGGATAAATAGTGAAAATTATTTAGAAAATAATGGATTTCCTAATATAACTGATAAAAAATTTTATTATGAAGCTGAAAGTATAGCAGCTGATATTGAAAATGAATTCTTCATAAGTTTACCACCAAATGAAATTTATTACATCTATCAGTATCTCGTTAGTATGGGAGTAGGGAATTTAAATAATGATGTTGATTTTGAGGTGAAAGAAGAACTTGAAAATATTGTTAATGAATTTCTAAAAGCTGTTTCTAATACAAATAATAAGGTAAATGAAAACAGAGATAATATTTATTATTTATTTATACTACATATCAGAGCATTAATGAGACGATTAAAATATGGAATTAACATTAAAAATCCTTTGTTAAATAAAATAAAAGAAGACTATTCGAAACAGTTTTCTGATGTGAGTGTGTTGGCAAGAAAAATATTATCAGAAAAAATAAGTGAGGATGAGATAGCGTATTTAACTGTATATACTGAATCAATATTAAAATTGAATAATTTAAAGACAAAAGTAGTATTAGTCTGTAATAGTGGTTTTGGTACATCTCTATTTTTAAAAAAAAGGATAGAAGATAAGCTTAAAAATATAGAAGTAGTAGATGTTGTATCTACTAAAGATATAAAATTTTATGATTTAAGTAAAATTAGTTTTATAATATCTACAGTAAAATTAGAAAGTAAACAAGATGCTGTTTTCGTAAATGTTATGCTAAATGATGAAGATATTCAGAATATTAACAGAAAGGTGTATGGTAATGGCGATGAAGTTTAGAGTGTTTAATAATGAAAAAAAAGTAAGGTTAGAAGATATATATATTGATGTAGCAAGATATTTAGAAAGTAATTCATGGATATTTTCAAAGCAAATATTTTTGAAGGATTTGGAAACTAGAGAAGAATTAGGTTGTATTAAGGTAGATGAAAATTTTTATTTACCACATTTAGTAAATAATAATATTAAAGAAAATATAGTAGTAAGAGTAGATGATTTTGAAGATGATGTGTTGTTTATTTTGATAAAAGAGAATGATAAAGAAGCTGAAAATAAGGCTAGAAATATTGTAAGAAATCTTTTAATAGAAAATAAAAGAAATATAATATTAAAGAGTAATAAAAAAAAATTTGAAGAGATTTCAAAATATGTGTAAGGAGGTATTTATATGTTAGATGAATTGTTTTCGGAAGATAATATATATTTGGGTGTTGAGGGAAATAACTTTTTGGAAGTTTTAAATAATGTTTCAAAAGAATTAAACAATAAAAAATATATAAATGATGGCTATATAGAATCTGTAATAGAAAGAGAAAAAATATTTCCAACAGGGCTTGAGTTTCCTAAATATTGTATAGCTATTCCTCATACAGATTCAAAATATATAAAAAAAGATGCAATAGCCGTAGTAAAACCTAAACAGAGCGTAATATTCAGGGATATGGCTACGAATTCAAAAAATCTTGAAGTAAATGTTTTTCTGTTACTGCTTATTAGTAAAAATGAAAATCAGGTAAAAGTACTATCAAGTGTTATAAGAAAATTTTCTGATGAAGATTTTTATAATAAAATCATACAGGTTACTGATAAAAAGCAAATTTTAAATATTATAAAAAATAAGGAGATTTAAGAAAATGACAAAGAAAGTATTAATTGCATGTGGTGCAGGTATAGCGACATCAACAATAGTTGTATCTAGAGTTGAAGAATTGATAAAAAAACATAATCTTGATGTAGATATTAAACAAATTAAAATAGCAGAAGCTGCTAGTTTGCAAAATGAAGCGGATTTGATAGTTTCAACTACAATTTTACCAACTACCTACTCAATTCCTAGTATAATTGCAACTAATTATATTATGGGGATCGGTGAAGAAGAGTTAGATGAAGAAATTTTAAGTCACTTAAGATAATTAAAAAATAAATAAAGGAGAAAAGTTATGCAAAAATTATTAGATATAACAAATTATATATTAGGTTTAGGACCTACTGTTATCTTACCAATAGCAATCTTTATTTTAGCTATTATATTTAGAGTACCTGTAGGTAAAGCTGTTCGTAGTGCACTAACTATAGGGATTGGGTTTGTAGGTATTAACCTAGTTGTGGGCATTTTAACTACTAATTTAGGCCCTATTACAGAGCAATTAGTAGAAAAATATAGTATTTCATTAAGTACTATTGATGTTGGCTGGCCAGGGGCAGCGGCAGGCTCTTGGGCATCACCTGTAGCAGCAATTTTAATTCCTATATGTGCTTTAGTTAACGTTATTATGATTGCATTAAAACTAACTAGAACATTGGATATTGATATTTGGAACTACTGGCATTTTATTGCAGCTGGAGCAACAGGATACATAGTATCAGGAGGTTCATGGTCATTCAGTATTTTATGTGCTGTTCTATATGAAGTAATGGTATTATTAATGGCAGATAGAACTCAAAAAATGGTTCAAGATGTATATGGTCTAAAAGGTATCTCATTACCAACAGGATCTACAGCAGCATTCGGATTTGTAGGTATTCCAATTGGTTGGCTGATAGCTAAAATTCCAGTTATTAAAGATATTCATATAGACTCTGAAACAATTCAAAAACGTTTTGGTATCTTTGGTGAACCAATGGTAGTAGGTACATTCTTAGGTATGATTTTACAAGCATTAGTTAACTGGAGAGATGTTGGTTTAGTATTAAAAACTGGTATTGCGATGGGAGCATTCATGTTATTAATGCCTCGTATGGTTAAACTATTAATGGAAGGTTTAATTCCAATTTCTGAATCTGTACGTGACTTTATGAAAACACGTTATAAAGGTAGAGACCTATACATTGGTCTTGATGCTGCGGTTTCAATTGGACATCCATCTAATATATCAACAGGATTAATCTTAGTTCCAATTACATTACTATTAGCAATTATTATTCCTGGTAACAAAGTTTTACCATTCGGGGACTTAGCTACTATTCCGTTCTACGTATCATTCATCGTAGCAAGTAGAAAAGGGAATATCTTCCACTCAGTACTAGCTGGAACAGTGGTAATTGCTTTATCATTACTTATGGCAACAGACTTCATCGGGGTTCATACTCAAATGATGCAAGGATTAGAACAATATAGTCATGGACATACAAGTTTAAGTTCATTAGACATGGGTGGTAACTTCTTTAACTGGGTTATCCTAAAATTCTCACAATTATTTTATTAAAATATAATTGTTAATAATAAATTTCTATGGCACCATAGTTCTATAATCTTTATTAGAAAGTAGTTGATTATGGTGCCGTATTAATTAGAAAAAAGAGGTATATAAAATGAAAGCTTCGGTTATGTACGAGCATAGAAAATTTGAATATAAAGAAATAGAGGAGCATAAGTTAGGTGAAAATGATGTAAGAATAAAAGTTCATTCTTGTGGAATATGTGGCTCAGATATTCATAAGATGCAAACTAAATGGAAATATGGGTATCCAGCAGTAATTGGTCATGAATACTGTGGAGAAGTAGTTGGATTTGGAGATAAGGTCACAAAATTTAAGAAAGGTGACAGAGTCGTCTGTGTTCCTTTTATGCCATGTAATGAATGTGAGTATTGTAAACAATCCTTATATTCAATGTGTGAAAATTACACTATGATTGGATCACATAGATTTGGTGGTTTTGCAGAATATTCTATTATAGCTGAGGAAAATCTTTTGAAAATAGGAGATTTAGAATATACTAAAGCAAGCTTCATTGAACCATTAGCAGTTGTAATGCATGCAGTTATGGGAATAGATATAAATCTAGGAGATAGTGTTGTTGTATTAGGCGCTGGAACTATAGGAATGTTAGTCTTACAAGCAATTAAGGCTGCAGGAGCTGGGAAAGTGATAGTTGTTGATATTGATGATAGAAAATTAGAATTAGCTAAAAAGTTGGGAGCTACTCAGACTATAAACTCATTATCTGAAGATTTAGAAAAAAAAGTAAAGGAATATACTGATGAAAAAGGTGCAGATATTTCTTTAGAATGTGCGGGTAGTGTTGTTACACAGGAGCAAGCTTTATTATTAACTAGGAAGCATGGTAAAGTTGGGTATTTAGGAATTGCTTATAAAGATGTAACACTTAAAGAAAAAGCATTTGAGAGCATATTTAGAAAAGAGTTGACTTTAAAAGGTTCTTGGAATTCCTATTCAGCGCCGTTCCCAGGAAGAGAATGGACTAATGCAATAGAATTAATTTCTAAAAATAAAATTGATGTAGAAAGCTTAATTACACATAAATTTACATTGAAAGATGTTGATAAAGCTTTTGAAATGATATTAGGAAGAACAGAACCGTTTGGGAAAATCCTTATTCTTCCAGAATTATAAGAAAAGAGGATAATAATATGTTAGCAGCAGTAAAAACAAAAGCAGGTTATGATAATTTAGAATTATTAGATGTTGAAGAACCTCAAGTATATGGTGATAGGGTAAAGATTAAAGTAGCATACACCGGAATATGTGGTTCAGATATTCATACTTTCAAAGGTGAATATAATGCTAAAGGATTACCAGTCACATTGGGTCATGAGTTTTCGGGAGTCGTAGTTGAAGTAGGAGCAGATGTTAAAAATGTGAAAATTGGAGATAGAGTTACTAGTGAAACTACTTTTGAAACTTGTGAACAATGTATATACTGTAAATCGAAAGATTATAACTTATGTGATAATAGAAAAGGAATAGGTACACAGGCTAACGGTAGTATGGCAAGATATGTATTGTCAAGAGAAGAAAGTTGTCATGTTCTACCAGAAAAAGTGAGCTTGAGAGCAGCTTCTTTAACTGAGCCATTAGCATGTTGTACGCACTCTGTTATGGAAAGAACATCGATAAAAGATGGAGAAACTGTTCTTGTTATTGGACCAGGGCCGATAGGGTTATTAGCAGCACAAGTAGCTAAAGCTAATGGAGCAAAAGTTATAATTACAGGAATTACAAAAGATAAGCCACGATTAGATTTAGCTAAAGAAATAGGAATTGATGTAACGGTAGACAGCTTAGTTGATGATTTAAGAGAAGTTATATTAAAAGAAACAGAGGGATATGGTGTTGATAAAATATTTGATTGTTCAGGATCAGTATTTGCAGTAAATAATGCTTTACCACTTATTAAGAAAAAAGGAGATTTTGTTCAAATTGGATTATTTGCTAAAAAAATAAATGAACTTGATCAAGAAAGTATTATTCAAAGGGAAATACGCTATATTGGATCAAGATCTCAAAAACCATCATCATGGAATTTAGCATTAGACTTATTAGAAAATAATAAAATTGCAACAGATAAGATGATTACTAAAATATTCCCGTTAGAAGAAACTCGTGAAGCATTCGAAGCAGTAATGTCGGGAAAAGAGATAAAAGTATTAATCAAATCAAGTGAAGATATAGAATAATTATTAATACAATAATATAATTATTTATGGAGTAGTATGGGATTAAGAGTACCATTTTTCATCTCAAATTCCAACTTTGTGTAAAACAACTATTAAATTTAGTTAATTATTCAGTTAATAAAACTAGGAGAAATGGGGATATACTATGATAAAGAAATAGGGACTACAATGGTCTAGTAATGATTTTTGGGTTCGATTAAACTCCTATATAGAAAAATCTATATAGGAGTTTTTAGTGATATTAAATTTTCTCTAAAAATTCTTCTACTTCTTTTTGAGTTTTGGCTAGTCTTGATACGAAACGACTAACTTCTACATTATTTTTGTAACCTACAAAAGAAGGAATACCAAAAATATCAAGAGCTTGAGCTATTTCTGGATAATCATCACGATTAACGTAGATGAATTTTATTTCAGGAAACTTGTTTATCGTTTCTTCTAAGTAACGGTCTAACATGATGCAATCTGGACACCACGTTGCAGAAAATACAAAGACAATCTTTTCATTTTCTTCTTTCAAAGTTTTAAATTGTTCTATAGAATCTAATTTTTCTATATAATTAAACATATAATCACCTCATTTATGACTAAGATTATATCACAAAAATTAATTGTTAGCATGGAGAATGCTTAGCTTCTAATTTTCAGTTTAAGTTTTCATTTTCAATTTTGATTACAAATGTAAGCATATATATTGAATTTAATTGTTAAATGTTGCATAATATGAGATATAGAGATTAGATTTATGTGATATAATTATATAAATGCTAATCTTTAGTTGATAAAAGCTATACAATATTATAGAGGTGAAAACATGGCAAAACATTATGATTATATTGCGATTGGTGGAGGAAGCGGAGGAATAGCTTCAATTAACCGAGCTGCAATGTACGGTGTAAAAGGATTGTTAATAGAAGGAAATGAATTAGGTGGAACATGTGTAAATGTTGGATGTGTTCCTAAAAAAGTTATGTGGCATGCGTCACAAATCTCTGAGAGTTTAAAATCATATGCTAATGACTACGGATTTAGTTTTGAAAATTTAGAATTTGATTTTTCAAAATTAGTAGGTAATCGTTCTGCTTATATCGATAGAATTCATGGTTCTTATGAACGTGGATTAAATAATAACAAAGTAGATTTAGTAAGAGGATATGCTAAATTTGTTAATAAAAATACAGTTGAGGTAAATGGTGAACAATATACAGCGGATCATATTTTAATAGCAACTGGTGGACAACCAACTATTCCTAATGTTGAGGGAGCAGAGTATGGTGTTACTTCTAATGAAGTTTTTGCATTAAAACAATTACCGAAACGTATTGCAGTAGTAGGTGCAGGATATATTGCGGTTGAACTTGCTGGTGTATTCTACGGTTTAGGTGTAGATACTCATTTATTTGTACGTCGTGATCGTCCTTTAAGAACTTTTGATAGAGATATAGTAGATACTTTAGTAAAAGTTATAAATGAAGAAGGACCAACTCTTCACACAAATGCTATTCCTAAAAAAGTTGTAAAAAATGACGATGACAGCGTTACTTTAGTGCTTGAAGACGGACGTGAAACTACAGTTGACCTATTAATTTGGGCAATTGGTAGAAAACCATTAACTGAAAATCTTAATTTAGAAGCTGCAGGAGTAGAACTTGATGAACGTGGATTTATTCCTACAGATAAATTCCAAAATACTAATGTAGAAGGAATTTATGCAGTAGGTGATGTAACAGGGCGCTTAGCGTTAACTCCAGTTGCAGTTGCTGCAGGACGTAGATTATCAGAAAGATTATTTAATAATAAACCTGAAGAACACTTAGATTACACTAACGTTGCTACAGTAGTATTCTCACACCCAGCGATTGGTTCTATTGGATATACAGAAGAGCAAGCTATTAAAGAATTTGGTGAAGAAAACATTAAAGTTTATAAGTCATCATTCACTCCAATGTATTCAGCAATAACTAGCCACAGACAACCTTGTTTTATGAAACTTATTACTCTTGGTGAAGAGGAGAAAGTTGTAGGATTACATGGAATTGGCTATGGTGTAGATGAAATGATTCAAGGTTTTGCTGTTGCTATTAAAATGGGGGCAACAAAACGTGATTTCGATAACACAGTAGCTATTCACCCAACAGGTTCTGAAGAATTCGTAACAATGAGATAATTTTATAAAAAAATGATTGGCCTTTTTCTAGGTCAATCATTTTTTTTATTGACTTTCTATTTTTATAGGAGTATTCTGAACATAGGAGGGGATTATTATGAAAAAAATATTAAAAACAATAATTATTGGAATATTCACTGTGTCGATAGCCACAGGTTGTGTGAGATTCAGTAATGATACTAATGATAAGCAAGAAAAAAATATTTCTGAAGAATCTTCTAATAAAGTCTTTAGTGAATGGATTGGGAAGAAAGGGATAGATAGTATTAAAATTAACACATTGAAAAACAATGTTAAAGTTTATTATCACGATAATGAGACGATTTTAATACAAGGAAAGTACAAAGGAAATTATAAGTATTTTATTGATAATAATTTATTAGATATTACTGCTTTCGCAGAGGAATTAGGTGATAATAGCCTTAATGTATATCTTCCTAATAAAGTATATAAAAATATAAGTCTGGAAAATAGAGATGCAACTTCAAAAATATTTGTAAATGTAGAAAATTTAATTATTAATAGTAATGACGAGGTAGTAGTTGATGGAGCTGAGATAGGTAATCTTAAAATTGCTACTGATAATAAAAAGGTACAGATTACAAAGGATACTATAAATAAAGCGATTATTGAAACTAAAAATAATACAAAGATTATAGTAGACCAAACTAAAGTGAATTCTATGGATTTAATCACAGAATCTGGAGATATTTTCGCAAAAATTAAAGGAAATAAACAAGATTATCAAATAAATTATAATAAGAACACAAAAGAAATTAAAGATAAACAGATAACAGCAGTGTCAGATAAAGGGAAAATTGAAATTAGCTTTAGTTAGATTTGAGAAGGAATTTTTCAAAATATTAAAATAAGAGATGGATTTTTAATTAGTCCATCTCTTTGTTTTTATATTTAGAATCTACCATTTTTTATGAAATTTTCTAGTTTTTTTCTATCATTATCACTCATGCGGATATGTCTATTTTTTAATTCTCGTGAATTATGTTTTTTTGTTATTTTAGAAACATTTTGTTTTCTATCTTTCAACTCTTTTATAAACATATGACAATCACGTAAAATCGCTCCGTAGCCAAGAGTAGTGTCACGTTCATCATGATCGTCACTTACAACTATTATATCGATGAAATGATCAATTCTTAGCTCTCTAGTTTTTCTTTCTATCCATTGATCAGCTCTTTCACCAGTTTTTGTATAAACAATAGTGATAGGTGGTTCTTCTTTAATATATTCTTTTGAACGTGTTAGATAAGCGTCGAATATACAGTACACAATATAATTGTTACCTCCTGCATATTCGCGAAGCATATCAATTAGAATATCTCGTTCTGTAGGAAAGGTAGAGCTTTTTATTAAGTCATATTCTTTCATACGAAAAAGTAAATTATAACCATCAATAAATAAATATTGTTTTTTCATAAAAAGTCCTCCTTTGATAATTTAATTAATTTCTTTCCTCATATCTACATGCTCAATACCAGCGTCTAAATAGATTGTATCGTTAACTTGATTATAACCTAATGATTCGTAAAACTTCCCAGCTTGAATTTGAGCACTTAGTTCGATAATTATTTTTCTTTTTAAAATTTGCTGGGTGATATTTTCGCATCCATTAATAAGTTCACGGCCAATTCCACGTCCACGGTATTCTTTATCAATAGCAACGCGTCCGATGTGAATAACATCTTTATCCATATCGATAAGACGTGCGACTCCGATAAGTTTATCATCACTAAAATATCCAATATGAACCGTATTTTTGTTATGATCTTTTTCATCTAATTCTAGTTCAATAGGAACATTTTGTTCTTTAACGAATACTTCTATGCGAAGGGAGTGACTCAAAAATTGTGATTTCAGAGAAATCGATTTTGTCGAGTCACCCCCGCACAGTTTATTAGATATCTAAAAAGCTTTTAAAAAGCGAATTTAGATATCAATAAACCACTGCATCTATGAGTTACCATATACACTTTTTTGAAAATTTATGACTTTTGGGTCAAGCTCTTCTTTAGATTCTAATATTTTAATCATTAGATTTAATTCTTTCGTACATTATTATACCAGCTGCTACAGAGGCATTTAAGCTCTGTATTTTTCCTAACATTGGTAGGTGATATAAGAAATCACATTCGTTAGTAACAACTTTACTCATACCTTCACCTTCGTTACCAATAACGATAGCTAAAGGTACATCTTTTGCGATTTTTGTATAATCTTCAGAACGTTCAGCTAATGTTGTTCCAGCAATCCAGAATCCTTTTTCTTTTAATTTTTTAATAGCGTCAGTTAGGTTTGATACACGGATAACAGGCATGTGTTCGATTGCTCCTGCAGAAGCTTTAACCGCAGTTTGGCTAACCACAGCGGCACGACGTTTAGGAATTATTATTGCCTTAACACCACTTGCTTCAGCAGTTCGAATTATTGCACCAAGGTTATGTGGATCTTCAATATGATCTAAAATAAGTAAGGTAGTGTCCTTATTAATTTCTAAGTTATTTACTACTTCATCAAGTTCAAAGTAAGAGTATGGCGCAACATAGGCGATAACTCCTTGATGACGTTCAGTAGTTGAATTGTCTAGCTTGCGTTTTGGAACTTCTTGACAAATGATTTTTTTCTCATTTGCAATGGCGAAAATAGATTTCAATCTTCCTTTTTCTATACCCTCTTGGAATAAAATTTTATTAATTTCACGACCTGATTTAATTGCTTCTAATATAGCATTACGCCCAGCAATTACTTCTTTATCTAAATCAACTTCAGCAGTTTGAACTTGAGATTTTTGTTCTTTGTTTTTCAGTCTTAATTCTTTATAGTGTTTATTGTTTTTCTTCATATAGTCTAATTATGTAGTTAAACATTTCCTCCAATCTTTCAAAGTTTTTTTCTAAGTATAAATAACCGAATACTGCCTCTAGTCCAGTAGCAAGTTTGTATTCCATAATACTTGCATTTTTTGCTTTAGAGTTGTTTTTTTGATTTTTTGCACGGTTATAAATTTTTTCTTCTTGTTCAGTTAATATTCCATTACTTAGTATGTTTTCCATAAAACTTGCTTGGGCTCTGGCAGATACGATTGTAGAAACTGTTTTATGAAGATCATTTATTTTTCCTAAGTGATTTTTCATAACATATTCTCTACTCATAATATCGTAAATACTGTCTCCAATATAGGCAAGGGTTAAAGCTTGCATTTGGTTAGGGTTAGCGAAGTTTTTTTCGGTAAATTTAAATGTTATATTTTTTTCCATCGTACACCTTGTTTTGTATCTTCTAAGATAATTCCTTGTTCTTTTAAGTCATCCCGAATTTTATCAGCTAAGGCGAAGTCACGGTTTTTACGAGCAGCTTCACGTTCAGCAATTAAGCTTTCGATGTGTTCACTATCAAGTGTATTATCTTCTTTTACATTTATTCCAAGAATTGAACTATATGTTTCAAATGCAGCGTTAATTAATTCTAATGTTTCTTTATTAACAGTTTCTTTTGCTGTATAAGAATTAGATATTCTTACGATTTCATACCATGAAGAAAGAGCATTCGCTGTATTGAAATCATCTTGCATATATTCTTCAAATTTATCTAGTTCTTCTGTAACTAATGTTACAACTTCTGTATCTAATTTTTCTTCAGTCATTTCGTTATTTAATCTGAATTGTAGATTTTGATATGAAGTTTTAATTTTTTCGAAGTTTGTTTTTGCTAATTCAATATTTTCTAATGTGTAGTTAATTGGAGTTCTATAGTGAACTGTCAACATGAATAAACGAAGTACCATTGGATCAATTTCAGCAATAATATCTTTTACTAAACGGAAATTCCCTAAACTTTTACTCATTTTAACATTATCAATATTTATAAATGCATTGTGCATCCAGTAATTACTAAATGATGCATGGTTATGACATTCTGATTGTGCAATCTCATTTTCATGGTGAGGGAATGTTAAATCCTGACCACCAGCGTGGATATCGATTGTTTCGCCCAGTGTTTCTTTAGCCATAACAGAACACTCAATGTGCCAACCGGGGCGACCTTCTCCAAATGGACTATCCCATTTAACTTCACCTGGTTTAGCTTTTTTCCATAGTGCAAAATCTAGGGGATCTTCTTTGTGTTCTCCAACTTCAATACGAGCACCACTAATTAAATCATCGATAGATTGTTTACTTAATTTTCCGTAGTCTTCTTTTTTACGAGTTCTGAAATAAACATCACCGTCTGCTTCATAAGCAAATCCTTCTTCAACTAATTTAGCTATGAATTTGATTATTTCTTGCATATATTCTGTAACTCGAGGATTTTTTGTTGCTCTTTTACATCCTAATGCATCGTAATCCTTAAAGAAAGCATTGATGTACTTATCTGTAAGTTCACTAGTAGAAATTCCTTCTTCATTACTTGCTTTAATAATCTTGTCATCAACGTCAGTAAAGTTAGAGATAAAATCTACTTCATATCCACTATGTTCTAAATATTTTCGTACAACATCAAAAACTATAATAGGACGTGCATTACCGATATGAATATAATTGTATACAGTCGGTCCACAAACATACATTCGTACTTTATTTTCTTCTATTGTTTTTAAAATTTCTTTTTGTTTTGTCAATGTATTATAGAGTTTAATCATAAATAGCTCCTTTTTAATTGGGGGCAAATATGTAAGTGATGTACTCCCAAAATTCTCAATTTTTTAATAATTAGAAAAATCTATTACTTAAATTTTAACACAAAATGTTGATAAAATGAATTATTTATTAATATTTCATGTGAGATAGTTGATTTTTAATTGTTTTAAAATTTAATTTGTATTAAAATATATAGTGGATAAAAAATAAAGGATAAGGATAACATGAAATTATCGGATACGATTTATACGACTGATCAACATAAACAATCAAAAGATATATTTCTAATAATACTAGGAACAGTATTATTCTCAATTTATGCTGGGTTGTTAATACCTGTTAATAATATTGGTGCGGGTGGTGCATTAGGATTAAGTTTAGTAATTAATAAAATAACTGGGATAAAAATAGGGACTGCACAATTTGTTTTAAATGTCCCATTATTTTATTTAGGCTATAAATATATTGGGAGAAAATTTGTAATACTAACAGGATTAGTAATTAGTATCTCATCTTTTTTAATTAACAATTTACCTAAGATAATAACTCCTGTTAACCTTGGAGATTCTCTTGTAGCCGCAATCTTCTGTGGAATTATTTCGGGATTAGCTATGTGTTGTCTGTTGGTTGCTGGAGCTTCAACGGGTGGAACGGATATAACAGGTAAGTTTATTACTAAGCAGTTTAAATATAATCTACCAACAGTTTTTTTAATACAAGATATAACAATATATACAATAGTGTGGATATTTTTTGATATTAAATATGTAATGTATGCACTTGTAATGAGTTTTGTACGTAATCAGACGATGAAAGGTGTTCAAAAATTCTTTTCAGCATATATACAATGTACAATAATTTGTAGTAATCCAGAAAAAATGGTGGAACTAATAAACACTACACTGCATAGAGGTTCTACAATAATGGATGTTGAAGGTGGATATTCTCATAAGAAAAAAAGAATGATTATCGTAGTTATTCAACAAAATGAGATGCATCTTTTAAGACAATTAGTAGCGAAAAATTGTCCAGAAGCATTTATTACAGTAACTGCAGTTAATACTATTGTAGGTAATTTTAAAGAACATTCATATAGACTATAATAACAAAGTAAATACGGCTTGAAAACACAGGTTTTCGAGTCGTATTTTTGGGAGTGACTCAAAAATCGTGATTTCGTAGAAATGATGTGTACCCAAAATTCTGGACACATATATATTTAGTTTAGACAAGTGGATGTTATCCTGTATTGTACAGGAGGCATCCATTTTGTTTTTGATTGAATTCTCTTGTTGTTGTAATAATTTATATATTCAGATACAGCTTTACTAAACTCTTCAAATGACATATAAACCTTTTCATAACCATAATATATCTCCGTCTTCATTCTTCCAAAAAGTGATTCCATGATACTATTATCATAACAATTTCCCTTTCTAGACATCGATTGAATGATTCCATGTTTTTTTAACTCACTTCTATAGTGTGAATGTTGATACTGCCACCCTTGATCAGAATGCATAATTAATCCTTCTGTATTTGGAAATTTATTAAATGCTTGTTCTAACATCCTTTTTATCTGATCTAAATTTGGATGTAAAGATAAATCATATGATATTATTTCATTTGTATGCATATCTAGAATCGCTGAAAAATAGCACTTTCCCCATGAAAAATTGAATTGTGATACATCTGTAGTCCATTTCTGTAAAGGAGCAGTCGTACTAAAATCTCGATTTATTATATTATTAGCGACTTTTCCTACTGTTCCCTTATATGAATGGTATCTTTCTTTAGGAGTTTTCCCTTTCAATCCTTCTTTATGCATAAGACTTTGTACTCGTTTATGATTTACTTTAAAACCTCTATTAATTAGTTCATTGTGAACTCTACGGACACCATATAGTCCTTTATTTTCGGTAAAAATAATTTTAATTTCTTTTAACACTGGTTCATTACGAATAGCCTCAACACCTACTTCTTCCTTATTTACTAAATAATAATACGTTGATTTTGCCATTCCTATTTCTTGTAAAAGGCATTTTAATTGATATCCTTTTTTTCTAAGTTCTTTGATGATTGCTGCTTTTTCGCCTTGAGTTGCGCAGCCCATTTTTCTCGCCTCAAGGCTATTAATTTTTTTATTATTTCTTTTTCCGCTTTAATATTTTCGATTTCCGCTTTTATAAATTTATTTTCTGCACGTAATCTAATTAATTCTTCTCTTTCTGACTCTTTTAATGGTTTAGGACTACTATTTTCTTTCATGATAGGTACCTTTCTTGGTCTTCCTTTCTTCTCATCTACAAGTCCATTATAACCTTTTTCTTTATATTTTTGAACCCATTTATACAGTGTCCTATAGTTAATTCCATTGTCTAGTGCAACGGAATTATATGAATAACCAGCTAAAATTTTAGAAACTAATACTAGTTTTTCTTCTGAATTCCACTTCTTATTTTTTGTTTTATGTCGCAAGACACCTACTCCTAACGAATCAACCATTCTTTTCCATTTTCTAATAGTATCTTTAAATTTTCTAGTAGTTATTCCATTCGGTGTTTCTGGATATTCCCCTCTTTCATACATCTCAACACATTTTACTTTAAATTCAAAACTATAACGCATAAAAATACCCCTTTCACTGGTTTGTCCAGTAAAAGGGGTACATATCAAAATCGATTTTGTCGAGTCACCCCCGCACAGTTTATTAGATATCTAAAAAGCTTTTATAAAGCGAATTTAGATATCAATGAACCACTGCGTCTATGAGTTCTCATATGAACTTTGTCGTTTGGGTCAACCCCATAATAAAGGAAGTTTAAAAAGGGGAAATAAGTTGATAATTGACCATATTTGATATATAATAACAAGTGAAAAAGAAAATTAGGAGGTAAGAAAATGAATTTAATTCCTACAGTAATTGAGCAAACTTCTCAAGGAGAAAGAGCTTATGATATTTATTCAAGATTATTAAAAGATAGAATCATTATTTTAGGATCAGATGTTAATGATCAAGTAGCTAATTCAATAACAAGTCAACTTTTATTTTTAGAAGCACAAGATAGTGAAAAGGATATCTACTTTTACATAAATTCACCAGGGGGAAGTGTAACGGCTGGATTTGCAATTTATGATACTATGCAACATATTAAATGTGATGTTGTAACTATTTGTATGGGTATGGCGGCTAGTATGGGAGCATTCTTACTTGCAGCAGGAACTATTGGTAAACGTTATGCACTTCCAAATGCAGAAGTGATGATTCACCAACCCTTAGGTGGAGCGCAAGGTCAAGCAACTGAAATTGAAATAGCAGCTAAACATATTTTAAGAACTCGTGAAAAATTAAATAAAATTTTAGCGGACAGAACTGGACAAACTATTAAAGCTATTGAACGTGATACAGAACGTGATAACTACTTAACTGCTGAAGAAGCATGTGAATATGGATTAGTTGATAAAGTAATGTATCCAGAAAATAATAAACCACAAAAAAAAGAGAAACCAAAAAAAGCTACGAAAAAAGTTGCTAATAAATCAGAATAAATAAAAAAAGGAATTGGGCATGCAACCCGATTCCTTTTATATTTTCCAAATTTTTCCAAGAGCGTTACGAAATTCGTAATTATCCATAAAGTATTCTATATTACCATTGAAATTACGTTTAAATTGAAGAACACCGTAGTCACTTGCTGTTTCAGAAGTGAAATCTTTTGAGGTACCGAAGAAATTGAAATATTTAAAGTTATTATTTATTGCATATTTCATCATATGGAATAATATAGCATATGGTCCTTCATAACGATGGAACTTACTGATTGCTCCACTAGTGAAGTATATTAAATCTTGTCCTGATTCGATGAAACTTGCACATGATAAATTAATAATATTTCCATTTTCTGATTTTAGTTCTTTTATTTTTTCAATTTTTTTATACCAAATTCCAATATTTTCATCAAATTCCTTTAGACGATTCGTTGCCTTTTTAGCGTTAACTTTACCTTGATCTAGTTTTTCTTTTAAGTCATCTCGTTCTTTTTCAAGAGTAGCTATTGTTTCTGTAGTAGTTTTAATAAATTGATCGCAATCAATGTAAGAAATAAGATAACGTGCTTTTTCACCAATATTATTTTTAAGTGATTTAAAGTATGTATTGTCACGAATTTCAAAATTAATTCTATTTTCTGTGGCACGATTTATTTCGTCAAAAATTTTAGCATCATTCTCATTAAAAATATCTATTTCTCGTACTAATACACCTTCTTTAATAGTTCTATTTATAGTATAACGAGCAATTTGAGATATATTTTTTAATAAATTATATTCTGTTATGTTTTCATCTAATGACTTAGAAAATATACAACGGGGAGGTAATGTTGGATTTCTAAACAAGTCAGCATTCATAGGGATGTAATTTAAATCATTCAAAATTTTTGCGACTTTTTTAGCATCTTGATTTTCAGTAATATATTCAATATCTTTGAAATATTTCTCGTTTACAAAAGGATTCACCCTTACAGAAAGCACGCGAAGATCTTTAGCAAAGTATTTTTTTAATTCTGTCATATAGAATTTTACTAGTTCAATATTTGAATAATTCATAATTGGACCAAATTGAGCAGTCACCTTATAAAAGAATTTCTTATACTGAAAATAAATGAAAGTTCCATAAGCTAAGATTTTATTATTTTCTTTAACTGCTAAAATTTTAGTTTTTAAATTATTATTGCTATTATTTGTCATGAAATTATATTCAGCTGACTGAGGGAAAAAATAACGGTGGTTATTTTCTTTTTGAAATTGTTGGAGTTCCTCACTATTAATTTCAGTAAATATCATCTTGAAATCTCCTTTTTAATATGTTTATTTTCAAAATTACTTATACGATTATATAATAAATTTTAGAAAAAAAAAAGTAATATACTGTAATTAAACTGATATGAGGGTAAAAGTAAATCAATTATAGTGTATAATAATCTTGAATTCATACAAATAATCGATCTAACTCAAAGAAGGTTGTAATTAGTTAAAAAACAATTACAACCTTATTTCTATATTTTCTTAATCTTTAAATTGCTTACCATTAGATAAGAACATAATATTACTAAGATTAGCGTAGCAATGCTTGGTAATTTTATCGGTGCGATAATCGCAAGAATTGTTCCACAAGTTGTGATAGGAACACCTTGGTAGTATCCATTTTTCATTTTTGTAACGTTGAATCTGGCTAGACGATAAGCACCACAACATACGTATACTCCGCAAATTATTGCAACTATTGTTGTTAGAATAGCTGATGGTTTTTCAGTAGTAACAAATATTTCAAAAACAAGCATAGCTGGTGCAACTCCAAAACTAACTACGTCACATAATGAATCTAAATCGTGACCAATTTCAGAAACAACACCAAGTTTTCTTGCAACGATACCATCGTATCTATCTGCAAGCATGGCTAATATAATAAAGACAGTTCCCCAAATGAAATATCCGTGTGATGTAGTCAAAATTGACATGAATCCACAAAATATATTACATAAGGTAAGATAATTTGGTATGAAGTTTTTATTCATTTTAAAAGTCAACCTCCAATATTGATATTATAATTATAGTACAAATTTGAAATAATGTCTAAGAAAATATAAAATTTATAATAATTAAAGTTAGAAAATTTATATAAGTACGGTGTTGTTTATCCTGAAAGAAACTGTTATAATTAGGGTACAGTTGAATTTTGGGAGGTGCACTATGGAAAAGAATTTTAAAAATTTAAATTTAATGAAGATCATAAAAGAACTGCTTATTATCTCTTTGGGATGTGCAATTTATTCTTTTGCGATTATGCATTTTAATGTTCCAAACAAACTTGCAGAAGGTGGAGGAACAGGGATAGCGCTGTTATTATTATATGCAATTGGACTACCGGTTTCTGTTGGGACAATTTTGGTGAATATTCCTTTATTAGTAATCGGTTATAAAATGTTAGATAAGAAAACTATGTTATATACTGTATATGGTATTTTTATGCTAACTTTTTGGATAGGAGTATTTGAAAAATATAATATCGCTATTGATATAGGAGGGGATAGACTACTTGCTTCTGTTTTTGGGGGGATACTTGCTGGTATTGGTCTTGGAATAGTCTTTTTAGCAGGTGGAACAACCGGGGGAGTAGATATCGTAGCTAAGATTATTCAACTTTATACAGGAAGTTCAATCGGTAGAATAATTCAAGTTCTCGATGGAGTAATTATAGCTTTAACATTTGTAGTAGTTAAAAGTTTTCCTGCGATATTATATACATTAATTTATATTTTCATATGTACTAAGATGATTGACTATGTTGTTGAAGGTGGTGTTCCTGGAAAAGGAGTAATGATTGTTTCATCAGAGATTGAATTAATAACTAAACGAATTCAAGATGATATGAATCGAGGTTTGACATATATTAAAGGTCAGGGAAGTTATTCTAAGAAAGATTTAAATATAGGATATTGTGTAGTCTCTAGAAATGAGATAGGGAAAGTGAAATCTATCGTTTATAATATTGACCCACGGGCGTTTGTAACAATCACCGAAGTTCATGATATTATTGGTGAAGGATTCAGTTATGATCAACCGAAGAAAACGAGATTATCGTTTAAAAACAAATTATAAAAAAGGATGTATGGGAGTGACTTTATAAAAATGATTTTTTATGAATCATAAGTCTAAAGTCGCTCCTATTATTATTTAATACAAGGAGGAAAAAATCAAAAATAGTATGGTTAAAAATTATTATATAAGATTAGTAAGTTTAATATTATTAATAGCTGTTTGTTGTTCGGTATTTGGGCAGATACTATTAAAATTAATAGAGATAACAAGTGGTTACTATAAGTATTTGATAGTATTAACACCTTTAATTTTAATTTTCACAAAATTTAGTAATAAGTATTTAAAAACTAATACGATAGGAATGAAATATTTTATAGAAGCTGCAACTGGTAATAAAGATAAAGTAACATGGAGCTTTCCTTTTATACTAACGTTGAATACCTTATTAGCACATGGATTTGGAGTAAGTGTTGGACGTGAAGGAGTTGCTGTACAATTAGGTGGAGCTATCGGAGGTAATCTTACTGGAGGAGATTTCAGTAAGGAGAAGAAACAATTTTTTGTTAAATTAGGAATGATTTGTGGTTTTGCAGGATTATTTCAAACACCACTTGCTGCAGTAGTATTTATTTTAGAAGTTGTTAATGAAAAATTTTATTTTACAGTGAATAAGGTATATGAGTATATAATATATATAATCGGAGCATATATTAGCGCCTTTGTTTCCCATAAGTTAGGTTTAGAGAAGTTCTTTGTAGAAATAGATGTAAGTAAGGTAAATATAAATTTAGAATTTATATTCAAACTTATTTTAATTGGTATTGTTTTTGTATTTGTAGGGATCTTCTTTGTTGTTATTCAAAGAAAAATTAAAGAAGTGGTAGTTTTAAATGAGAAAATCAGTTGGATTCTTTTGATTGTTTTTATTCTAGTTAGTTTTATTTTTGAATATAGGTATGCTTCGTTAGGAACAAATTTAATTGGCTTTTCTTTCACAAACTTTGAACAAATTCAAATTTATGATTTTATATTGAAGATTGTTTTAACAGCGATTTGTACAGGTATTGGTTTTAGTGGTGGAGAAGTTACGCCACTATTTGCGATAGGAGCTACATGTGGAGTGATTTTAGGAACTTATTTAGGATTACCTATTTTAGTAACAGCAGCTCTAGGGTATTGTCTTGTATTCTCAGCAGCAACGAAAACTTACATTGCTCCTATACTTCTTGCTTTAGAAGTATTTGGTTATAAGCTTATGCTCTTTGCAATTGTTCCTTCATTTCTAATTTACTTAATAAATAAAAAGTATAGTATATATAAGTAGTAAAGATATAGAAGAAACCCTAGTGTGATAATTCACACTAGGGATTTGTTTTTAGAGTCCAAGTATATTAAGTATTTCTTTTTTATATTTTAATTTTTGCTCATCTTGATTTTCTATATCAAGATTTATTTTAATTTCTGATACTATTTCACCAGGTTTGTTTTTTATGATATAAATTCTATCACTAAGATCGATAGCTTCATCAATATCGTGGGTAATAAGTAGAGTAGTTAAGTCAAGTTTATTCTTAATTTCTAAATACCAAGAGTGTAGTGAAATTTTAGTAATTGCATCGAGTGCACTGAATGGTTCATCTAATAAGAATAGTTCTTCTTTAAACATATATGTACGAAGTAGTGCGATTCTTTGACGCATACCTCCACTTAATTCACTAGGATATTTATCTTTATATTCATAAAGATTAAATAATTTTAGACTTTTTATTGCTTCTTCTTCAGCTTCTTTTTTACTGACTTTTCTTATTAGAAGTGGAAGTGTTATATTTTGAATAATAGTCTTATGCTCTAGTAATAAATCTTTTTGAAGCATATAACTTACACGACCTTTATAGTCTGTGTTACCTTTTATAGATATCTCACCACTTTGAAGAGGATTGATACCTGCGATAATATTGAAAAGTGTAGTTTTACCAACACCACTACCGCCGAGTATAGATACGACTTCACCTTTATCGACGTAAATATTTATATCATGTAATATTTTATTGTTCGGATAATTGAAAGATAAGTTTTTTATTGATAATATATTCATTATTTTATAAAGTCATTGCTGAATCCAGTGTTTTCTGCAAGAGGTTTTTCAGTGATTTTGTTGTCGTTAACCCAACGGTAGAATGCATTCCATCTGTTAGCGTCGAATTCACCCCAGTGATCTTTGTTTGATGCATATTGTTTAGATAAATATTTTTGAGATTCAACGATGAAATCTTTTTTATCTTTTAATTCTGGAGCATTTTTAATTAAAATCTCTGCAGCTTCTTCAGGATGTTCTATAGCGTAGACATATCCTTTCTTAATAGCTTTAAGAACTTTTTTAGCTTCTTCTTTATTTTCTTTTAAGTAATCATTATTTGCAATAATTACTGGAGAATAGTAGTCTAAGTCTTTATTGAAATCTTTTAAGTAGAAGTAGTTAATGTCTAATTTCATACTTTCTGCTAATTTACCATCCCAAGCATAGTAAATCCAAGCAGCATCGAAAAGACCATTTTCTAATGGAGTAACAGAGTTAGTATCTGTATTTGGAGCTAAGTTTAACTTATTAGCATCTCCACCTTGTTTTTGAATTAATGATTTAACCATTGCTAATTCTACTGGATCATTCCAAGTTCCATATTTTTTACCTTCAAGGTCTTTAGGTTCTTTAATATTGTTTTTCTTAAGCGAAATAATACCAGATGTGTTATGTTCGATAATAGCAGCTACAGCAGTGATTCCTGCTCCTTTAGAAAGTTTGTTAGCCATTGAGTCTTGGTAATAAATTCCAAAAGGTGCTTTATTGTTAATAATTAAATCAGAAGTACTGTCTTCAGGTGCTGGTTTAATATCAAGATCGATACCTTCTTCAGCAAAGTATCCTTTTTCCTTCGCTACATATAGACCAGTGTGGTTAGTATTAATCGCCCAGTCAAGAACGAAGTCAACTTTCTTAAGTTCTTTTTTCTCTGCATTTTTATTTACTGTACTACATGCAGTTAATGAAATTGCTAAGATAAATGCAAAAATGCTAGTTAATATCTTTTTCATGATTTTCTCCTATATATTTCCATTTAATAAATTTTTTCTCACTTAGTTTAACAAGTTCAATACTTAGTAAACTGATGACTGATACTAATATGATAATTGCAAACATAGTATCATATTCAAAAAGTTTTTTTGCTTTAATCATGTATACTCCAAGTCCTTCAAATCCTCCAAGCCATTCAGCTACTACTGCAGCGATAAATGCATAAGAGACGCTGACTCTAAGTCCTGCGTAGAAATAACTAAGACTAGTAGGAATTTTAACATGCCAAAGTATTTGGAATTTACTCGCATTCATAAGACGTAAAAGAGTGATCATATCTTTATCACAGTTTCTAAATCCATCTAGAATACTAACAACTATTGGGAATGTTGTCGTTAAAACAATCAATACAATCTTTGGAGTTAGTCCGTATCCAAGCCAAAGAACAAGGATAGGGGCTATGGCTATAGTTGGAATAGTTTGAGTTAGTACTAAAAGTGGATAAATTGTCTTATTAAATATTGGTATACTATCCATAATTAAAGCAAGAAGCCAAGCTATGACTATTCCTAGAAATAATCCTATTATAGCTTCGAGTAGGGTGATTTTGCTGTGAAAAATTAATAGTTGATAGTTTTTTATAAATGCTTTTACTATTTCAATGGGTGTTGGAATAATGTATTTAGGTAATAAACCAAGGTTTCCAGCACCTTGCCAAATTATGATTAAGCACAACATAGAAATAGTTGCAGCGTATTTGTTAATTAAATTTACTAATTTTCTCATCAATAGTTAAAACGTCTCCGTAGTTAATTTTCACATTTGCAAAAATATTTTTGCTGTCCTCACCCGCTAGGACTAAACATTCTTTTAATGTATCCATTAAATCATTGAATTCTCCTTCAATGACCGTTTCGAATGGAGTTACCTTTAAATTAGAATGTTTATTTTGTAGAAAATAGATAACTTTATCTATAATCTTTAATCTCCCATCATGATTATCAAGTGGAAGAATTTGTAATGCAATACTGCAATTTATCAAAATAAAAAACCTCCTTACAATATAAGGGGGGGTCTAAGTTTTGTCTTTAAGCTAAGTGTACCTACGCTGGCATTATCCAGATCAGGTGCGGTCGAAATATTGATATTTCCTCTCAGACTGTTCACAGACTCCCGTATAAATAATTATAGCATAATGGTAAAATAATTCAATAAAAGTACTTTCAAGTGAGTGACTCAAAAATTGAGATTTCGGAGAAACAAAATTTTGTCGAATCATCCCCGCAAAGTTTAGTAAATATCTAAAAAGCTTTTGTAAAGCGAATTTAGATATCGATAAATCACTGCGTCTATGAGTTTTTATATGAACTTTGTTAAATTTTAGGTCTTTTGGATTAGTCTCAAATAGGTAAGACTGTAAAATAGGTGAGATGAGTAGATTTAATATAACATAAATGATATATTTCTATATAGAAGTCTAAAATCATACTAGAGTTATTAATTATAATAACAATAGTATATATAAAAGAATTATTTTTGATTTTTCTTTTGATATATGATAGAATTATTAATCATAAATAAAATAAAAGAGGGATATACCAGTGAAAATTTTAAGAGAAATTATGGAATGGATAGTAGTTGTAGTAGTTTCGATAGCTATTTATCTTGTTCTAAGCACTTATGTTATTGCACCTTTTACAGTAAAAGGTCACTCAATGGACTACACATTTGCTGATAACGATAAAGTTTTCGTTAATAAATTTAGTAAAAACTTTGAACGTGGAGATGAAGTTGTTTTCCACGCCAATGAAACTGATGATTATATTAAACGTATAATTGGAGTTCCTGGAGACACAATTGAGTACAGAAACGATGTATTATATGTAAATGGTCAAAAAGTAGATGAGCCATACTTAGCTCAAAAAATAAAAGAGGCTAAGGCTTCTGGTACAGCACCATTTACACCAGATTTTAATATTGAATTTTTAAGCAGTACAAAATCTAAGACAGTACCTGAAGGGACATACTTCGTACTTGGAGATAATAGACAACACAGTACGGACAGTCGTGTCTTTGGATTCGTTAAAAAAGAAGCGATGATTGGAAAAGTAAGCTTAAGATACTATCCATTTAGTTCATTTAAATTCTTTTAATATTCAATCATAAAGAAAATTATATATATCGAATTATTTTAGTTGCTAAAAATATTACGTTATGCTAGAATAATATACGGGCACTCTTAAAGAGTGATTTAAGAAACCACCCCCTGCGATAATTTCGTAGGGGGTTTATTATTTTTTAATAGAAGGAGAACACAATGACAAAGTATATTTTTGTAACAGGTGGAGTAGTTTCATCATTAGGAAAAGGGATTGTAGCGGCATCAGTAGGTCGTGTATTAAAAAATAGAGGATTAAAGGTAACATTACAAAAGTTTGATCCATATTTAAACGTTGACCCAGGAACAATGAGTCCATATCAACATGGAGAAGTTTTCGTTACAGAAGATGGAGCAGAAACAGATTTAGACTTAGGGCATTATGAGAGATTCATCGATGTTAACTTAGGACAATATTCTAACGTAACTGCAGGACGTGTTTATTCTTCAATTATCGAAAAAGAACGTCGTGGAGATTATTTAGGAGGAACAGTTCAAGTAATTCCTCACGTAACTAACGAAATAAAATCTCGTGTATTATTAGCAGGAGAATCTAGTGATGCAGACGTAGTTATTACTGAAATCGGTGGAACAACAGGAGATATCGAATCTTTACCATTCTTAGAAGCTATCCGTCAAATCCGTAGTGATTTAGGTCGTGATAATGTATGTTTCATTCACTGTACATTATTACCATATATTAAAGCTGCTGGAGAAATGAAAACTAAACCAACTCAACAATCAGTAAAAGAATTACGTGGATTAGGTATTCAACCAGATATTATCGTAGTGAGAAATGAGCTTGCTCTAAACGATGAACTACGTGCTAAAATTTCATTATTCTGTGACATTCCTAAACAAAATGTTATTGAAAGTCGCGATGTAAGTAATTTATATCAATTACCAGTAAATCTTAAAGCTCAAAAAATTGATGACATCGTATTAAATCACTTTGGTTTAACAGCACCAGAAGCTGATATGACTGAATGGTTATCATTAGTAGAGAGAGTAGATAACTTAAAAGAAAATGTAAGGATTGCATTAGTAGGTAAATATGTAGAACTTCATGATGCTTATATTTCAGTCGTAGAATCACTTAAACACGCTGGATATAAACACAATGCTAAAGTAAAAATTGATTGGATCCAATCTGAAGATATTACAGAAGAAAATGTACATGAATATCTTAAAGATGCAGATGGAATTTTAGTTCCTGGTGGATTTGGTGATCGTGGAGTAGAAGGTAAAATCACAACTATTAAATATGCACGTGAAAACAATGTTCCGTTCTTCGGTATTTGCTTAGGTATGCAACTTGCTGCTGTTGAGTTTGCACGTAATGTATGTGGATTAACTGGAGCACATTCATCTGAATTAGATCCAAATACACCATACCCAATTATTAACTTATTAGCAGATCAAGAAAATGTTGTTGAAATGGGAGGAACTTTACGTTTAGGAAGTTACCCTTGTACATTAACAGAAGGATCTGTAGCACACAGAGAATATGGGGAAATCAACATTACTGAGCGTCACCGTCACAGATACGAATTCAACAACTTCTATCGTGATCGTTTATCTCAAAAAGGTATGGTATTATCAGGTGTGAGTCCAGATGGAAAACTTGTTGAAATAGTAGAGATTCCTGAACACCTATGGTTCGTTGCAGGTCAATTCCACCCAGAATTCAAATCACGTCCAGAAAAAGCACACCCATTATTCGCTGGATTCATTAAAGCAAGTTTAGAAAATAAAAGATAAGAAGTAGAGATTTAATATGAAATTATCAGGTTTAATCACAGAACTTGAAAACAATCGTAATGAACTTTTAGCTGAATCAATGGAAAAGTACATGCGGGATAAATTCAACTTTCTTGGTATAAGAGGACCGAAAAGAACAGAATTATTTAAGAAGTATTTTCCTACAGCTAGAAAAACAAAAGAAATAGATTGGAATTTTATTGAAACTTGTTGGAATAAAGAAGAAAGAGAATTTCAATATGCGGTAGTGTATTATTTAAAAGCTATGCAAAAATTTCTAAAAAAAGGTGATATTTCAAAGCTAAAGTATCTTGTAGTTACTAAATCTTGGTGGGATACAGTTGATTTACTATCTAAGATTATTGGTGATGTTGTGAATCGTAACAAGGAATTAAAAACTTTGATGTTAGAATGGTCAAAAAAAGAAAACAATATCTGGTTAAGAAGAGTAGCTATTTTACATCAATTATCATTCAAAGAGAATGTAGATAAACTTTTATTAGAAACAATACTAGAAGATAATTTATCTGATGGTGAATTTTTCATTAATAAAGCTATAGGATGGGCACTTCGAGATTATTCAAAAGTTAATCCAGAATGGGTTAGGAAATTCATAGAAAAAAATAGAAGTGAAATGGCGAATCTTAGTTTAAGAGAAGCGATGAAATATTTATAGGATTAGTTAGAGAAAATTGCTTATATTTAAATGAGTGATTTTCTCTTTTTTCAATATTAATATAATGTTATACTATTAATAAATGGAATTTAATATAAATTTTATACTATAATGTAGCTTTAAAAATACAATAATATACTTAGGAAGATATTATAAACAAAATTTTTATGTGATAATATTTTTTAGTCTAATAATAAGTTTTATAATAATAGAGGTGAAATATAATGAAGAGAATAGTTACAAGTTTTTTTGTAGTAATTATTTCGGTTATACTATTAATAATTCTACCGTTTATTTTGAAAAATAAGCAAGAAGAATATATTGATTTTTCAAATGTAACGGAGTCTATTGATAATACTAATAATGATGATGAAAACTTGAGAATAGGATTGATTTCGGTAGCAGGAGATAATAAGAGTTATATCTTGGAGAAAGAATTAGCTAATTACATCGGTGAAAAACTAAATAAAAAGGTTAAATTGATTCAAAAAAAAAGTTATAGAGATATAAATATTCTATTGAAAAATAATAAAATAGATATTGCATTTTTATCAACAGGAGCATATTCATTATATGAAGATAAGGATTCATTAGAACTTTTAGCTAGACCAAATAGGGGAAAAGCATATTATCATCCTATAGTCATCGCTAAAAAAGACTCAAGTATAAAGGAGATAGAGGATTTAAAAAATATGAGTTTTGCTTTTGTTGATACTTATAGTTATTCTGGGTATTTAGCATTAAATGACTATTTTAAAAAAAATGGAATAATAGTTAATAAATTTTTTAGTAGTAATTATTTTACGCATAGCCATGAGGAATCGATAAACCAAGTTGCAAGTGGAACAGCGTCGGCAGCTATAATTGATGACTGGGCTTTACAATATATACAAAACAATTTTCCAGAAGTAGCTAACAATGTTAAAGTAATAAAGACATTCCCAGAGGTAGCGACTGGTCCAGTAGTTAGTCATAAAAATTATGAAGATAAAGAAAAAATTAAGAATATATTACTTTCTATAAACAAGGATAATTCAATAAAGAATACATTATCTCAACTTCAGATTGAAAAATATGTAGAAACAAAAGCAAGTGATTATCCAAATCTAATAAGCGAGGATTAGAAAATGGATAAGTTGAAGATAAAAAATAAAATTATAATATTTTTTGTGGTAATTTATACAGTATATTTGAGTGTTGTTCTAGTATATACGTATGCTAATAATAAAAATATACTTGAAGGTGCATTGAAAGATAGAATAACTCAAACTTATTACCAATTATCAGGAAATATTTCAGAGAACATAAAAACAGAAAATACTTATGAAATATATCAAAAAATTCATAGTGCATCAGTAAATAAAGAGGTAGCATATATAGTTATTTACGATAATGAGAAAAATATATTAGGGAAAACTTTAAAAGGTGTTCCAGAGAAACTTTTAACATTTAATACCGAACAATTAAATAATTTTAAAAGATATGGGAGCTCAAGAGGAGAATTATTAGAATATATTTCTCCTATAGATGATGTAAATATCGGATATATAAGGATAGGATTTTACACAAAAGATATTTATGTTAAAACATACACGCAGTTTTTAAGAATATTATTTTTAAATATGATAGTATTTCTTATGTTGTTAATAATTGCTTACTATATTTCAAAAATGATTGAACGCCCTGTTCAAGATTTAACTCTAGTTACAGATGAAATTATAAGAGAAGGAGACTATAGAAAAAAAATAGAAAAAGATAATTATAGCCGTGATTTCCATGTTCTTGTTAGCTCTATTAATAAAATGGTTGAGTCAAATAGAAAAAACAAGAAATTAAATAACTATTTATTAAACAAAATATTCAGAATTCAAGAAGAAGAAAGAAAAATGCTTTCTAGGGAATTACATGACGAGGTAAGTCAGTCTTTAGCAAGCTTGTTGTTTTTATTGAGTAATCTTGTAGAAAAAGAAAGTGATGAAAGAAAAAAAGATAGATTACTATTAATACAAACAGAGATAGAAAATAGTTTAACAAACATAAGAAATATTGCAGTAAATTTAAGACCACCAAGTTCAGAATTGAGTTTAGAAGAAGTGCTTATAAAATACATAGAAGATTATAAAAAATTTTATAATATCGAAGTGGATTTTTATACAAACTATAGAGGTGGAAAGAATAATAATTTTGATATAACCCTCTATCGTATAATTCAAGAATCGTTATCTAATATAAAACGCCATTCAGGAGCAACAGAAGTACAGATTAAACTTTATGGGAATGCAGATTACATTATCTTGAGTATTGCCGATAATGGTATTGGATTAACTAAAGAACGTGTAGAGAAGGCTAAAAAAGAAGGACGATTAGGAATTTATGGAATACAAGAAAGGATTTTAGATTTTTCAGGGGAGTTTAAGGTTTTACATAATAAAAAATATTCTACAATACTAACTTGTAAATTTAAGACTGAAGTGATAGAGGAGAAAGCTGATGAAGATATTATTGATTGATGACCATAAACTAATAAAAATTGGCATAAAAGTACTTTTAGAAGATGATGAAAAAATCAGTGTCATTGATGATTGTGCAAGTAAAACTGAATTTTTGGAAAAAATTAAAGATAATATATATAATTTATTTATTTGTGATATTTCATTGCCTGACGGGAGTGGATACGATATATTAGAAATTATAAAAGAGAAAAAACTCGATGCTAAAGTAATTATATTAAGTATGCATGAAGATAAATCATATATAAAAAAAGCTTTGAGACTGGGAGCCTCGGGTTACGTAACAAAAAGCACTGCTCATGAAGAAATCTTGCAAGCAATTGATAAAGTTATAGTAAAAGATGAAATATACTTAAATGATAAGTATGCTACAATCTTCTATGAACTATTTAAAGAAGATAAAGAAATAGAACTTAGTGAACGAGAAAAAGAGGTAGGGAGATATATAGTTGAAGGGTATACTCTGACAGATATTGGAGAGAAATTGTTTCTAAGTGTTAAAACTGTGGATACATACAAAAAACGCCTTATGGAAAAAACAAATACTAAAAAAAGAAGTGAATTAGTGGAATATTTAAAAAATAACCTTATATTATAACCAAAAGAAAAATATCTCTATCAGAATAAGGAGGATTAAAAATCTTGTCTGATAGAGATATTTATTTATTAATTTTCTAACTGTTTAGATGTTTTTTTGAATAGTGTTAATGAGATGAATACAAATGCTAATACGCAAGAAACAATTAATGCGTAGAAACCACCATTCCATCCAAAGACATCAACAAGTTTACCCATAACGTAACCAGCGCTTGCTGATCCAAGTAGGTAACCGAATAAACCAGTAAGCCCAGTTGCAGTACCTGTAGCAACACGTGGAACTAAGTCTGCTGCTTGAAGACCAATCATCATAACAGGTCCATAGATTAAGAATCCGATAGCTACAAGACAGATATTATCTACTAATGGGTTTCCTGGAGGGTTTTTCCAGTAAATGAAAACAGCTACAAGAACTCCAGTTAAGAATAATAACATAGGAGGAGCACGGTGTCCTTTAAACACTTTATCACTTAAGTATCCACTAGTTAGCATACCGAAGATACCAGCATATTCATATAAGAAGTAAGCCCAACTTTGTTTGTCAACAGAGAAGTGTTTTACTTCTTTTAAGTAAGTAGGTGCCCAGTCGATAATTCCGTAACGTACAAAGTATACGAATACGTTAGCGACTGCGATAGCCCATAGGAATTTGTTGTTAATAATGTATTTAAAGAAAATATCTTTTGCTGATAATGTGTGAGCAGACTCAACTTTTTCTACAATTTTTTCACCTTTCCATTCGTCTACAGGAGGTAAACCTTCAGACTCTGGAGTATCTTTCATTAGATAAAACATAATAATTGCTAAGATAATAGCAATAGTCGCTGGTAAGTAGAATAATGATTGCCAAGCACCAAAAACTGAAAGTCCTAAAAGTGCAAGAGGACCGATTAATCCACCACCAAGGTTGTGAGAAACATTCCACCAACTCCACCAGGCCCCACGCTCAGAAGCAGAGAACCAGTTAGTCATTGTTTTAGCACCAGGTGGGTATCCCATACCTTGGAACCATCCGTTAAGTGCTGATAAGAAAATCATTAATGTTAATGAAGAAAGTACTGCAGGAACAAGACCGAAAATTAAGCTGACAGCAGCAGAGGCAACTAAACCAATAGTAATAAAGTACTTAGGATTACTTCTATCTGAAACGTTACCCATGATGAATTTACTGAAACCATAAGCTAAAGAAAGGGCAAGAGAAACTTTCCCTAAATCAGCTTTAGAGTAACCATATTGATCAATTAAATAAGGGATAGCAAGTGAGAAGTTTTTTCTAATTAGATAGTATGCTGCGTATCCAATGAAGACTCCTGAGAATACTTGCCATCGAAGTTTTTTATATTCAGCATCAGTACGAGAACTATCAATTCTCGGTTTTGGTGCTGAAGCTCTTAAAAATGAGAACATAAAAATTCCTCCTTTACTTCAATAATGTATTATTTTAAACTTTAGATAAACTTAATTCATATTAAGCTTACTTATTAAAAACTTTGACGTCAAACTTTTAATAAATAGTTTACTTTTGAAAAATAGTTAACTTATAAAAATATTATATATAACCAATAAACCTTTGTAAATGTATTTTTATAAAGTTTTTCTCTTTTAGAAAATACCTTACAGTACATGTCAGAAAATACCTTACAGAGTTAATAGTTGATAAGTCAATGATAAAAAGATATAATAATGGCAATCTATAATTGACTAGTCAATAAAAGAGGAGGTTATGTGGATGGATGTAAGAAAATATGTAAATCTATTGCATGATTTGAAAGTGTTAAAGAGAAAGATTGCTCATATATTTGAGAAAAAAATAGGGATAAGCCTAACAAGATTTCAAATTATAAAATACTTATATGAAGTTGATGTAGCAACACCTAAACAGCTATCTAAGATTTTAGAAATAGACGCAGCTGCTATAACTAGACATTTGAAAAAATTAGAAGAAGCAGGATATATTAATAAGCGTCGTAATAAAGAAAACAATAGAGAAATTTATGTAGAAATAACTGAAGCTTCAAAAAACAAAATTGATAGTTGTACTAAAGATACTGATATCAGAAATATTATCAGTGAGGATTTTACAGATGATGATCTAAAAAAACTGACTAAATTATTAGATAAATTTAATAAAAGCTTAATTTAAGAAAGAGGTATAAAATGAATATAATATCAACCATTTTAACAGTGTTAGTAGCAGTGCTATTTTTCTATATAATGTACTTAGAAACTTTTGCAACAGATTCAGACAGTACAAGTAGAGTATTTAATATATCAAAAGAAGAATTGAAAAGACCGAATTTAAACATATTATTCAAAAACCAAGGTATTTATAATGGCTTATTAGGTGTAGCATTATTATATGGTACATTTATATCAAAAAATCCTAAAGAAATAGTAGGATTGCTATTGGTTTATATTATACTAGTTGCTATATATGGTGGTTTAACAAGTGATAAAAAAATAATATTAAAGCAAGGTGGATTACCTATTTTAGCTTTAATATCATTATTCTTCTAGAGGTGCGATAAAATGGAGAAAACGGCGGTAATCATTGGAGCTACAGGTGCTGTAGGTAAAGAAATATTAAAAAAAATCTTAGCAGATGACTTTTATAGTAAAGTATATATTCTTGGAAGGCAGTCAATAGACAAGTTAGCTGATGAAGAAAGATTAACTAAAATAATAGTTGATTTTGAAAATTTAAATTTTGATACAAGCATTCTAAAAGATGCAGATGTATTTGCAAGTCTTGGAACAACGATAAAAATAGCCAAAACTAAGGAAAATCAACGCAAAATAGATTTGGATTACACAATTAACTTCGCGAAAATTTGTGAAGGAAGAGTTAGGAGTTTTAATGTTGTATCGGCAGTTGGAGCAAATAGCAGATTTAAAAGCTTCTACTCTTCTTTAAAAGGAGAATTGGAAGAACAATTACAAAAAATGAATTTAGGAACTTTGAGAATATATAGACCGTCATTATTAATTGCTAAGAGAGCTGATAAGAGGGTGATGGAAGATTTTTTCATTAAATTATCTCCAGTACTTAAGCCTATACTACGTAGGAAATTTAAAAAATATAGTCCTATTGAAGTAGGGATATTAGGGAAAGAAATAGTTAGATTTGCGATAGAATATAAAGAAAAAGGGATATATACTTATTCTGATTTTAAAGAAGCTTAATGATATTATACATTAAGTTTTTTTATATTTTTAATAAGAAATTTATTAATAATGATAAAAATAAAAAAAGATATATAATGTACAGAATATATAAATATTATTTTTTAGTAAGGTAACAAAGTTATGTAGATTTAAATGATTAATTATTTATTGTCTTAAATATAGAAAAATTTAATTGCCATATTTTTGAAAAATATACAATTATTTAGAGACAATCGCTATTTAAAAGATATTAATATCTTTTAAAATTAAATTTATTGAGATATATTTTTTATTGAAAAGAAAATATTATTATGATATAGTATCTTTTAAAGTGAACTATTTAAAAAATAGTTTTCTTAAATCTACATATTAAAAAGGAGATAACAGTATGAAAAAAGGGTTAACAATATTCGCATTAACTACTATTCTTTGTGGAGCAGCTGCAATAACAGATGTAAAACATGAAGCTTTTGCAAAAAGTAGTTCGAGCTCAAAAGGAAGTAGTGCAAGTTCAGGAGGACGAGGTTCAAGTTCGAAGGGTGGTAGTTCGCATTCAGGAGGCAGAAGCTCAAGTTCAAAAGGAAGTAGTGCGCACTCAGGAAGTAGAAGTTCGAGTTCAAAAGGAAGTAGTGCACACTCAGGAAGTAGAAGTTCAAGTTCAAAAGGAAGTAGTGCGCACTCAGGAAGTAGAAGTTCAAGTTCAAAAGGAAGCAGAAGTTCAAGTTCAAAAGGGACTAGTGCAAGCTTAGGAGGAAAAGCTTCAAGTTCAAAAGGGGCTAGTGTAAGCTTAGGAGGAAAAACTTCAAGTTCAAAAGGGGCTAGTGTAAGCTTAGGAGGAAAAACTTCAAGTTCAAAAGGGGCTAGTGTAAGCTTAGGAGGAAAAACTTCAAGTTCAAAAGGGGCTAGTGTAAGCTTAGGAGGAAAAACTTCAAGTTCAAAAGGGACTAGTGTAAGCTTAGGAAGAAAAACTTCTAATTTAAAAGGGAACGTTTCACAAAAAGGTCAAACAAATAGAAATTCAAAAGGGAAACAAGTTTCTATAAATAAAAAAGCGAGTACGAGTGCTATTCAGAGTACAAAGAAAAATAATTCAGTAAAAGTAATTTCAAAAAATAAGAATAGAAAATTATCGAATAAAGCTGTCAGTATAAAAAATAAAACAGCTATAAAAGGAACTTCAAAAGTTAATAGTTTAAGAAAAACAAATAAAATTAATTTAACTAAAAAATCAGTTGTACCCCAGAAAAATCTTAAACTTACTAACATATCAAAAAAAAATGTTACGAATAAAGCAGTTAATGCTAAGACAAAGATTGCTACGCCACAAGAAATATCAAAATTACCAACTATAGCAATTGCAAGATATGCTATAAAAACAAGAACAGGAGCTAAGCTAAATCAACTACATGGGCATTATTGTGGACCTGGACATGGAGATATTGTTAATGGTCCAAAGCCAGTAGATGCATTAGATGCTTTATGTCGAGCTCATGATATAGGATATGAAAGAAAAGGTTATTTTAATAGAGAAGTTAATAACGAATTTATAAAAGGTGTGTATAGAGATGCTCATAAAATGTCTCCGCAAGTAAGAGAAAAAGCTTATTATTACGCGGAAGGATTTAAACGTATGGATAAAACACCATTACAAGAAGGTGCAAAATTTGGAAGTTTTGTTTCTGGAAAAGTTAAGGCGGCAGGTGCAGCGATAAGTAACGCTTTTAAGGCAGTAGGAAATGTTTTCAAATCAAATACAGCACCGATTGGTAAAAGGGCCCTGTAAGTGAATGTGAAAATCGAAGTGAGAAATCACACCACTTATTCCTTCTTACTAAGAAAGTTGTGCATTAATCAAAGGTCATAGAATACTAGAGAGAAATACCTCAAAAATTAGTTTATTTTTGAGGTGTTTTATAATGAAGGTATTACTCATAAAATTTAGAATAGTAACTTATGATAGAAAATTTTAACGTTATAAATTTCATTTGTTTTCTAAGCAGAAAAGGAGTATAATGAAATTAAATATAATAAATATTAATATAGTATAAAGGAGAATTAATATGAGCGTAGGAATAATTTTTGAAGAAGCAGGTTTATTAAAAAAACATGATAGATTTAAATTAGTAAAAAAAGTAGGGAAAGAAGGCGATGTTATTCCTAAACATAATCATCCAGAAGCTTTAGTAGTATTTACTTGTGTCAAAGGTGAAGTTAAAGTGTTTTTAAACGATGAAGAAATTCATATTGTAGAACCAGGTAAGGTATTACATTTTGATGGTGATAATTATATTAATGCAGAATTTTTGAAAGATGGCGAAGTTTTTGTTACTTTAATCAATAAATAAGACTAAGATAATCTTCCTAATGTTTTCATAGCAATCTAGATTACTATTTTAAGGGAGGATAAATTATGTTAAATCAAGTAATTTTAATAGGAAGATTAGTAAAAAAACCAGAATTAAAAGAAAGTGATAAAAAAGTAAGTTATATTAAAGCTACTATTGCAGTTCAGTCTGATTTTAAGAATAAAGAAGGGAACTATGATACTGAATTTTTCGAATTTACTGCTTTTGGTAAAATCGCAGAAAATACAGCCAAATACTGCGAAAAAGGAAGTTTACTCAATATAGTGGGTACTTTAAACAATAATGTTTATAAAGATAAAGACGGAGTGACCCACTATAGAATTAAGATTATAGCTAATAAAATTTCATTTTTAAGTAAAGGATCTAAGAAAGAAGAAAGAGAAGCTGAAGATGTTTTTGTCTTAGGGCAATAGAAATAAATAGTAAACTAGGTTGCAAAACCTCTAACATAGTACAAACTGTGTTAGAGGTTAATTTTATACTTGTTTTTTATTTTATTTGGTATATAATAGTATATAAAAATTTAAATTTGAAAGGAAAGCGTGCTATGGAAGAAGTAAAAATAAAATATTTTAAGAATGATAAATTGATAACAATACCAAAAAAAGAAAAAAATAAGATTCTTGTTCTTCAAATAGTTTTAGAGATGTTGAAAGAAAAATCACTAGAGTTTACAGAAAAGGAATTAAACGAAGCGATTAAGAAGATTCATTCGGATTATTCTCTTATTCGAAGATACTTAGTTGACTATAAGTTTTTAGATAGGGATAATTATGGAAGAATATATAAGGTTGTAGGAAAAAAAGATGAATAATACTAAATTTTATTATCTATATAATATATTAGTTACAGTAGCAACAGCATTCTTTAATCCGATTTTATATATTTACTTACTAGCAAAGAATTTTTCTTTCGCTGAAGTAGGGTTGTATTTATCAATTTTTTGGTTAGCTTCTTTTATGACAGAACTGCCTTGCGGGGCAATAACTGATAATATCGGGGCAAAAAATAGTATTCTTCTTAGTTCAGTTTTTAGGGTTGTTGGTTTAATATTATTGCTTAGCAATAGTTTAATTTTACTGTATATTTCTGCGATTTTATCCGCAATTGCAGAATCGTTTCAATCTGGAACACTAACAAGTTGGTTAGTAAATGTAAGCAATAAAAATAATGAAGAGGTAAATATTGATAAAGTTCTTTCTAGAAATTCTCTGTATGCATTATTTTTCTCAGCAATTGCAGGATTTATAAGTGCTAAATATGTGTATGTTTATTATAAAAGTTTGTCAATAATATTAAGTATGCTAGTTTTTATTATTTCGCTGTTTATTACACTTTTATTTATGAAAAACTTAGAAATTACACAAAAAATATCGATTGAGAAACTAAAAGGATCATTTGGAACGGTTAAAAACTCACTGAAGGAAACATTATATGTGAAAAGTAGTGTATTTCTTATGATACTTTTCGTTATTCCGTCTATCTTAGATCTTGGACCATCTAATCAATGGCAAGCGGTATTTGAAAAGCTTGATACTAATATAATTGGTTATATTTGGGTAGGTATTTCTATTAGTGGAATGTTGGGAAGTCTTATATATGAAAAACTATCAAATGAGTTATCAAAATTCCATGTATTGTATATATTTGTAGTTATTAATATTGGAACGTTATTAATGTTTATCTTTATTCAGAATGTTTATGCTAGGTTTTTATTATTTATGCTGTATATTATTTTCTTTACTATGATGAGTATTCAGGTCAATATATTTATGCATAAATATTTAGTAAAAAATGATGATAACAGAACAACTGTAGTTTCAATATTCTATACTTTCGAATCTATTATTGTAGCAATATTATTATCAGTTAATGGAGTACTGACTGATAAAGTTGGTATAGAAAATACATGGCTAGTATTTTTAGGAGTAATAGGAATAGTTATTATATCATTTGCACTTGCTATGTTCAAAAAGAAATTTAATAAGTCATAGAATATCAAAATAAAATTTTTATAGCTAATATTATATGAGGGTGCCACTCGATAAAAACAAAGTTTAGGAAATAATTGTTTTTATTGAGTGGTATTTTTTTGAAAAGGGTAAACAATTGATGTTGCTTATTAGTTAGATTAATAGTAAAATAATTAGTATAAACTTATATACAAGGAGTTCATATTGTGAAAAAATACAAATTATCAATATTATTAGCAAGTGCAGTGTTAGGAGGAGTAGGTGCAACTTATTTATCGGCTGAAGCCAATGAAGTTTCTGCGGCTGAGGTAAAAACAGAAGTAGTTACACCGGCTACTACAGGAAATAATGAAGTGACACCTACTGGAGCGACTACAACAAGTCCTCAAACTACTGCTCCAAAAGAAGTAAAAAACATAGGGGAAGTACAAGGTGAAAGCCATGAAAGTCCTTTAGTTGGAAAAGAAGTAGTAATAAACAATGTTGTTGTAACTAAGACTGACAAAACTGGTTTCTATGTTCAGGATAAAGTATCAGACAATAATCCAAAAACTTCTGATGCGGTATATGTCGCTTCAAAAGACAAAGTTGAATCAGGTGATTTATTAAAAGTTCAAGGAACTGTTAAAGAAGGTTATATGGAAGAATATTCTGTAAAACCAGGTCAAACTTTTAAAAAACCAGCTGGAAGTTTAACAGTTACTCAAATTATTAACGCAACTATAACAAAATTAGGGAAAGCGGATTTACCAAAAGCATTAAACATTTCTGAAAAAATGCCTAAAGACATAGTTGATAATACACCAACTAAATATAATCCAGAAACTGAAGCTTTAGATTATTGGGAAAGTCTAGAGGGAATGCGTGTAGAAGTGACTAAACCAAAAGTTACTGGGCCACAATATAAAGGTGATATTTATGTCTTACCAGGCGACTACAAAGGTCAAAAACTTAATAACATCGGTGGAGTAAATCTTCGTCCTGGTGTACAAAATACAGAAGTACTACCTATTACAGTAGGGAATAAATTTGTAGCAAAAGCAAAAGACTACTTTAATGAAAATATTACAGGAGTAGTTACTTATAAAAATAAAACATATAAAATTGATCCATCTAGCGTACCAGCAATTCAAGATGGAGGATTAAAACGTGAAGTATCTAAAATTTATCCTTCTGAAGATAAGTTAACAATTGCTTCTTACAATATTGAAAACTTCTCAGCAAATAACAGTGGTCATGATGAAACACCAGAGGAGAAAGTTGATAAGATTGCTAATTCATTTATAAAAGAAGTTCACAGTCCTGATATCATAACTCTTATTGAGGTTCAAGATAATAATGGTGGAGTTAATGATGGAACTGTTGATGGAGTTAAGAGTGGGGAAAAATTAGCTCAAAGAATTAAAAGTCTTGGTGGACCTGATTATAAATATACTGAGATAGCTCCAGTTGATGGAAAAGACGGTGGAAAACCGGGAGCTAATATTAGGGTAGCTTACTTATATAACCCTAATAGAGTAACATTAATCGGTAAAGAGAAAGGTGGAAGCGAAGAAGCTGCTCGTTTCGTTAATGGGCATCTTGAAAAAAATCCATCAAGAGTTGATCCAACTAGCGTTCACTTTGAAAAAGTTAGAAAATCATTAGCTGCTGAATTTGATTTTAAAGGTGAAAGAATCGTAGTAATTGCGAACCACTTAAAATCAAAATTAGGTGACGATGCAATTTATGGTTCTAATCAACCATCTGTTGAAAATACTAGACCAAAACGTATAGAAGAAGCGAAAATCTTAAATGCATTCATTAAAGAAGGATTGCGTCAAAATCCTAACTTAAAATTTGTTCTTACTGGTGACTTCAATGACTTCGAATTCTCAGATAGCGTGAAAACAATCGTAGGAAATGAACTTGTTAACTTAATGGCTGAACATGAACAAGGAGACAGATACTCATACTTCTACCGTGGAAGTAATCAAAGTTTAGATAATATTTTAATTTCTAAAAATATTAAAGATAAAGTAGTCTTCTCTCCAGTTCATATTAATGCTTCATTCATGGAAGAACATGGACGTGCTTCTGACCACGATCCAGTAGTTGTGCAAATTGACTTCAGTAAAAAAGAAGTATCAACTACACCTGAAACAAGTCCAGCGTCTACTCCAACTACTGAAGTAAAACCAGTTTCAGAAAATAAACCTTCAGAAGATGTAGCTTCTAATCCAAACCAAGAAGTTGCTAATTCAAAAGAAGTTAAGGAAGAAAGAGCTGAACAAGGTAGCAAAGTTACAACTGAACAAGTTAAATCTAAAAAAGAGGAAACAAACAAAGGAGAAAACTTCTCTGGGAAAAATGTTCTTCCAAAAACTGGATTAAATTCTTCTAATTCACTTCTATTCGCTGGATTAAGTGCAGTTGCTGCATTCGTTCTAGGAAGAAAAAGAAATAAAAACTAATTAAAAATTTTCAAATTTCACAGTAAAAATATTAATAAAAATTGAATTTTACTTAAACGACTTTAAAAGAGATGTTATAAAATCTTTTTTAAAGTCGTTTTTTATTGATATGCAAGTATAATCATTAGAGAAATAAGACGAAATATGTTAAAATTTTATAGTTAAGCAAAATAATGATTGAGAGGTATATTAATCATGAAGACGAAATTATTTATAAATAATCTTGAAGTATTTGCTAATCATGGGTTATTTGAAGAAGAAAATAGACTAGGTCAGAAATTTATTTTTAGCATTGAGTGTGAGCTTGATTATAAAAAGGCGTTGTTCAGTGATGAGATGACAGACAGCATAAGTTATGCTGATATTGCGGATGTAGTGGTAGAGACTGCAACTTCAAATACGTATAATTTATTAGAACGCTTAGCTGGAGAAATTTTAAGAAATATTTTTGAAAAATTTCCTCAAATTGAAAATGTTAAGCTAGAAATTAATAAACCAGCTGCACCTATAAAATATCATTTTGAACAATGTGGAGTAGTTGTAGAAACATCACGTGAAGGATTTGGATTATAATGATTATACTAGCATTAGGAACCAATATAGAGCCACGAGAACAGTATTTAAAAGATGCTTTAAGAAAAATAGAAGCGAGTAATCTTAAAATTACAAAACTAAGCAGTATTTACGAAACACCTGCATGGGGTGGAGTAGCTGATCAAACCTTTCTAAATATGTGTATAGAAATAGAGACTTCATTAGGAGCGTATGAACTACTAGATACTATTCAAAAGATAGAGTTAGAACTTGGGCGTATTAGAAAAGAGCACTGGGGAAATAGAACGATAGATATAGATATAATTACATATAATAATTTAGTTTTTAATGATGATAGATTGATTGTACCTCATAAATATATTCATGAAAGAAATTTCGTACTAGCTCCACTAGTAGAAATGTATGGAGATATAGATGTTGATGGTAAGAATATAAAGCAATCATTAGACAAAATAACAGAAAAAATTAGTTTGTATAAAGAAAAATTGTAAAATGAAAGGATAGAAGATGTTTAAAATTAGAGAAATTGAAATACCGAACAGAGTAGTTTTAGCACCGATGGCAGGTGTATGTAATGCTGCGTTTCGTCTAACAGCTAAGGAGTTTGGTGCTGGATTAGTTTGTGCCGAAATGGTTAGTGATAAAGCAATTTTATTTAATAATAAAAAGACGATGAATATGCTGTATATTGATCCTAGAGAGCGTCCACTAAGTTTACAAATATTTGGTGGTGAAATCGATACTTTGGTAGAAGCTGCAAAGTATGTTGATAAAAATACAGAAGCGGATATTATCGATTTAAATATGGGATGTCCAGTTCCAAAAATTACAAAAGTAGATGCTGGAAGTAAATTACTTCTTGATCCAGATAAGGTATACGAGGTAATTGCTCGACTTGTAGATTCAGTATCTAAGCCTGTAACTGTAAAAATGCGTATGGGATGGGATGATGAACATATTTATATAATGGATAATGCAAGAAATGCAGAGCGCGCTGGAGCTAGTGCAATAGCTATCCACGGTAGAACAAAAGTTCAAATGTACAGTGGAAAAGCCAACTGGGATGTTATTCGAGATGTTAAAAAAGAACTTAAAATTCCAGTTATAGGAAACGGAGATGTAACGACTCCAGAATTAGCTAAGAAAATGTTAGATGACACTAACTGTGATGCAGTTATGATTGGACGTGCAGCTTTAGGGAATCCATGGATGTTATATCGTACTGTAAAATATCTAGAAACTGGTGAATTAACAGAAGAACCAACACCAAGAGAAAAAATTGATGTATGTTTATTACACTTAAGAAGGCTTATGGAAATTAAACCTGAAAAAGTTGCTGTACATGAGATGAGAAAACATGCTGCATACTACATGAAAGGTATTAAAGGTGGAGCGAAAGTTAAAAAAGAATTAAATACTTTAAACTCATATGCAGAGATGGAAAACTTATTTGGTGAATTTTTAGATTATCTTGAATCAGGAGTAGCAGCACTTAAAAAAGAAATAATAATTTAATGTATTGAATTATTGATTAATTAACATATGAAATATAGAAAAAAAGAAACTGTAGTTAATTAGGTACGGTTTCTTTTTTATTTTTATATTTTGAATAATTATTGATATTATAATATTCAAATACAACTCTAAAACTTGTTAAAATAATTGTTTTAAGAATGTCAGTAGAGTATAGATTAAAATTGTTAATAAAAAATGTTTAAGGAAATTATAATAATCAAGGATTATAATTTTAAAAAATTATCTAGAAAATAATAATTTGATGTGTTATAATATTTTTAAAAGAAAACGTTTTAAAGATAAGGTAGGTATATTATGACTAGAAAGGCAAAAATTATCGCAACTTTAGGAAACAGTACAGAAGAATTATTAGAATATATTATAGAAAATGGGGCAGATGCTATCTTAATCGATAATTATTATGGATGCGCAGAAGAGTGTGATTTTAGAATTAATAAAATTAAAGAATTAAGAGAAAAATTAAATAAAAATACTGCAATTATTTATGATTTAGATCATATATATGCAGAAAGTAAATATAAACTTATAAAAATTGAAGAGAACAATGTTCATTTTGCTTGTCAAAATGATGTTGATTTTGTTGCCTGCCCATTTGTTAGTAATTTGGATGAAATTAGAAAAGTAAAAAGTATACTTCAAGCTAATGAGAAGAAAGATATTGGATTAATTGTAAAAATAGATTGTAAAGAAGCATATGAAAATATCGATGAGATTATTCAATTTGCAGATTCAATAATGATTAATAGGGATGAGCTAGGTATGGAATTACCTTACCAAAATTTACCTAGTATCCAAAAAGAAATTATTAGAAAAGCTAATGATTCGACAAAAGAAGTAATCTTAACAACGCAGATGCTTCATTCAATGATCTATAATCCAAGACCGACACGTGCAGAAGTATCTGATGTAGCTAATGCAATTATAGATGGTGTTGATGCAATAATGCTAATCGAAGAAACAGCAATAGGGAATTATCCAAAAGAAGCATTAGAGACAGTTGATAGAATTATTACCTACATCGAAAATCAAGATATAGTAAAAGATGATGATTCGGAAGAATATAAACATCATAAAATGAATATTGCGCATGCAATCTCATTATCAACTAAATATCTTCTTGATTCTGTTGATGTAAATAATATCGTAACTTATACGAAGTCAGGAAGTACTGCGAAATTTATCGCAAGATACCGACCAAAAGTTCCAATATTAGCAGTAGTACCAACTAAACAAAAAGCTAGAAAATTAGCATTAACACGAGGTGTTACTACATTTATAGAAGAAAAAACACTATCAATGGAAGAAATGCTAAATTGTGCACCGAATTTTTCTAAAGAGTCTGGTTTAGCAAAAGAAGGAGATTTAATTCTAATTACAGCTGGACAACCAGATTTAGGAAAAGACAATGTTCCACCTACTGACTTTGTAAATATTAGACAAGTTTAAAATAATAATAAAATAAACCATAATAAGAGTGATTTAAAATATCAAATGATTTTTAATCACTCTTTTTTTGAATTCTAAAAGAATGATTCTGGATAAAAATTAATTTTCAAACTAGTAATACAATCTTTTGAAGAAATTTATGTAAATATGATATAATCTAATTTATAATTTAGACACAAAGAGATAATTTTTAGAAAGGAAAGACTTTATGAAAAATAGTAAATCAATATTAAGAAATATATTGAAATATCTACTACTAGTTGTTATTTTAATTGGTGGTTCGTATGGAGCTTACTCATATTTTAATTCAAGTACAAGTTCTACTGAGTCTCAAGTTCAAATAAATAAAAAAGAAACTAAAAAACAAGAAGAAAAATATGTTGTAGATAAAGCGGAGAAAGAATACTTAGAAAAGAAATTTAATGAGTTAAAGGCAATCAATAAAGAGGTCATCGGTTATATGTATGTACCAGGTGATGGAAAAGATTCCTTAAAAGAACCGATGTTACAAACAACAAATAATTCTAAATATTTGGAATATGGTTTAGATAATAAACCTGCCCCATATATAGGAGCAGTTTTCATGGACTATGAGAATCAACCAGATCTAACTAAGAGTGATGTGAAATGGGTTTTTGGGCATGCAAGAGCTGGAATCGAGGAAAAGAAAATTACTTTAGATACTAGAGTATTTAACAATATGAATTGGTTTGGAAAAAAAGATTATTTTGATAGCCATAGAGTTATTGTTATGGAAACTTCTGAAAGAAAGTATTATTATGAAGTAACTGGTGTGAAAGTTGTAAATGAATTTACAAATTTATATCAAATTCCAACTACTTCAGATAAAAAAGGAGAATTTATCAAGCTGTTTAAAGAAGGAGCTAAGAATTGGCTAGAAAATAGCAAGATTTCTGGAGAGGATAATATGACTGTCTTTTGTACTTGTAGATTAGATGATGTTGCATTACGTACACTAGTATTAGCAAGACAAGTACCAGATAATGAATTAAAAGAATTTTTAGAGAAAAATAAAGAGCTACTTAATAGTTAATAAAAAGGAGAACATCTGAGATATTAGTATCAAAGAGGTTCTCCTTTTAAGTTTTAGATTTTATTTCTTGTTTCTTAATACTGCATAACTAACTAATGTAGAAATTAGCATTAGAGCAGTAGTAATGAAGAATGGTGTTGTATATTTTTCTAAGTGTAGGGCTTCCGGTATTTTTGTCAGCACTACAGGAGTAAGGATAACACCAATATTTCCACCAACTAAAATTACACTTGTTGCAAAGTTGATAAATTTATTATCTAACTTATTTGAAATGTAGAAGAAGTTGAATGACATAGTTCCTACGAAGCTTATTCCAATAAAAATAGCTGCGATGTAGAAGATAATAATATTGTTTGTTAAAGCAAATAATATACCTCCAATTGTCATGAAACTTAACATTATTGGTAAAGTTAGATTTTTGAATCTCTTAACAAGAATACCAAAGATGACTCCAGAAAGTATACCACTTAAAGCTAAGATTGTAAGTAGATTTCTAGCAACATCTGGTTGGTAATGATATTTTTCTGCTAGTAGTGTAGGTATTTTAATAGTTGCTCCCATGTATGAGATTCCTACTAAAAATGTTAAAAGAGTTAGAACGATAGTTTCTTTATGAAACTTAATGCTAACTTTTTTATTATTGACATTTTCAGAATTCGGTACAAATAATAGGAAAATTATAAATATAGGAAGTGCTAAAGCGTAAACTAAAAATGTATATTGAATACCGTAGATTAGTAAGTATCCTGAAATAAAAGTAGTTAGAGCTTTACCTATATTTAAAAATGCAGTTCTTAATCCGATCATAGTACCACGGTGTTCTTCATCAAAGAAATCACTAATCATACTGATTGAAAGTGAGTTGAATAATCCGATACCAGCACCAAGAAGTAATCTACTGATTAAAACAACTTTGAAGTTAGTTGTAAAGGCTGGAACTATACCAAATATGAAGATAAGAAGCAGTCCAAGTAGAACTGTATTTTTCTTTCCGATTAATTTAATAACACCGTTGCTAAGAAGAACGAAAATCGTAATCATCATAGCTGGTATTGTTGCTAAACTCTCAATAGAAGCCAGACCTATATTTGGGTTATTAGTATGATAAAAATTATATAGGTTTGGAATTACTGGAGAAATAGCAAGATGTGACATTAATAATATAGAAATACTAAGTAATGAAAACTTAGCGAATGAATTTAATTTCATTTTTGTATCTCCTTTTATTAGATAATCAATTCTAACTTATTTTGTAAGGGGTTGCCCCAAAAGCACTAAAAAGTTCTAAAATTTAACAAGGTTCATATGAGAACTCATAGACGCAGTGGTTTATTGATATCTAAAATCGCTTTATATAAGCTTTTTAGATATCTAATAAACTGTGTTGGGGTGACTCGACAAAATCGATTTCTCCGAAATCATGATTTTTGAGTCACTCCCAAGTTTCTTATGAAAACCATACTATTCAAGTATAAGAAAAATATTAACTTTGGTCAAGTGAAGATGGGTTATATAAGTAAAGTAAAAAAACTACTAATTAAGACTTGTTAATAACATAATAATAGGATAAAATAAAGATAACAATAATTATGGAAAGGTTTTGAGAAAATGGCAAAAGCAGAAATTAAAAGAATAGTAATGGATATGGTAGATGAAAATTGCTATATAGTTTATAAAGATGGACGAGGAGTTATTGTAGATCCAGGAGAAGGATTTGAGAGAATACAAAAAGCGGTAGAAGAATTAAATGTAAAAATCGAAGCAATATTACTAACTCATGCTCATTTCGACCATATTATGTCATTAGATGAATGTAGAAAACATTATGGAGTGCCTGTTTATATTTCAGAACATGAACGTGATTGGTTACAAAACCCTGACTTTAACGGTTCAACATTGTTCCGTTTAAGAAGACCACCTATGACTGATCCAGCGGAATTTGAGTTTGAAGAAAATAAAAAATACGAAATTGCTGGTTTAAGTTTCACTGTGTTACCAACACCAGGTCATTCACCAGGTGGAGTATCATTTGACTTTGGAAAATTTATAGTTGTAGGAGATGCATTATTTAGAAGCGGTTTTGGTCGTTATGATTTATACGGTTCAGATTATGATGCTTTAAAAAATTCATTAGGAAATGTATTATTCAAACTAGATGGAGCTAAAATAGTATATCCTGGACATGGTGATGAGACTACAATTGAAAGAGAGAGAGATCTAAATCTTATAGGTTTCTAATTTTAAAAATTATATTGTTAATTTTTAAAATAGGGAGGGATTTTATGAGGAAATATATAGGAAGATTGTATGTTGATTATATATTCTTTAATATTTGGGCGATAAGTTTAACGTGTGTTGTTGTGGCTTCAGCAATTTTTAAATTTACTGGTTTTGAAGAAGCTTTTGGTATAGATGTGTATATTATCCTATGGATAATATTAGGGTTAGTATTTTTAAATCATGTAATAGTTGTAATGTTAAGAGATAAATATGAGTATAATACATTTTTTGAAATTACAGATGAACATTTTAAATTGGCTTCAACATCGGTGTATACATTTTTTAAGTTGGAGAAAGTAGCACCACTTAGGAATATACTAGATTACACAATTAAACAAAATATATTGTCGAAAAAATTCAATATTTATAAGGTTAGTATAAACACTGGTTCTGAAAAATTAGAATTCTATGTTTCTAGAAAGGATGTAGAACAATTAGAAAAGCAATTGTTAATAATACTAGAAAATAATCTTAACTATAGGAGGTATAAAGATGAATAATATTAAAAAAAGTCGAGTACACCCTATGGTTATTATGGATACTGTAATTACAGGATTTAGATTGTTTGGTATTTTTATGGTGTTAGCATTAAAAGAACAAAATTGGAAATATTATTCACTAGTTTTGTCGGGATTCCTTTTATTAATAGTAATAGGTATATTTGATTATTTCTTAAAAAGTTATGAAGTCCGCGATGGGGCATTAATTTATACAAAAGGAATAATAAATAAAGAAGCAAAAAATATAAATCTTGAAAATATCCAGTCGATAGATATGAGTTCTAACGTATTGTACCAGGCATTTAACCTACTTTCTGTAGATATAAATCTTGTTGGAGGTAAGATCAGGATAAAACCTCTGAAGAAGGAAGTTGCATTAAATTTAATTGATATACTAAGAGAATTAAAACAAGGTCAAGATGAGGATATAGCTATAGATCAAGAAGAAAAAGTGCAAGAGTCTCAAAGAGAAATATTAAGATTATCCGTGAAAGACCTTGCATTTTATGGACTGCTTAGGGTTAGGTTCTTTGCAGCTTTAGGGTTAATATTAGCATTAAATGGTAAGATTCGAGATGTTTTCAAATATATCTTCGATAATGAAGCTTATTTTGATGAACTTCTTCAAAAAAATGCTAAGTCAGTCGCAGGGAACATAACAGCCATATTTATAATAATTGGAATTTTTATGATTTTAGTCGTAATCGCATCAGTTATTCATACAATTGTAAAATACTATAACTTTATCCTTACTACTAAAGAACATAATTTATTATGTAAATATGGATTGTTAAATAAAAAATCACTAGTTATTGATATTGATAGAATTCAGAGTGTAAAATTGATATATCCGTTACGTTATCGCCTTTTTGGATTAGCGAAGTTATCTGTTGAGACTTTGACTAATAACGTATCGGAAGATTTAAGTGAGCAAAAATCTACGATAGATGTCTTACCTTTGGTAAAAAGAGATTTTGTGCAGAATTTTGTGAAAAATAATCTAAGTATTGATTTAGAACATTATGATAATTTAGAAAGTGAAAAAATACAACGAAAAGCTAGAATTGCATTGTATCGTTGGAGTTTGTTTAATTGTAGTTTTTTACCGATAATAGTATTTGTGATTTTATACTTTGCTAATATAGATTTGAAGTTAGAGTATAAAGTTTTAAGTTCGCTTGCATTCTATATTGTCTTAGTTTCATATAGTATTTTAGTAAAAAACTATATGTTGAAATATAATGAACTTTCTTATGATAGATATTATTTCAAGAATACATTTATGAGACAATTAACAATAATAACAGAATTCATTAAGGTGAAAAAAGTAGGAACTATTAATTGTAGAACAAACTATTTTATGAATAAAAGAAATCTTGCTCATCTATCGATAAATTCTATTGGAGTAAACTCAGATATTAAGTTGAAATACTATGATAAAGGATATAAAGAAAAATTAGAAAGAGATTTTATAATTTCGGAGGTAGATTATGAATAGAATATTTGAAAAAAAATCGAGTAATTTACCACAAAGAGCCATACAATATGTGAGAATACATTTTGGAATATATGCTCTACTTCTCTTATCACCAGTTATTGGTAAAAGTGTATATGATTATTTTAAAACTAAAATAAATTATACATTTCTAGGTCTAGGTATATTAGCGATAATAACAATATATGCTATAGTGGCTTTAATTATCCCACCATTAGTAATTAAAAATTATTCTTATGAAGTAGACGAAATGGGTGTGTCGGAAGTTGAAGGAGTGTTTTTCAAGAGTAAAAAAACTTTACCATTTAATATCATTCAAAATGTTACTATTCATACAGGTCCAATTTTAAATAAGTTTAAATTAGCCAATATACAGATAACGGGAATATATAGCAAATTATCGATTGATTATCTTCCAATTGAAGAAGCGGAGAAGTTAAAGAAAAAAATTCTTAAGGAGAGAAGTAAGTATAATATTGAATATTAATTTTATACTTTATCATTTGACAAATGACAGAAAGTATATTAAAATCGAATATGCTGATAAAAGAAATATAAATACTTATCAAGAGTGAGTGAGGGATAAGGCCCGATGAACTCCGGCAACCTAATCAATTGATTAAGGTGCTTTCCTTAGCAAAGGTTACTTTGAACGATGAGGTATACATAAAGACCTTGTCTATAAGATAAGGTCTTTTATTTTTAGTTAAAAGATATTAAGGACTTAGAAAGATTTGTATTAATATCAGACAAAAAATATTTTAGGAGAAAAAAATGAGCAAAACATATTTATTTACATCAGAATCAGTAACAGAAGGACACCCAGATAAAATTGCAGACCAAGTGTCAGATGCGATTTTAGATGCGATTTTAGAACAAGATCCATACGGACGTGTAGCTTGTGAAACTTGTGTAAACACAGGATTAGCTGTGCTAGTAGGAGAAGTTTCAACAACAGCAAATGTTGACTTCCAACAAATCGTACGTGATACAATTAATGAAATTGGATACACTGATCCTAATAAAGGATATTCAGGAGATCATATTTCAGTTCTTGTTGGTTTAGATAAACAATCTCCAGACATCGCACTTGGAGTTGATAATTCATTAGAAACAAAACAACAAAAAGAAGAAAATGAAGTAGGTGCGGGTGACCAAGGTCTTATGTTTGGATTTGCAACTAATGAAACACCAACATATATGCCACTACCAATTTACCTAAGTCAAAAACTTTCGAAACAATTAGCAGAAGTCAGAAAAAATGGAACGCTAACTTACTTAGGGCCAGATGGAAAAGTTCAAGTTACAATCGAATATGATGTGAATCATAAAGTAAATAGAATCGATACAATCGTAGTTTCAACTCAACACGATGCAGATGTAACTCAAGAACAAATTCACGCTGATATCAAAAAATATGTAATCGAGCCATGTTTAGATAAAGAATTATTAGATGAAAATACTAAGTACTTCATCAATCCAACAGGAAGATTCGTAATCGGTGGACCAGTAGGAGATGCTGGACTTACAGGACGTAAAATTATTGTTGATACATACGGTGGATTCTCACGTCACGGTGGTGGAGCATTCAGTGGTAAAGATGCGACTAAAGTAGATAGATCAGGAGCATATATGGCTAGATATATTGCCAAGAATATCGTAGCTAGTGGAATCTGTGATAAAGCTGAAGTTCAATTAGCTTACGCAATTGGAGTGGCTCACCCAGTATCAATCTTTGTTGAAACATTCGGAACTTCAAAAGTTGACGAAGGGGATATCGTTAAAACTATTAAAGAAGAATTCCGTTTAACACCAAACGGAATCATCGAAACTTTAGACTTAAGAAAACCAATCTTTAAGAAAACAGCTGCATATGGTCACTTTGGACGTGAAGATGTAGAATTCACTTGGGAAAGAACTGACAAAGTGGATGCATTCAAAAAATTATTAAAATAGTAGTATTGAGACGTAGAGTGGGTAATATCCTATTCTACGTTTTGTATTTTTGACAATAAAATTTGCTAAATTCAAAAAATAATATCAATAATAAATTGATGTTTGATAGCATTTTAATTGCAAAATAATACTATATGTAGTTTAATATAAATAAGGACAAAAAGTGAAAAAAATATGTACAAATTGTGGAGGTAATTATGAACCTATATGAAAAAATAGGAGAAGAAAAAATTGATGAGTTAGTTATACATATGTATGATGATATTATCCCTAATGATGATAGAATAAATATTTTGTTTAATGATGGGTTTGAGAAAATAAAAGTGGAACAAAAGAAATTCTTTAGGTTGTTTTTAGGGGAGCCAGGGCATTCTGTATTCGCTACTCCAGATTTAAGAAAAAAACATATGAAATTACCAATTTCAATAAAAGAAGCAAAATATTGGTTGGAGGATTTTGAATTAGCTTTAGATAGATTAGACATAGATCCTGCAATAAAGAAATTTGTGAGTCAAAAAATTAATTCATTAACAATGCAGATGATTAATACAATTTAATAAATTAAAGAACCTTCTTTATCGATAATTTAATTCAATAAAGAAGGTTTTTCGTTATGCGACAACTTCGTCTTCATCTGATTTAGAGAATATTTCTCTAAGTGTTTCAGGAGAAGAGGTAGAAACAAATTTTATTGATGATTTTATATTGAACAGGAATGCTTCATCTTTGTGAATTCTATTAGCAGTTAATGCACCTTGGATACTAGTGAATAACCATTCGCTAACAGGGTTACAAACATCTTCTGGTAGATTTCTATCGAATAAACCATCAGCAAGTAGTAAACGCCAATTTTCAAGAATATCACTGCATTTTTCAGCGATTATTGGAGAAAGTTCTGCAGTCTCCATCGCCAATAATGTAAGTGAAAAACCACTACGTTTACAAGCTTTCCCTTTTGATATAAAAAGATCAAAAATAGCTGTTAAATACTCCTCTAAAGTCCCTAATTTTGGAGAAATTGTTTTAAATTCTTTTTTTACATTACTGTTGATTTTATCTAATGCTTCTAGATAAATTTCATCTTTTCCTTTTGGAAAATAGTAGTATACGCTTCCCTTAGGGGCTTTAGCTTTTTTAATTATATCCTGAACACTTGTCAGAGAATAGCCCTTAGTTCAAACGTTTTGGACAGTTGTTAAAATAATGTTTTCTTTAACTTTATTGTTTAACGTCATGTCATTCACTCCCTTGTTTTATTATTATAATTCTATTATACAATTTTATGTTATTAAAATCAACAATATATAATAAAAATTTTCTACTTAACCTGAATATACAGATACTGAATTATAGGCAGTGTTAACGTGTAACATTCAAAATAGTCTATAATTCTAAAATTATGGAAATATAAGAATATAATGTAATAATAATTATTATTTAAAAAAATAAATTTTAATAGATAATTTTGATATATTATTAGCTTTTTTCTTTGCAATATTTGTATTTAACCGACTTTTATAGTAAAATATAGAATGATATTCAATAAGGAGACGGGTATGTTAAAGAAGAAAATGTTTCAACTTTGTGTTGAATTAACTAATGGAAATATGAGCTCTAAAGCTCTGAAAAAATTAACAAAATCTAATCTAAGTCGATTAATGATACAACCATTTGCTAAGGTATATGATATTAATACTGATGAAATTTTAGATGAAATTGATGATTTTAAAAATTTAAATGAATTTTTTATTAGAAAGTTACGCCCAGATGCTCGACCAATCAATCTAGATGAGAATTCACTTGTAAGTCCAACTGATGGAGTGATTTCTGAAGTAGGTGTTATTTCTGAAGAAAGAACATTTGTTGTGAAAAATCAAGTTTACAACGTTCAAACATTGGTAGGAGATAGTGAGTTAGCGGATAAATATAAAGATGGTACATACATGATAATATATCTTAGTCCTAAGAATTATCACCGTATTCACTTTCCTATGAATTGCCAAGTAAAGGATGCTTATAGTCTTGGTAAATATTCATATCCAGTTAATAATCTTGGGTTAGAATTAGGAGATAATATACTAAGTTATAACTACAGACAAGTGTATAAATTAAGTGGAAAAATCAATTATACACTAATACCTGTAGGGGCTCAAAATGTTAACTCAATTATTCCTACATATGAGAGTATCTATGTGAAAAAAGGAGAAGAGTTGGGTTATTTCGAGTTTGGTTCAACAGTTGTATTACTGTTTGAAAAAGATAACATAATCTTAGAAGAAAACTTAGAGAATAAAGAAATCAAGATGGGAGAGAAAATAGCAACTATTTTATAGGCTATTGTGTAGAAAAAATGGTACTAAAAAGATATTTTTCACCAGATGATTTTGTAGAAAAGTATGAGTTTATTGATGTTGAGTATATGAATATGCACAACAAAAAAGTAATTATTTCAGATTTAGATAATACTTTAATATCATGGGATAGTAAGAAAGATACTAAAGAATTGAATAAATGGCTAAAGAAGATGAAGAAAGCTGGTTTTGATATTATTGTTGTATCTAATAATACAGAAGAGCGTGTTGAAGAATTTTGTAAAAAATTAAATCTTCAATATGTTGCGGGTGCAAAGAAGCCTTTAACTATCGGTTTTAAAAGAGCACTAAAAAAATTAAATAGAAAGCCAGAAGAAGCAATTATTTTAGGAGATCAAGTTTTAACTGATGTTTTAGGAGCGAAAAGTTTTGGAGCCATGAGTGTATTAGTTAAACCAATTTCAAAGACAGATGCTTTTAAAACTAGAATTAATAGATTTTTTGAAGCATTAATAATACATAATCTAACTAGAAGAAAAGCATTTCCTAAAATGAAAAAAGTAGGATATAGATTAAAACACAAGAAAGAAAATAGTGGAGGCCATATTGAGTAATAAAGTTTATTGTATAGGTTGTGGTGTTGAAATTCAAAGTGAGGATCAAAATAAACAAGGCTACTTACCAAAAAGTGTTGTAGAAAAAAGTATTGATGGTAATCTTGTTTGTAAAAGATGTTTCAGATTGAAAAATTATAATGAGGTATCTGATGTTCAACTAGGTGCTGAAGATTTTTATCAACTTATCAAAACATTATCGAAAAAAGATGCATTAATAGTAAAAGTTGTAGATATCTTTGATTTTTCTGGAAGTTGGATTGAAGATGTAGTAGATATCGTAGGAAATAATAAAGATATTGTCTTAGTAGCTAATAAACTAGATTTACTACCGAAATCAGTTAAACAAAATAAGGTGAAACAATGGTTGTTTAAGATGCTTAAGGCGAAAGGAATTAAAGTAAAAGATATTCTATTAATTAGTGCAATAAAAAATCAAGGTGTAGAAGAAGCTGCTAGTCGTATAGATGAGCTTCGTAATGGTAAGGATGTATATATTGTAGGTGCGACAAATGTTGGTAAGTCTACATTTATTAACAAACTTATTGAACTTACAACTGGGGATAAAAATGTTATTACAACATCTCACTTCCCTGGAACAACACTTGGAATGATCGAGATACCTTTAGACAGAGCTACTAGTATTTATGATACGCCGGGTATCATATTAGATTACGATATTGCTCATTATCTAGATGCACAAAGTTTAAAATTAGTAATGCCTAAAAAGGAGATTAAAGCTCGCGTATTTCAATTGAATGCTGAGCAAAGTTTATTCTTTGGTGGTATGGCTAGAATGGACTTTGTAGAAGGTGAGCGTCAAAGTTTCACTTTATATGCGTCTAATTTAGTAGAAATTCATCGTACAAAACTTAGTAATGCAGATGCATTATTTGAAAAACATTTAGGAACGTTATTGAAACCACCATTTGAAGATAATATTTCAATATTCAATAATCAAGTTAAGAAAAGTTTCACTATTGATAGTAGAAAAATGGATATTGTAATTTCTGGATTAGGTTGGATAACGGTTAATAGCGATAGTGGATGTAAGATTGATATTCATGTTCCAGAAGAAATTGAAGTGTTTGTACGTGAATCAATAATATAGTATAAGAAAAGAGGATAAGATGTTAAAAGGAAAACAAAAAAGACAATTAAGAGCATTAGCACATCATTTATCACCGATTTTCCAAGTTGGAAAATCAGGTGTGAATAGTGATATGATTCAAGGAATCAGAGATGCGTTAGAAAAACGTGAATTACTAAAAGTTAGTATTTTACAAAACTGTGAAGAAGATAAAGATGAGGTAGCGAAAATTTTATCTGAACGTACTTCATCTGAATTAGTTCAAGTTATTGGACACACAATTGTATTATACAAACAAAGCTCTAAGGAAAAGTATAGAAAAATAGAGTTGGTGAAGTAAGATGTCAATTGCACTTTATGGAGGTAGTTTTGATCCAATACATATTGGACATTTAATTACAGCTGAAAATGCACTAGAAACTTATAATTTAGAAAAAATTATCTTTATACCATCATATATTACACCCTTAAAAGGCCGAAAATTGGAGGCTAGTGATAAGAATAGATTTGAGATGACTAAGCTGAGTGTAAGAGATAATTTAAAATTTGAAGTTAGTGATTATGAAATCTCAAATGAAGGGATAAGTTATAGTTATAATACCGTTAAGTATTTTAGTGAACTATATAAAAATGAAAAAATCTATTTTATTATTGGAACAGATAGAGCGAAAGATTTAAAAAGATGGTATAATATAGAAGAACTATCTAAACTTGTAACATTTATTTTTGTAGCACGAGACGAAGAGGATTTGTATGAGGTAGTAAATGGAGATGTATTTTATAAATCTATAAGTTATGAGATAATGAGGACTCCAATAATAGAGATAAGTTCTAGTTTAATTAGAGATAATTTAAAAAATAAGAAAAGTATTAAATATATGATCACTGATGAATGTAGGTCATATATAGAGGAGTTGAGTTTATATGGAATATCAAGAAATTCAAAATAGAGTAAAAGAAATATTACCAGAAAAAAGATACGAACACACTTTAAGAGTTGTGGAAGTGGCGAAACATTTAGCAGAAATTTATGGGGCAAGTTTGGAAAGAGCAGCATTAGCAGCTTTAGTTCATGATGTTTGTAAACCTATGGATGAAGTATTAATGAAAAAATATGTAATTTTACATAATTTAGATGTTAATTTATTAGATTATCCTGTAGAGGTTCTTCATGGACCAGTAGCAAGTGCATATATCGAAGAAGAATTTGGTGTTGCTGATGAAGAGGTTAAGCTTGCTGTTGCAAACCATACTTTCGGTAGAAAGCACATGACGCTACTAGAAAAAATAATCTTTATCGCTGACTATATTGATCCACAAAGAAAACACCCGCATTTAGCTGAAGTGACAGAAGTATCTCAATATGATCTTGATGAAGCGGTTAGACTTGCGGCAAAATATACATTAGTTTACTTAATTGACAATGATGAAAGAATTTATCCTTCATTATTAGAATGTTATAACTACTATAATATTAAAAATTATCGTGTTGGATTTAAAGAAAAAAATAAAGACAAAATCTTAACAGATGAAAAAACAATCACTATCAGAAATAAGAGTGAAGCTCATTTCAAGAAAGGTGATTTATTAGAAGCTACAACTTATGAAGATCCAGATACAGTGTTTGCTACATTAGAAGTTGATTTAGTTAAACCTGTAACTAGAGAAACATTAACAGAGCGTTACGCTAAATATTACGGAGTTACTTTGGATGAGTTAATCGAAAAACTTGCGAAAAGATATCCAGAAGATGACGTACTATACGTAGTAATGTTCCATATTATAAAGAAATAAATAAAGAAAGAGGATGAAAATGGAAGTAGAAAACTTATTAAAAATTGTTGTAGATGCATGTGACGATAAGCACGGATATGATATCGTTGCTTATGATTTAACACAAGCAGGAGTATTATATGATTATTCTGTAATCTGTCATGCACCTTCAAATAGACAAGTAGAAGCAATTGCACAAGAAGTTAGAGAACAAGTATTAGAAAATGGTGGAGAAATTCACAGCACAGAAGGTTTAAGAGAAGCTAAATGGGTTCTTATGGACTTAGGTGATGTTGTAGTTAACATTATGACACGTGATGATAGAGAATACTATGAATTAGATTCATTATTTGAAAAATACCCTATAAAAGGTGTTTAATATGTATGAAAATTTAAGTATTGTTTATGATAAACTAATGGATGTCAACTACGATGCTTATAGAAATATTATTAATCAAGAATTAGAAGATAGAAGAAATCTTCTAGTTCTTGATTTAGGTTGCGGTAGTGGAACGATGCTACCAACACTGAAAAAATATGGAGAAGTGTTTGCAGTAGATAATAGTGAACAAATGTTAGCGATAGCGAGTGAAAAAGTTCCAGGTTGTAATTATTTTGCGATGGATCTATTAGAAATCTTATCGTTAAATATAGAATTTGATTTTGTTTTAAGTGCATTCGATGTATTTAATTATTTATCAGATTTTGAGGAATTTAAGCAAGGATTAAAAGAGGTTTATTCATCTTTAAAAGAAGGCGGAAAATTTATTTTTGATATTCATACTCCTAAAAAAGTTGTAGATATGCTAGAAAAACAAGTTTTTGGGTATGAAGATGAAGAAATTAGTTATCTATGGTTCACATATGAAACAGAAAATTCGTTAGAGGTGGAAAGTGAACTGTCATTTTTTATAAAAGAGAATAATGGATTATATAGAAAACTTGAACAGTTCCATTTACAAAGAACTTATGAAATAAATGATGTCCTTGGAGAAATTCAAAATATTGGATTTAAAGTGAAAGATTATTTCTGTGATTTTGATAAGAATAATAAAAATTACTCTGAATCAGATCGAATAATCTTTATTTTGGAGAAATAAAATGGCAGTAGATTTCAAAAAAACTCTTAAGCATTTATATGCACCTAAAACTAAACCAAGTATTGTAAATGTAGATAAGGCTAATTATATAGCTGTTAGGGGATGTGGTGATCCTAATGATGAAAATAGTGAATATAAAAAATCAATAAGTTTATTATATCCTGTAGCTTACGCGATAAAGATGAGTAAAAAGGGAGAGTATAAAATTCCTGATTACTTTGACTTTGTGGTACCGCCATTAGAAGGTTTTTGGTGGCAAGATGGAATAGAAGGTGTTGATTATGCTAATAAACAAAATTTCAAATTTATTTCATTAATAAGAATCCCAGATTTCGTTACAAAAGAAGTATTTGATTGGGCGATTAAGCAGGTGACAGAAAAGAAAAAAGAAGATTTTTCATCGGTTGAATATTTCACTTATGATGAAGGACAATGTGTGCAATGCATGCATATAGGCCCATATGATTCAGAGCCAGAAACTGTTGCTAAGATGCATGAATATATGATTTCTGAAGGTTATGAGTTAGATATAAATGAGACTAGATATCATCATGAAATTTATATTTCAGATGTGAGAAAAACAGTACCGGAGAAACTTAAAACAGTAATAAGACATCCAATTAAGAAAAAATCTTAAACTTGATTTTAGCATTGCTAAAATCAAGTTTTTTATGAATTGACATTATATGTTTAACATAGTATTATAGTTACAGATGTAACTGAGAAAAAAAGGATGAATGGAAATGGATATTAATATTTCAGAAGCTGAATGGGAAGTAATGCGAGTAGTCTGGAGCAATAAAGAAACTACAAGTAAATTTGTAATAGATACTCTAGGTGAAGAAAAGTCTTGGACTCCTTCAACTATTAAAACTTTACTTTCAAGGTTAGTAGAAAAAGGTTTTTTAGAAACAAGAAAACAAGGTAACAAATTTTTATATTCAGCAAAATGTGTAGAAGATGAGTGTTTAGAGATATTAACACAGAATTTTTTAGAAAGAATTTGTGAAAGAAGAACACATATAATTGTTAAGAATATAATTGAGAAAGATAATTTGAGTAAAAGTAATATTGATGAAATTATTGAATTATTACAAGAAAAGAGAAAAACTGCAGCTGAAGTTATTACCTGTAAATGTCTAAAAGGACAATGTAGTTGTGCTGCAAAACATGGTTAAAAGAGGGATGTAAAATGGAAACTGGTAAACAAAAAATACTAATCACAGGAGCTTCAAGTGGTTTAGGTCGAGAATTAGCTCATCAATTCGCACAAAAAGGAAACGTGGAGTTGATATTAGTTGCCCGTAGAAAAGAAGCATTAGAAAAAGTTGCTAAAAAGTGTAGCGCCTTTGACAATGTAAAAACTAGAGTTTATAGCGTTGATATTGGTTCGCAGGATCAAGTAGAACAGTTACTTTCTTCTATTACAGATATCGATATTCTTATTAATGGTGCAGGATATGGTATTATGAAAGACTTTAGCGAATTTAGTGATGCTGAGGTAGTTAATATGTTTGATACAAATGTAATTGGAACTATTCAATTGACTACAGAAATAGCTAAGAGAATGAGAGAAAGAAAATCTGGAACAATAGTTACTATTGCTTCATTAGCAGGTAAAATTGCAACGCCAAAAAGTTCTGTATATTCAGCAACTAAATTTGCATTAATTGGATACTTCAATTCTTTACGTTTAGAACTTAAAAAAGATAATGTTCACGTTATGACAGTAAACCCAGGGCCTGTAGCTACAAATTTCTTTAATATAGCTGATGAAGATAAGAGTTATCAAAAAGCTATGGGTGGTAAAACATTAACACCTAAACTTGTTGTAACAAAGATAATAAAAGGAATTGAAACAAAAAAACGCGAGGTAAATTTACCGTTTAAATTAGTTGTTGGTGTTAAAATTAGTCAATTATTCCCAAGGTTAAGTGATCGAATTTTAGCAAATATGTTTAAATAACAAAGAATAAATAAAAATCAAGGTTAGAAGAATCTAATCTTGATTTTTAATTTTATTCTAAAGTTTTTATTTTAAAAAAATCCGTTTTTTAATCGTTATCATTATTTCATACAGATTTTAGTATTGAAAAACTCGTACATTTATGATATTATGTAAATTATAAATTACAAATATGAAAGCGAGAAAAAAAGTTATTATGAAGAAAAAAAATTACACATTAGCGTCAGCTACAATAGTAGGATTAGCAATTGCAACTTCAGGGGGAGTAGCATTCGCAGATGAGACGCAAGGAAATACTTCGTCGTCAGCAACAACTACGCAGACACAGCCAACAGCACCAGCTTCTGCTTCTGCAACAGCATCAGAAAAAGATTTAGTATTAGTTCATACTAATGATGTTCACGGGCGTATCGTAGAAGAAAAAGGTCGTGACAAAACTACATCAGTTGTTGGGGATGCAAAATTAGCTACAGTAATTGAAAATGAGCGTGCTAAAAAAAATCAAACAACAGTAGTTTTAGATGCAGGGGATGCTTTCCAAGGTTTACCTATCTCTAACTCAACTAAAGGAGAAGCTCGTGCGGAAATTTTAAACAAAATGAATTACGATGCTATGGCTGTAGGGAACCATGAATTTGACTTTGGGTTAGATGAAGCTAAGAAGTATAAACAAATCTTAAAATTCCCACTGTTAAGCTCGAATACAGATGTGCAAGAGAGGGACGTTTTTATTTAAAAATAATATCAACGATATTAAATATATATCGTCTTTGAGTTTTCACTTTCGTTGCCGTTACGTTAACTTTTATAGTTTTAATTATAGTGTTTAAAAATTCTATTTTTTCTTCGATATCCATTACTGAATACAACTTTTCAAAATTAACCATAAGATCAGAAATGTTATTTTGCTTTTTCGAATTTTCAACTATTGTATTATATTCATTTTCTTCTTTCTTGATTAACTCAATTTGTTCGTTAACCTCATTTTGTAATCTCTCTAATTCTTCATCAGTTAGTAATTCATTCAACCACGCTTTTTGCAGTTTGAATTTTTTACTTTCAAGATTATCTAATATTTTTGAATAATCTTTCTTTTCAATTTCTTTTTGTTCAAATTTTACTTTAAAATCATACTTTAAATATTTTAAAAAAATCTTTTCAAAATTTCCTTCTGATATTGAAAAATTTTTACCTTGCAGCATGCAAAAATTACATTTGTAAAACAATATTTTTATACCGCTTTTTCTTTGCTTTCTAGAGTAGGTTAAACGTCGATGACAGCATGGACAAGAGATAAGACCACGGAATAACGCTGGTATTTTATTTCTGCCACTTTTAGAACTATGGCTTTTTCTTTCAGTCAACATATTGATTATTTGTTGTCTTTCATTGTCTGTTATATAGGGTTCGTGAGTGTTTTTAACCAGTACTCCCATTGTTTCCATGTGACCACAATACACAATACTTTTTACTAATCTACCTATAAAAGCCTGTTCCCACTTTTTTATACCATCAAACCCATTAGCTTCTAATAATTTAACCATCTCATTCAAACTTTTTCCCTCAAGCATTTTCTTGAATATAAATTCAACACAATCTTTAGTTCGTTCATCTTTGATTAGTTGACCGTCCTTTTTACGATAACCGAACGGTGCCATTGCTAAAAATTTACCGTTCTTAAGTGCTTGCTGCTTACCTGCCATCATTCTTTCCTTAATCGTTTCACGCTCCAATTGTGCAAATGTTGATAGCATACCTATAGTTGCCATTCCCATTGCTTGTGACGTGTCAAAGTTTTCAGATAAGCTAATTAAATTAACGTTATTCGGTTTGAACAAGTCTTCGATAAGATTCATGGTGTCTTTAATCGAACGTGACAATCTATCCAATTTATAGATTAATACTACATCTATCTTATCAATATCTTTCTTTAATTTATTTAATGCTGGACGGTCAGCTTTTGCACCACTTACTCCAGCGTCCACATACTCACCAACCACTTTATACTCATGCAATTGGCAATATGCTTTTAATTTATCTATTTGAAATTCTAGTGAGTTACCATTTTCAGCTTGCTCTTGAGTTGATACTCGGGCGTAAATTGCTACTCGTTGCATATTAATATCCTTTCTGGTATAATATACCTATATACTGTGATAACAAGCCCTTGATTAAGGGCTTGTTTTTATTTTACCTACGATTTTACCAATTATTTTAAAGTGCTTTTCTAAAGGTAAAGAAATAGTTATAACAGGGTATTCATCATTAATAGGTACTAATTTAATACTGTATTCATTATAGAATACCTTTCTTATATAGATATCTTTATCGCACTCTATTAAATAAATTTCCCCATATTTAAAATCATATCCAAAAGTTACCATCAATCTTTCATCAGTTCGATAAAGTGGCAACATTGAATTATCCATCATCGTTGCTACGATATCATAACTATCAGCTTGATAAGAAGCCTCTAGCAATATATCAGAGTACTGCAATAATGATTGACGTTGTTTATCTTCGAGTTTATCGTAGTTTGAAATGATATTACCAATAGTCGTATCATTTGGGTATTTTTTTTCAAGATACTTCACATCTAACGCTATTTTATCTGATTGATTAACCATATCAAAGTGCTTGTACAATTCTGATTTAGTTAATACTGCATCTTTTGGAGCGTCAAAACCATTTAACCATTGTTCAGAAACTTTTAAAGTTTTAGCTAATAGTCTTACTTTTTCTTTATTCGGCTCATTTCTACCGCTTATATAATGAGATAAGTTAACTTTATTTAATTTTATATTCATTTCTTTTTGGTAATACTCAGACTGCCGCAAGATATCGATAGGGCGTAAATTACGTTCACTCATTATTTGTTTTAACCTATCTCTAGTGGTTGCTACTTTCATATTAAAAAACCTCCTTTCATTGCTTGATATATATATTATATTATAATGAAGAAAAAAAGTAAACAAAAAAAGTTAAAAAATGTTAACAAAAACTATTGACTTTTTAAAAAGTTAACTGTATAATTAAATCACAAAGTTAAGAAATGTTAACTTTTAAATAAAGAACGGAGGTGAAATATATGGCACCACGCAATAAACATGCGAAGTTACAAAAACGTATCACTGATGTTTGTAAAGCTAATATAAACTTTGCTATCCTCATGGGAATGTCAAACGTTACTCTTGTTAAGAAGTTAAAAGATGACGGGATTTGGACTACCGAAGAGATCAATAAAGCTTGTAAGATTTTACAAATACCAATATCAGAAATACCATCATATTTTTTTTAAACCATTAGTTAACAAATGTTAACGAAAGAAAGGAGCAAAAGAATGGTAAAAGAAAAATTAAAAGAACTTATTAAAGAATACAAGCATATCGGAGATGAACTTTCACAACAAGAGTTAAAACATTACGATTTAGTAAACGAAGGTAAAACTCAAGAGGTGTTAACAGTTGGAAATAAGTCAGATGAACTAAATAAACAACTTGAAAATAAATTTGATGAAATCATGGAGTTTATCGAGGAGAACGTTTAATGAAAGTTACAGTTGCAACTAATGCTCCACTATCAGATGTAGCGTTGGGAAATTTAGAAAAATTTCTAAGTAAGTTTTTCACTAAGCATCCAGATAAATTAAAAGTAATTAGAGGTGAACAAAGTGGATAAAATGAGAAAACGAAAATTCAACACTTATTACTGGACATGTATTGTTGTAGCAGTATGTTTGCTAATAGTTAGCAATATTGAGTGGGAAAGGATTATATCTGGACTTATGGCTTCGATAGCTATTCCGTTTTATGGATTTGATGAAAGAGGAGCCTATGCTTTCCCAGATGGTGATGAGGATGATTTGGAAAGTGAGTAAGAAGAAACAAAACATAGCAATAGAAGATTTCAAAAAGATGGTATTTACAAGAATGGTACACCTAAAAATGAGTAATGAAGAACTTGTTAAATTAAGTGGTGTTACCAATTCAAAAGTGTACGCTTTGAAATATGGAAATAACAAAAGTATTAAACTAGATGAAATTATTAAAATTGCTAAGGCTTTGGATATAGATTTAAACAGATTGAAAGGAGACCAAAAAATGCGAGGTTTTGAATTAATTGAGGGAATGAACGGTGAATTACCAATCAAAGCCACAATTCATAGTGCAGGGGTTGATTTTATAGCTAGTGCTGATATTACAATTCCAGCTTTCAGATTTAAAGGTAGAGCAACATTAGTACCTACTGGAGTTAAAGCCTTTATGCAGCATGATGAATATTTACAAATATTCGCTAGAAGTAGCATACCAGTAAATTTAGGGTTAATCATGAGTAACGGCGTAGGAATTGTAGACGCTGATTATTATAACAACCCTAAGAATGAGGGACACATTATGATTGAGTTTACCAACCTAACCAACAAACATATCATGATTGAAAAAGGCACTAGAATTGCCCAGGGAATTTTTAACAAAGTATTACCAGTAACGCACGGTGTACGCCTTAAAAACGATACTAGAAATGGTGGGTTTGGAAGTACAAACTAATACTTTTAACAACAAGGAGAACAAACAATGCAAGTAACAATAGATAAAGATATTTTAGAACTTTTAGATTCTTTAAACGTTTCAGAGGATAAATTAGAATCTACAATTAACATTTTACTTATTGAGGGGATCGATTCAATAACTTCAAATGAAATATTTATAGAGAGTGAGAAAAAGAAAGACTTAATAAAACTTAAAGTTATGGAATTAAAACTGAAGTATATGCGTAAAACGATAGAAATATTGAACAATGATTATTAAACTACACCAACAATACGAAAAGAGGTGGAGCAAATAATGAGAGTAGCAGAAGTTAGAATCAAAGGTTTCTTTGGAGAAACAAGCCTTTCCAGTTATTACTTTTTCACAGATTACAATGACCTCTTAAAAGGTGATGCGGTGTTGGTAATTAGCAACGGACTACAGTTGGCTGTATTTGAACAATATGTAAAAACTGATTTTAAACCCGAAAAATTTATTGTTTCTAAAATATCCGAAAGAAGAATTCGAAACAAACTTTTATCTCTAAAAATGAAAAGAGGTGATTTTAATGTCTAAAGTAAAATTGCACCCACACCAAGAAAGGGCGATAAAAGCTGCTAAAGGAAGAAACAAAGTAGCTTATTACTTAGATATGGGTTAACGGATTAGGTAAAACATTCGTAGCTAGTGAGCAAGCTAAACTATACAAGAATGATGTAATACTGGTTATTTGCCAAAATTCCAAGGTTAGTGACTGGAGCGAACATTTTGAACAGTTTTACGAAAATAAAGTATTTGCTATTACTAACGTAAAAATATTACAAAACTATCTAAAATATACTGGTAAAAAAGTAGCAGTAATTAACTATGAGAAAACATATCGTGAGAATTACAAGGAACTTTTGAAACTAGAAAACTTTACACTAATAATCGATGAAAGTTCAGTATTAGGAAATAGTAAAACTAACATATCAAAAACAGTACAGAAATTAAAATTTAAAAATCTGATCTTATTATCTGGTACTCCAACTAGTGGTAAGTATGAGAAACTTTGGACACAACTTAATTTATTAGGTTGGGAAATCAAAGAAAATAAATTTTACGACCAATTCTTAAATAGAACTTTACTGAAAAGGTTCGGGAGAACATTTTATCAAATTAATAAAAATGAACCTTATAAAAACGTAGATAGGTTGAAACGTAAAATGAGGGAATACGGATGTGTATTCATGAAGACAGAAGAAGTTTTTGACCTACCAAAACAAAATTTTATTGAAATGAAAGTTAAAAACGATAAACATTATAAGGAATTTGAGAAACATGCTGTAGTTGAATTTAAAAGTAAGCTATTTGGAGAAGTTGAATATGTTGGAGATACTCAACTAAAAGAAAGGTTATTTTTAAGGCAACTGGCAAGCATACATAACGAGAATAAGAAAGAAAAATTAAAAGATATAATCAACTCAACTGAGGGAAGATTAATCATATTTTACAATTTCAATCATGAAAAAGAAGCGATTAAAAGTTGTATTCCAAAAGATAGACCAATTTCTTATGTTAACGGAGAATTGGTTGATAAAGAAAACTATAACAATGCTGATAATTCCATCACGCTTATGCAATATCAAGCAGGAGCAAAAGGACACAACATGCAAAAGGCAAATCACCTGATCTTTTATTCACCAACTGAAAAATGTGAGGACTACATGCAAAGCATTAAAAGGATTCACAGGATAGGACAGGAGAAACCTTGCTTCTATTACAAGTTAGTTGTTCAAAATTCGATTGAAGAAGATATTTATAAAGCATTAGAAAGAGGAGAAGATTATACCAATGAGCTATTCAATACAAGAATTTCAAGAACGTAACCTAGATTTATTTAACCAAGTAAGAGATATAGAGAATAAACGAAAATATTTAGATGAAATATCGAAAGCAGTTAAAGGTAAGCTATTAGATGCCATGCTAGAAGCTGAAATAAAATCAATCGACAATGATTTTATTAAAGTTATGGTAACAAACCCTAGTGAAAGTGTATCTATTGACTTAAAAGAATTTCAAAAGAAAGAACCAGTAGCGTATGCGGAACTATTAGAGGATTATCCAAAAGTTACAAGACGCTCTGAAAGTTTGAGAATCACACTAAAATGATTAACAGATTAAAAGAAGCAAGAAAAGCTAGAGGGTTAACACAAAATGAAGTTTGTAAACTGGTTTTTATAGACCAAAATTCATTATCACTATTTGAAAATAACCACCGTTTACCAAAGTTAGATATGGTTGAAAAACTAGCTAAATTATACAATGTTAACCCAGCATGGCTGGTTGGATGGAGTGATGAAAAATGATGAGTGAGAAAGCATTTGAAAACAAAATAAAGAAATTCTTAAAAGAAAAAGGTTGTTATTTCCTTAAATATAACCCTGAGTATTTTGGAATAAAAGGCACACCCGATTTATTAATTTGCTGCAATGGTTACTTTTTAGGTATTGAGGTAAAACGTGAAACGGGAAAGCCTAGCAAATTACAACTGAAGAAAATCGAAGAAATAAAAAACGCTGGAGGAATTGCCATGGTGCTTTATCCTAGTGGTTTTGAGAAATTTAAAAAATTAATAGAGGAGTTATGGAATGAATAAAGCAAAAGTACAGATCCAAAAAGGTTACGGAGATTATACAGATAAATTTTACATTTTTTACACTGATATTATAGGTTTAAGAGCTGGAGATATTGTAACAGTATTAACTAAATACGGTATCCAACTAGCAGTATTTATTGAATATGATACTTCAAACTATGAACCTAACAATTTCTTAATAGATAAAATTAGCGGTTCAGAAATTATACTTAGAAAAAAAGAACTGAAAGATAAGTTAATCAATTCTAAATTAAAAGAAATGAATGACTTTATAGCTAAAATTCATGCGCTATAGTTACTCAAGAGTATCATTATTTGAACAATGCAAGTATGCTTTTCAATTTAAGTATATTTTTGAAATAGATACGATACCTAACCTTGAAGCTAATAACCCGTTAATAATTGGTAGTGCGGTTCACGGTGGAATCGAGGGAAAGGACTTTGAAAAATTATATCTTGATAACTTCCCAAAAATAACTGATCTTCATGTTAATGAATTAATTAAAATGAACGTGCAAGTTGACCGTGTAATCAGAAAATTAAATGCCTTTAATTGTGAATACGAGGTTGAAATAGCAACAGATAACTTCTTAGGGTTTATCGATTTAGTTATCCACAATAAAGACGGTAGTGTGAGTATATTTGATTTTAAATACTCAAATAACGTTGAAAATTACTTAAATTCAAGGCAGTTGCATATTTATAAATACTACTATGAAAAAATCTTTAATAAACCAGTAAAAAGCTTAGGTTATATCTTTATACCAAAAACTTTTATTAAGCAAAAGAAAACAGAAGACTTGCACGGCTTCAGAAAAAGAATTGTAGCAAGTTTAGAACAACCATTTATTAAATATGTTGAATATGATGAAACAAAAGTAAATGAGTTTTTCAAAATTATTGAAAAAATAGAAAATACAGATTTTAAGGGGTTATTTCCAAAATGTAATAATCCACATTGTGAATATTGTAGAGGAGAAAATTATATGTTTAAATTACCAGAAAATAAAAAACGTGAAAAGGTTATTGACACAAAGCCAGACTTATGGATTTATGCTGATAGCTATGTTGGAAAATCAACTTTCGTAGATAAATTTGAGGACCTATTATTCATCAATACAGATGGAAATACTGACAATACAGAAAGCCCGTTTGTACTAATTAGAAATGAGAAGAAACAAGAGGGACGTTTAATTAAAACTAAATTCGGTTGGGAATCATTCCTGGAAGTAATCGACAGTTTAGAAACTCAAGAGAATACTTTTAAAACAATAGCTATTGACTTAGTAGAAGATTTAAGAGATTTATGTAGATTATACATTTTTGATAAGTACAATTGGGAACATGAATCTGATGGTGGATTTGGTAAAGGTTGGCAAATGGTAAGCAGTGAATTTAATACTGCTATGAAGCGATTAAAAAGCTTAGGTTATCAAATAGTTTATATCTCAAAAGAAAAACGTGAAGAAGTTAAACTTAGAAACGGAAATACTAGAACGATCTTTACGCCTAACATTGATGATAAAACAGCTAACGTATTAAGTGGTACTGTAGATTTAACAGTTAGAGCGTTTATTGATGAAGAGGGTAAACGTAAATTACAACTGAAGAAAGTAAATAATGCATTTGGTGGAGGTAGATTTAATTTTAAACGTGATTTAATCGACCTAGATATGAATGAGTTTAAAGAAGCGCTTATCGAAGCACAAGACGGGGTTAAAAGTAAAGAGGTTAAAGAAGTGAAAGAAACTACACCGCCAGACACTTCAATTCCAGATACTGTAGAAACTGAGGTAGTAGTGGAGGAGAAACCAAAACGAAGACGTAAGACTAAACCAGCTGAAGAAGAATTATTTGTAGTAACAGACGATGATGGAAATGAAGTAGTTAACCCGTTCACAGAAGAAGTAGAATTAGAAAAAACAGAAACTAAAACTAGAAGAAGACGCAGAGGAGAATAAGAACAATGGCAATCGATTTTAGCAAATATGACAGAGAAGTAGATTTAGAGGGATTAAAAGAGGACACTCAAAAGGCAATTGAAAACGGTGGAGAATTCGAAGAAGTCCCCCCAGGTACTTATGAGGTGGCAATATCAGAACTTGAACTTACTATGAGTAAGAGCGATAAACCGATGGTTAAAATTTGGTACACAATTTTAAGTGGAGATTATGAAAATAACAAAATTTTCCAATACCAACTAGTGGATAAAGGACAAAAACTGGCCATTATTAAGCCATTGCTTGAAAAGTTATCTGATGGAGAAATTGAAGTATCATTTGAATCATTCGCACAGTACGCAAACTTAATTGATGAAATTAAAGAATTTGCTGAAGAAAACTCACTAGAATATTCACTTGAATATGGTGAGAACAAAAAAGGTTTTAAAACTTATAAAATTTTAGAGGTATTCGAGGGTTAACCGCCCTCGACCTCCACGGAGGTAAACAATGATATTTTATTACATTAAAAACAGTGATCTTCACATTGCTGATTTTAATACTAAAAAGAATTTAATCATAGATAACAATGATGATTTAGATAAGTTTATCAAAAGAAATAAAAAGGAAATATGGATAACGTACGACCAAGCTGACCATTTAAAGAATGTAGTTACAGTTTATGATTGTAAAGATAAGTATTCAATACAGTATAAAATGAATAGTTACAACGTAAAGACGGAGCTTGAAGCAGTAGTTGAAACGTTCTTTGAAAATATCGATACTTACAAGTGTAAAATGGCGTTAATCAATGAATTTAAACTACCTAAATATTTAATAAACTCAAGCATTGCTAGTATTACTGCTTATGCAATAGGTGGCACACCTTGTTACAAAGATGAGTTTGATTTTATGAAATTAGATATATTATTCAAATACTCACACGTTAGAAACTTTTTTATGAATAATAATAACTATTCGCAAAAGTACAAAACTATGATAGCAGGTGTTGAACATACTTACGGTTACGGTGGTTGCCATGGTGCAAGGAAATCTTACTGCAGCAGTAAACCTGTTTTAGTAATCGATATTGAAGCCTTTTATCCTACGATGTTAAATAGGTTAGGTTATTTTAATATTAAGAAAATCTCACGTGCTAAATATATTCACGAACAGAACCTAAAATTAAAAGGTAAACCTGAAAGACTACCTTACAAACTAGCTGATAATAGTATCGTAGGTAACTTTAAGAATAAATTTAGTGATCTTTACAATCCTAGAGCAAGCAATACTATTTGTGTTAACGGACAACTATTAATCACATTATTGATTGAAATGTTAGAACCTCATATTAAACTAATTCAAACTAATACTGATGGAATTATTATTGAATATGACGACTTCGACACAATAGATCGAATTTGCGAAAAATTCGAAGATTTAACAAGGTATAATCTAACATTTACTTGTTACGATAAAATTTATCAGAAAGATGTTAACAATTATTTGCTTATAGGGGACGAAATAAAGGCCGTAGGGGAGCTTAAAGAGTGTTCGGAGGGCAATTATACCGAAAGTATAATAAAACGCTCTATGCGTGCTTATTTGACGTCTGGTGAGAAAATAGCAAAAACTATTAATAATTGTAAAGAAGAACGTGAATTTCAAATACTAGCAAAGCCAGATTATAGAGTTTTCGCAAATTGGTACGGTCGACCTATTAAGGGTGTATTTTCTTTTGATGTATCTAATCAATTTAAGTACTATGATGAAAATTGGTACATTTCAGAAGCGATTAGGAGGGTTAAAAAGTATGGAGTCACTTTATAGAGGATACGTCAAAACGAATGGTAAAAGCTCGCTTGATAAATTTAAAAACGGTGAAGAACTCCGAACACTTGAAGAAGTAAAGAAACTAAAATCATACGGTGGTGTACTTAGGGACGATGTAATTCTTATCGATGTAGACGATGAAGAAAGTTCTGAAAAACTAATGAACCTTGTTGAAGAAAAGCAACTTAATTGTAAAGTTTATCAAACTTCAAGAGGAAAGCATTTTGTTTTCAAAAACAAAGGTGTTACAAAAAATTATACTAACGTTAATTTAGCGATAGGAATTAAAGCTGATATTAAAGTAGGTTTAAACAATTCTTATCAAGTGCTTAAAAAAGATGGTGCTGAAAGGTTTGTTGAGTGGGACAGCGATACTTACGATTCATTACCTAAATATTTAAGACCTATTAAAAGTAGTTACGATTTTGGGAATTTGCATGAGGGAAGCGGAAGGAATAGCACGCTATTTAAGTATATCTTAACGCTTCAAAGTTATGATTTTGAGAAAGAAGAAGTTAGGGAAACAATAAGATTAATCAATGATTTTATACTAGATGAACCTTTATCAGAAAATGAAGTTGATGTGATCTTAAGAGACGATGCCTTTTCTGAAGAGATATTTTACAAAGAAGGAAAATTTAACTATCACAAGTTCTGTAAATTCTTAATTAGTAATCATAACATTAAGCGAATAAATGGTAATTTACATGTTTATAAGGACGGAATATATGAATATGGAAATATAGAGCTAGAACGTACTATTTCAAAGTATATGCCGAATTTCACAATTGGACAACGTAGAGAAGCGCTGGCAATGTTAGAACTATTAGTAGAACAAGAATATCAGTTACGTGATTATAACTATATAGCTTTTAAAAATGGCTTATATAACATTAAAACTGATGAATTTATTAGTTTTACACCCGATATTATTATCACTAATAAAATTAACTGGAATTACAACCCTAAAAGTTATGCGAGTTTAACTGATGAAATTTTAAACAACTTAGCTATTAATAACAAAGAAATCAGAATGTTAATTGAGGAAATGATTGGTTACACATTCTACAGGCGTAATGAGTTGAGGAAAGCTTTTATTTTAACAGGACAGAAGCAAAACGGGAAGAGTACATTTCTTAATATTTTAAAAGAATTATTAGGAAGTAAAAACACTTCAGTATTAGATATTAAACATTTAAATGATAGATTTTCAACAGCAATGATGGTTAACAAGTTAGCTAATATTGGTGATGATATCTCAAATAAAAAACTATATGATACTGAACAATTCAAGAAAATTGTATCTGGTGAAAAAATCACAGCTGAACAAAAAGGGCGTGATAAATTTGAATTCACTCCTTACTGTAAGTTGATTTATAGTGCAAATAACATTCCTAAATTAGGTGATGGAGATGACGCACCTGCGGTATTAAGTAGGTTGGTTATTGTGCCTTTTAAAGCTTACTTTGATAGTAGTAGTCCTGACTATAAGCCGTTTATTATTGATGATTTAATAACCGAGGAAAGTATGGAATATTTAATCAATCTGGGGCTTGCTGGACTTAAACGAGTTTTAAAGAACAGGAAATTTACTGAAAGTGAATATACTAACCGTGAATTTGAAGAATATAAAAACGAGATTGACCCTGTAAGCGAGTATTTAGAAACGTTGAATGCTGATTTAATCGTTAATGAAATGTCAGGTAAAATTTATTCGGAGTATATGGAATATTGCATGCGTGAGGGCTATGAAAATATACCTATTAATGCTTTCACTAGAAAAGTAAATAACTTTTTTAATCTGACAACAAAAAATAGACGTGTTGACGGTATGATTGTTAAAACTTATGTAAAAAAATAGGTGTTACGATATTGTTACGATGTTACGATATTGTTTTTAAATATAGTAACACCTTTAGAATATTGGTACAAGTGGTTTTTCAAGAGGTATGTTACGATGTTACGATATTTTCTCAAATCTTTATATAGTAGTAGTTATATATTATATATATAAATATTAAAGAAAATACTATATATATAATATATATAGTAACATGAAAATTATTATGAAAACTCATAAGAACAACTTTAAAGCGTGTTACGATATTTTTAACGGAGGAAGAAAAATGAACAAGCAACAAAGAGTAAGACGTGAAATGGAACGTCACAAGATGGCAAATTACATTGCAAAAGAAAGACAGGATGTGTTCATCCAGTCAATTTTAATACTAATGTACACATTGAGAAATGATTATAATTTTGGACAAAAGAGAGTTATGGATTTTATAAGCAAATTCCTTGATAATATGACAGATTTTAAATTAGGTAAATATTACACTAGAGAAATGCTTATTGAAACGTTAGAAACTGAATTAAGTTTAAATGTAGAACAATTTATTAAAAGTGAGGTGTTAAAGACTTATGAAAGGTTTCAAAAAGGAGTTTAATTTACCGTTGTTTTTAATAACGTTAGGAATGCTGCTAATAATGTTTACTGTTGGATTAGTGGTTGGAACATATATTGCTAGTGATAATATCGAAAAGTTGGCAAATGAAAATATTAGAAAACAACGTTTGATAGAACAACAAAAAGATAGGATAAGAGAGTTACAACTATTTAAGCAACAACAAGAGATTAAAGGGGGACAACCTTTTGAGATTTAGATTTATTGAAAAATTATTTTGTAAACATGAGTGGGTTTGGATACCTTATGAACATAATTTCTGTGATTATTATTACTGTAGAAAATGTAGCAAGGTTAAAAAGATATAGGAGGTTAACAATGAAATTAAAAATAGCTAATTTTAAAGATATAGATAACCTATTTATTGAATATAAAGGTTACACAATTTCTTTTTCTCTTAAACAATTAGAATACAACAATAACTTAGGAATTAGAATTGAAACTGAGCAAGAAAAGGAAAGGCTTATTGAAATTTTAGAGGTATTTCAAAAAAACTTAGAAAGGTTGGAGTTTTAAATGAGAAATTTGAAATATATAGCGAAGATTGAAGAAAGTAGTGATATTTTAGTAGATGAAATTAATACTTTTATTGACTCAATGTTGCTAGAAAGTGAATATATTATTGATGTTAGAATCGTTAAGATTGGTGAATATGAATATCCAGGTTATGAATATGATAGTAGGAATAAAGATTGCCAGTTAATGGCGTTATTGTATATTGGGGAGGATAAAAATGAATAAAAAATATAAAAAAAATAATTTGACAATAAAATTTAAAAGTGGCGAAGATTTAACAATGGCAATTAATGGTAATGACTTAAATGAAATATTCGCCTATTGTCACGGATTCCGTAACAGTAAGTTTGTTGATTTAGGGCGAGAAGTGATCAACGTAGATATGATTGAATATTTTGTTTATGACGAGGTAAAAGAAGATGAACTATAAAGAATTAGAAAACGCGATTAATTTATTAAATGAAACAAAAAAAATCGATATGATGATAGAAGATATTGTAGATTATAACTATGTTGAAATTGAAACTGAACACGATACAAGTTGTTTTGGAGAAAAACATCAACAAAAATTTATAAATGTTCTAAAAGAAATTAAAGAAGAAATAATTAAAGAATTAAATGAGCTAGGGGTTACGGAGGAATAAGTTATGAAACAACCTAAAGTATATATTAAGTATTTGAACAAAGTATTAGAAGTAGAATCAATTAATTTTGATACTAAAGTAGTTGTGGTTTACGATGAAAGTTGTAACATGTATAGATACATTGGTTTTGAAGATGTTGAATTCATGGAAAATACAGGATTAAAAGATAAAAACGGTGTAGAAATACATTTAGGAGATATTGTTGAGATATTAGAAAAGCATTTTGAAGTGAAATACAAATCTTTTAAAGGTTTTGTAATTGAAAGTGAAAAACATATTGATTGCATATATTTATCATTAGAAGCAAATAATGAATCAGCATGTGTAGTTGGTAACATTTACGAAAATAAGGAATTGTTGGAGGATTAATTAATGAACTATGAAGAATTAAAAGAAGCTAATGAATTAATAGATGAATTACATAAGATTAACTAGGTAATTAAAAAAATAGGAATAGAAAAATGTGTTCCTATGTATTGTTTCAATTATAAAGCTATACTTTTTGATGAGCAAATGGAGAAAGTATTAGATATTTTAAAAGGAATTAGAGATGGAATGGTTGAAGAATTAAATAAGTTAGGAGTGGTTGAGGATGATTAATGAAGAATTAAAACAACAGATTGAACAATTAGAACAACAAATTAAAGATTTAAAAGTAAAACTGGAAAAAGAGGTGGAGAAGAAGCCTTATGAAGTGGAAGTGCCAGAGGATGTAGACGATTGTTATACTACTGGTATATATGGTATTGTTGACCGTTTAGAAAATTTTAGTACACCTTATAAGGAAGGTTGTTATAAACGTGGTTTAATTTTCAAAACTAGAGAACAAGCTGAACAACACGACAAAGAACTTATATTACTGTTTAAATTACATAAATGGGCAGAGGAACATAATGGAGGATGGACGCCGAATTGGAGAGATTTTGATGAATATAAATATAGTGTATCGTGTGATTGTGATGAATATAAACTTTTTGTAAAAAGTTGTTGGTATGAAAATGCATTCTCTAAACTACCTTATTTTAAATCAGAAGAAATAGCAGAACAATTCATTGAAGAGTTCAGAGAAGAAATAATCGAGGTGCTTTGCTAATGGGGATTGAATTATGATATATGATTTAACAATTAAGTATAATAACGGTGAAGATTTAACCGTTGAAGCTAATGATGTTAATAACATTGATTATTTTTACTGGAGTGCAAAGGAGGAATAGCAATGCTGCCATCAATTGTAACGGGGTTATTTTGGAGTATATGTGCTATTGTTTTAATGATAGTGTTAGTTATGGCGATGCACATTTTAGCAACTTTATTAAAGGAGTTAACGAAAGATGAAGATTAAAAAACGTGTTGGAAATGATAAAAGAAGATATTTAGAGCGTATTTGGTGGTATGAAGATAGAATAGATAGTTTGCAACGTAGTTTGAAAGCTGAAGAACAACGTAAACAGGGTGTCAAGGCTATTGATTATCGTAAAGAACAAATCAAAGGCGGTAATAAGGATAGTTGGGAAGCTTTGATTGATAAGACTGATAGGTATAAACAAGATATTATTGACACGTGCCTTAAAGCAGTAGAACTTAAGAAAGAAGTGTTAGAGGTTGTTAATCAGGTGAAGAATCCAAAGTTACAACTTCTGTTAACTCTTAGATATATAGAACGCCTCAATTGGGATATTATCGAGGAGAAAATGGAACTACCACAAAATACTAGAAATAAATTACATGCACAAGCATTAAGTGCAATCAGAATACCTAATACTAGATAATATTTTATTATATTTTATAATATTTTATTATATTTTATAATATAATATTACCAAAGATAATAATTAATGTGCTATTATGATAGAGTGATATTTTTACAAAGTTCTCTTTTAAGTAAAAGTATTTTATCAGCAATTTAAAAAGTACCTGTTCGCAGGTGCTTTTTTATTTTATTAAGGAGGAAGATATGCAAATAGTAAATATTAACATTAATGATATAAAAGAATATGAATACAACGCTAAAATTCATACTGATGAGCAAATAGAACAAATAGTGACTTCTATTGAAAGATATGGAAATAATGACCCGATAGCGATTGATGAGAATAATGTGATTATTGAGGGTCACGGACGTTACCTTGCTCTTAAAAGGTTAGGTGTGGAAGAAGTACCAGTTATTAAATTAGAACATTTAACTGAGGAACAAAAGCGTGAATATATTTTAGTTCACAATAAACTTACTATGAATACTGGTTTTGACTTAGGAATCTTAGAACAAGAGTTAAATAAAATTGAATTTGATATGACTAATTTTGATTTTGAAAAGTTCGAACAAGTATTTGAAGAAGAAACAAGTGAATTAAATAAAGAAATTGAACTGTCAGAGCTTGAAGATAAAGTTATGTTAAAAGTTGAATTTGGTTATGATGAATATCAAATGGTTGTTGAGAAGTTACATGAAATTAACGAGGATAAAAGGTTGGCCTTGTTAGAGGTGCTCGATGTATAACTGGAGTTTTAAAGATTATCAAAAAAAGAACGGTTTAAAAGTTTTCGGTACCTTTATTTGTGGTGGTGGTTCTACTATGGGGTTTAAGCTTGCAGGTTTTGAACATTTAGGCGGTGTAGAAATAGACCCTAAAGTTGCTGAAGTCTACCAACTTAATCACAACCCTAAATATTTATACAACGAAGATATAAGAGCCTTTTTAGCTAGAGATGAATACCCAGAAGAACTATATAATCTTGATGTTTTAGAGGGAAGCCCACCTTGTTCAAGTTTTTCACTAGCGGGAAACCGTGAGAAAGACTGGGGCAAAAAGAAAGTATTTGCTGAGGGACAAGCTGAACAAAGATTAGATGATTTATTCTTTGACTGGATAAAACTTGTTGGTAAGTTGAAACCTAAAATTGCAATAGCTGAAAATGTTAAAGGAATGATAATCGGAAGTGGTAGAGCTTATTCAAAGAAAATCATTGAAGAACTAAATAAAATCGGTTATGATGTGCAATTATTCTTGTTAAATGCTTCAACTATGGGCGTACCTCAGAAAAGAGAGCGTGTATTTTTCATCTGTAGAAGAAAGGATCTGAACTTGCCTGAATTACAATTGAATTTTAATGAGAAACCTATAAAATTTAAAGAAGTTAGAGAAAAGGGTAAAGGTGAAGAAGTCAAAGGTGTAGCAGGTGAACTATTAGCGTATGCTAAAAAAGGTGAAACTAACCTAGAAAAAGCTTGTATTAGACTTAGAGGAAAAGGCTCATTCTTTAATACTGTTTTGTTTAGTGATGAAAATGTACCTAACACTATTTTAACTAGTGGATATCTACCAATCAAATTTGAAGATAAGTTATTTGCAACTGAGAATGAATTGAAATTAATTAGTTCATTTCCTCAAGATTATAAATTCAAGAATAAACCGCCTGTTTGGTTTATGGGAATGAGTGTTCCTCCTGTAATGATGTGTAAGATTGCTAGAGAACTTGCTAAATTGTTGGGAGGTGAATAATATCGCTAGAGGTAAGTACCAAGAGTGGTTAGAACAAGATAACTTATTAATGATTGAGGGTTGGGCACGTCAAGGACTTACTGATGAACAGATAGCTAAGAATATGGCAGTTGGACTTTCTACTTTGAAAGAGTGGAAAAAAAAGTATCCAGCTATTTCAGACTCCCTAAAAAGGGGAAAGGCTCCAGTAGATTTTGAAGTTGAGAATGCACTTTTAAAACGTGCAATTGGTTTTGAATACGAAGAAACAGAAACTATCATTGAAGAAATTGACGGGAAACAGAAGAAACGGGTTAAGAGAATCAAGAAAGTAGCACTTCCAGAAACTAGTGCTATTATTTTTTGGCTTAAAAATCGTAAACCTGAACAATGGCGTAAATTTAACCCTGTGGTAGAAGCTAAGATTAAAGCTGAAACTCAATCATTGTTAAAAGATAATGAGGTAGCACCTAGTGAAAATATTGTAATTGTGGATAGGTGGGAAGATGAATAAAGTATTTTATGTTCAAAAGAACGTCAACCCTCATTTTAAGTCAGTATGGTGTTCGAAAGTACCTTATAACGTGTTAAAAGGTGGTAGGAATAGTTTCAAGTCTTCGGTAGTAGCTTTAAAACTGGTTAATGATATGGCTAAAATGATAGCTAAAGGTGAGAAAGCTAATGTTGTAGTAATCAGGAAAGTAGCGAATACAATTCGTGATAGTGTCTTTAATAAGATTAATTGGGCCATTAATTTATATGGCTTAACTGATTCATTCAAAAGCACAGTATCACCGTTTAAAATTATTCACAAAGCTACAGGTTCAAGTTTTTACTTTTACGGTGCTGATGACTTTCAAAAGTTAAAATCGAATGATATTAACAATATCATAGCGGTTTGGTATGAAGAATCAGCGGAGTTTGACAGCAAAGAAGAATTTGACCAGACAAACATTACTTTCATGCGACAAAAACATAAATTAATACCGTTTGTACAGTTCTTTTGGAGTTATAATCCACCTAGAAACCCGTATGATTGGATTAACGAGTGGAGCGAAGAAATGAAAACAGTTGAGGGTTATTTGGTTCATGAATCAAATTATTTAAACGATGAATTAGGTTTTGTTACTGAACAAATGTTAGCTGATATTAACCGAATTAAAGAAAATGACTTTGATTATTATCGCTATATTTATTTAGGAGAGCCAGTTGGATTAGGTAATAACGTCTATAACATGGCTTGCTTTCATCTTTTAGATGAATTACCTAGTGATGATAAAATCATAGGAATATCTTATGCTCTAGATACAGGACACCAACAAAGCGCCACGGCTTGCGGTGCTTACGGTATCACTGCTAAAGGAAATGTAATCTTATTAGATACTTTTTATTATTCTCCAGCAGGTAGAAGTGTTAAAGCTGCACCCAGTGATTTAACGATTATGATTAATGGTTTCATTACTGGAGTACAGGAAAAATACAATGTACCTATTATTAGATTAACTATAGATAGTGCTGAGGGAGCGTTAAGAAATCAGTATTATAAAGATTTTGGTATTAGGTGGGTACCCGTGGCCAAAAAAAAGAATCAGACCATGATTGATATGGTAACAAGTTTACTTGCTCAAGGTAGGTTTTTTTATTTGAATAATGAAAATAACAAGATATTCATTGAAGAACATAAAATGTACAGATATGATGAAAAAACTATCAAGACACCAGAACCAAAAGTAATTAAAGAGGACGATCACACCGTCGACGAATTTAAGTATTTTATTTTAGACAACTCAAAACTATTAGGATTAAAAGTGTAGGAGTATAAAAATGAAAATTATACAAATTATTAAAGATTTTTTCAAAAGGAGCAAATATACAATGCAAGGAAGTTTAACAAGCATATTAGACCATCCGAAAATTGTTGTGTCTTCGGAAGAATACAACAGGATTCAGAACAATTTGAGATACTTTCAAAGTAAGTTTAACGATGTAACCTATCTAAATACAGACGGGGAGCAACGAACAAGAAAATTTAATCATTTACCATTAGCAAGAACAGCTTGTAAGAAGATAGCTAGTTTGGTTTATAATGAACAAGCTGAAATAACGGTGAATAATGAAACGATTAATCAATTTGTTAATGATGTTTTGCTAAATGATAGATTTAACAAAAACTTTGAAAGATATCTTGAAAGTTGTTTGGCTTTGGGTGGGATGGCAATGAGGCCATATTTTGATGGTAAAACAATTAAGGTAGCATTTATTCAAGCACCAGTATTTTTACCATTACAAAGCAACATGCAAGATGTAAGTAGTGCAGCAATCATTACTAAGACTGTTAAAAGTCAAGGTAAGACAAATATTTATTACACATTAGTTGAATTCCACGAATGGAACGATGAAGATTTAACAATTACAAATGAGCTTTACAAGTCAAACAATTCAAGCACAATTGGTAGTCAAGTGTTATTGAGTGAACTATATGAAGACCTAGAGGAAAGCATAGTGATTAAAGGACTGACTAGACCGTTATTTACTTACTTGAAAACTCCAGGAATGAACAATAAAGATATTAATAGTCCGTTGGGGTTATCGATATTTGACAATGCGAAAACAACAATTGATTTTATTAATAGAACTTATGATGAGTTTATGTGGGAAATTAAGATGGGACAACGTAGAGTTGCAGTTCCAGAGGGATTAACAACTATGACTGTTATGTCAGGTAGTGAATTTACAACTAGACGAAGATTTGAAACTGATCAAAATGTTTATGTTCAAATAGGTGGTGGACTTGACGAAAGTAAAATCGTTGATTTAACTACACCAATCAGAGCAGATGATTATATCAAAGCTATTAACAAAGGCTTAGCAATGTTTGAAATGCAAGTAGGTGTTAGCGGTGGAATGTTTAGTTTTGACGGAAAAACGATGAAGACAGCAACAGAAGTTGTTAGTGAGAACTCTGACACGTTCCAATTAAGAAATAGTATTGTGTCACTAGTAGAACATTCAATCAAAGAACTAGTAGTATCTATTTGTGAGTTAGGTAAGGCACATGGAATATATCAAGGTGAAATACCTAAGCTTGAAGATATATCAGTTAACCTTGATGATGGAGTATTCACAGATAGAAATGCAGAGCTTGATTATTGGGTTAAAGCCTTAGCAAGTGGAATTGTTAGTAAGCAATATGCCATTTCTAAAGTATTAGGGGTGACTGATGAAGAAGCTAGCAAGATGTTAAATGAAATCAATGAAGAAATGCAACCGAACCTAGATGAAACAGACGAGGTAATCTATGGAGCTAAAGAATAATGACGGTAATTATTGGATAAAATCAAAAGAAGTAGAAGGTTTATATCACGAACTAACAATGGATATTATGGTTAATATAATCAGACGATTAAAGAAACGTGGAACGGCTGATTTAATAGATAACCCTTATATATGGCAGTTAGAAAAATTAAACGATATGCATTTAATTACAGAAGAAAATGTAAAACTTATAGCTAAATATAGCGGAGTTGCTGAAGATGTTTTCCGTGATGTAATTGCTAATGAGGGTTACAAAGTTTATCAAGACAGCTATCAACAATTGGCACAGGCTTTGAAAACTAATGCACAACCTAATTATTTAGTTCAAGATAGTTTAGATTCACTAGCTAAGCAAACAATGTTTGAGGTTAATAATTTAATTAATACTACATTACCAAGATCACTACAAAATAATTATAAGCATACATTAGAAAAGGCAGTAGCTAGTGCAGTAAGTGGAACAAAAACTCACGAAAAAGCACTATCTGAAGCCGTTATGAGTATGTACCAACGGGGGTTCACAGCATTTAAAGATAGTGGAGGTAGGACGTGGACTGTTGAGCGATATGCACAAACAGTAATACGGACTACAACTTTCAGAGTATATAGAGAAATGAGAGAAAGGCCCGCTGATGATTTAGGAATCGACACTTATTATTACAGTGCTAAGTCTAGTGCAAGAGAATTGTGTGCACCATTGCAGCATCAAATAGTAACTAAAGGAGTTGCAAGGACTATAAAAGGTGAAAGGGTGTTGAGTTTACCAGATTATGGATATGGTAGCCCCGGTGGTTGCTTAGGAATCAACTGTGGACACTATCTGACACCTTTTGTAGTTGGTGTAAATTATAAACCCCAATTGCCAGAGTATTTAGAGAATCTAACCGAGGAACAAGCGAAACAAAACGCTCTCGATAAAGCAAGATTAAAAGCTTTTGACCGTGAAATAAAAATAAATAAAGATAAACAAAGATTAGCTAAAGAATTACAAGATAACGAACTACAAGCTAAATTAAAGTTAAGAGAAAATACTTTAAAGGCTGGTAGAAAGAACCTTATAGAAAAGAATCCAGTTGTTATCAGAAAATACTAATCTTTCGTCCTGAGTATGACGTTAAAAGGCTTATTTTTTTATGCCTTGCACGGTGTTAAAGTGCTAAAAATTCAGTCTACAGGACGTAAAACGAAAGGAGCTTAAATTATGAGCTTAAAACGAGATATGTTAATCGAAGCAGGAGTAGTTGATAAGGACGCAATCGATAAAATCATGCAAGCGTACGGTGCAGGTTTAGAGAAAGCAAAGCAACAAGTGAAGTTAGAACTAACTGCTGAGAATGACACATTAAAAGAACAACTTGAATCACAAAAAAATAAACTTGAAGAGTTAACTAAAAGTAATGATGTTAATTCAGAAGCTAAACAGGCTTTAGAGAAATTACAGGAAGAATACAACCAATTCAAGGTAGATAGTGATATCAAGTTGGCACAAATCAATAAAACAAATGCTATCGCATTAGCATTAAAAGATGTTAAAGCACACGATAGCGACGTTCTAATGAAACTTATCGATGTAGATAAGGTTGAGTTAGGAGAAGACGGGAAACCTAAACTTGATGAGGTGGTTAGTTCATTGAAAGAAAGTAAACCTTTCTTATTTGAACAGGAACAACAACCAACTACACCTCAGATTACAGTTGGAGGTAACCCTAACGGGAACGGAACAGCAGGGGTCGACCCGTTCCAAGCAGTAATAGACCAATATACGAAATAAAGAAAGGAATTTTAAAATATGACAACAAACAATAATAATTTACCAGTAAGAGTTTACACACCGCAATATACTAAAGTGTTATCTACAATTTTCGGTGTGCAAAAAGCATTTGCAGGAGCCTTAGCTCCAATTCAAACATTAGATGGAGTACAACACAACACTAAGGCTTTCATGGTTAAAACTAACAATACGCCAGTAGTAGTAGGAACTTACAATGCTGATTCAACAAAAGTATTCGGAGCAGGAACAGGAACAGGAAGCCGTTTTGGTGAATTAAAAGAAGTAATCTACACAGACACAGAAGTAAACTATGATTACTCACTAGCAATCCATGAGGGAATTGACCGTTACACAGTTAATAACGATTTAAACGCAGCAGTAGCAGACCGTTTAAGATTACACTCAGAAGCTCAAACTAGAGAGATTAACAAGAGAATCGGAAAATTCTTATCAACAAATGCAGGAGAAACAAAAGAACTTGCTAAACTTGATGAAGCTAGTATTCAGAAACTATTTAACCAAGTTAACGTTTATGTGGTTAATACTGAAATCAACGCACCGATTAAATGTTATGTAAGAGCTCAAGTTTATAATGCTATTATTGATATGGCTTCAACAAACAAATCAAAAGGTTCAAATATAAATTTAGATTCTAACGGTTTATTAAAATATAAAAACATTGAATTAGTTGTAGTGCCTGAACAATACTTTGAAAATAATGTTGTTGCAATCTTTTCTCCAGATGGAATTGTAATTCCATTCATCGGAATTGAAACTGCTAGAACTGTAGAAGCTGAAGATTTTGACGGTGTTAAACTTCAAGCTGCTGCTAAAGGTGGTACATTCGTTCTTGATGATAACAAGAAAGCAATTATTAAAGTTACAAGTGCTACACCGTTAGCATAATAGGAGGAAATAATAATGGTTAAATACTTAGTAAATGTAGATTTTACAGATAAAGATACTTATGAACAAGTGCCTAAAGGTACAGAACTAGATATCACAGTAAAACGTGCTGAAGAAATTTTAAAATCATTAGGTGAGGGAGCTTTAACTAATCTTGAAGAAGTAAAAGAAGAACCAAAAGAAGAAGTTAAAGAAGTAACTCCAGCACCTGCTCCAGCAGAAGAGAAAAAAGAAACTAAAGAGGTTGAGTAATTCAGCCTCTTTTTAGGAGGTTAAAAAAATGAGTTATTTAACTTTAGAAGAATACAAAGAATTAGGTTTTGCAGAGATTGAAGAATTTTCAGAATTAAAAATAAAGGCAGAAATGGCAGTAGATTTATACACTAGCTACTTCTATCAAAATAACAATTTAGAAGATGATTTCCCACCTAGAAAACATGCAGTAAAGCTTGCTATTGCTAATCAAATTCGCTACTTGAATGAAACTGGAATACTTACTGCTGAAGATAAACATTCGTTAGGTAGTTTGAGTATTGGAAGAACTACTGTTAATTATGGCAGTAGTGGAACTAGTCCAGCTAAAATTGAAGCTAGTAAATATAATCTAGCATTAGACACGATGAACTTACTAAAAAGCGTTGGGTTCGGTTATAGAGGTGTTTGCTATGATAGATAAGCGCCTTTTAACTGATACTGTAACTGTAAGTTTGGCAGGCGAGAAAGACAAATGGGGGAAGATTACATATAAAGAACCGTTTGAAATAAAATTTGTTCGGTTTGATAGAAGTTCTATAGATAAGACTACAAACACACAAAGCTTAACAAATATCACAAGGAACAAATCGGGAACCTTATTTATTTATCCTAAATTTAATAATGTTGTTGTTGTTGATGATAGTTGGTTACAAGCTAACATTAAAGATAAACACGGAGATTACAAAGTGATTAGTTTTGAAACGAATTACTTTGGAAATAAAGTGTTCTCTTATGAGTTAACGGTGATTTAGATGTCACTAAAAGTATCTTACGATTTATCGCCTATGGAGCGAAAGTTCGGTCCAGGGAACATTAAAAATACTAGAACAATGGTTGCTAATCAAATAGTGATTGACAGTGAAAACTATGTGCCAAGTGATGGTAAAGGAACTTTAAGAGCAACTGGTCACGCTGATGATGGTAGCGCCGTTTGGGGAACAGTATATGCTAGAGCACAGTTTTTCGGTACAAACGGAATTGTTAGATTCAGAAAATATACAACCCCTGGAACTGGTAGTAAGTGGACTGAAAAAGCTTCAAACAGCAACATGAGAAATTGGGAAGAAGTAGTTAAGAAAGGATTAGGAATAAGATGATTAATAACATTGATTTTCAAGATGTGCTTTGTGATTATATTAATTCTTTAAATTTGCCATTAGTAGCTAGATTAGATTATTTTATTGAATCAGATGATTTAGTAGTTAATTTAATTGCTGGTGGTAAGGTAGAGCGGTTATTTATGGACGGTACACAAGAAATTAGTTTACCTTTTGAAATTGCCATCAAGTGTATGGACAACCAAAAAGCTAACTCTATATTGTGGACTATCCACACCGCACTATCTGAATTTAATTTGCAATTACCTAGTGCAAACAATACTTATCGCTTCTTAGGACTAGAGGTTGGAAAGCCTGCAGTTAACGGACGTGATGAGCAAGATTATTTTATTTATACTTTACGTATAGTAGCAAAAATTGAAATTGAAGGAGATATATTAAATGGCTAGACAAAAGAACGCATTAAGAAAACATTTTGTAGCACCTTTTGATAAGGCGAACGCTACAACAGCACCAACAAAAGAACAGTACAAACTGTTAGCAAAATATATTAAAACAGTAAATGACGAAACAGATGAAGATACTGACGATGTAGCATGGTACGACGGAGACGGTACACCAGAAGAAACAGTAAAATCAGTAAAAGCTGGGTTCTCATTTGAGGGGAACTTCGATGTAGAAGATGAAGCACAAAAACTAATCGCTGACCTTAGATATAAAGTTGGTGATGATAGGAAAGTATGGTTCAAGGTGGTATCTTCAGACGGAAAAACAGCGTGGGAAGCAGTAGCAATTGTTTCTAAGATTAAAGCTGGAGATGGTGACGCTAGTGACTTTGAAAACTTTGAATGTACGATTAAGTGGGTATCATTGCCAAAACAAACAGCGGTAGCATAATTTAGGAGGATTTAAGCATGGTAGTAATTAAGAAATTTGAAAATGTAATTCCAGTTGATTTTGGAGAATTTGAATTAAAGTTTGTGACTAGTGATGAAAATGTTATTAAACTAGCAAACGTAGAAGAAAAAGCAGGTAAGGTTAAAGATATAATCGATGAACTAAAAGGAACAACTGAAGATATTAAATTAATCTATGATTTAGCTAAAGAATTGTGGATTGATTTATTCGATGAAGAAACTTTTGAGAAAGTTTATAACTTATATAACAAATCTTGTATGCCAACGTTACTAGCAGTATTTCAAACGTTACGTGGAATAACTCAAGAATTAGGTAACAGTTATTCTCCAGATAAGCTTATTAAGTATCTAAATATCGACCATGCTTAATTTAGCTTATAAATTAGAAGATGAATTAATTGTTGGTAGTGAAGTTTATAAGCTTAATCTTAGCTTTGATAATGTAATTAGGTTGTTTGATATGTTAAATTCTAGTGATCTTGAAGATTATCAGAAAGCACATTTTGCAATGATAATGCTAACGGGAAAATCATTTGAGAAATACTCGATTGAGGACGTAGTTTTATTTTTAGACGAAGTAATAAAAGAGCATATCAAGAATGAGGAATTTAATTCAGTAGAATATGATTTAGCTGGAAACCCTATGCCAGTTAAGGAAACAGAAGAAGAACAGGAGCAATTATATAGTTTGAAATATGATTCAGACTATATCTTTGCTTCTTTTTTGCAAGCATACAATATTGATTTAATAGAAATGCAAGGTAAATTGCATTGGAGAAAGTTTAATGCCTTATTAAATGGACTTCCAGAAAATACTAAATTTATGGAAGTTGTAAAGATTAGGTCTTACAAACCATCAAAACATGATAGCTCTGAATATAAGGAGCACATGCGAAAACTACAACGTCAATATGAACTTCCTATCAATGATTAGTTTAAAAGAAAGGAGGTTAATATATGGCAGAAGGAAAAGTTAAAATAGATGTTGACTTGAACGAAAAGGGTGCCACCTCTGGTATCGGACGGTTAAAAAGTGCCTTAAACGGACTTGAAAGTGCTGGAACTAAGGCAGGTTCAGTATTTAAAAGTGTGTTAGGTGCTAATTTAGTAAGTGCTGGGATAACGGCAGGTATTAGTGGTATTTCTAACGGAATACGAGGAATGGTAACTGAATTAAACAGTTCAGCGAAAGCCTGGAAAACTTTTGAAGGCAACATGTCAATGATTGGTAAGTCTAAGGAAGAAATCGCACAAGCTAAGGGCGTTATGCAAGATTATGCCACCAAGACTATTTACAGTGCTTCAGATATGGCACAAACCTATTCGCAGTTAGCAGCAGTAGGGATAAAAGAAACTGATAAACTTGTAACTGGTTTTGGTGGGTTAGCAGCAGCGGCAGAAAATCCAAAACAAGCCATGAAGACACTATCACAACAAGCTACACAGATGGCGGCGAAGCCAAAAGTAGCGTGGCAAGATTTTAAACTTATGCTTGAACAAACCCCAGCAGGTATGGCGGCAATTGCCAAGGAAATGGGGATGTCTTTAGAAGAACTTGTTAAAGGTGTTCAAGACGGTAAAATCAAAACTGAAGATTTTTTCAACGCTATTAAGAAAGTTGGTAACAATGCTGATTTCAGTAAAATGGCGACCGAGTTTAAAACTATAGACCAAGCAATCGATGGAGCGAAAGAAAGTTTAGCTAACAAACTTCAACCAGCGTTTGAGAAAGTGAATAAGTTCGGAATTAAAGCTATTTCAGGTATTGCAGACGCACTAGACAAAGTAGACTTTGGGAACTTTGCTGAAAAATTAGGTAGTTTCTTAGAAAGCATTGATATTGATGGAGTAGTTAATGGAATAGCTACTTCAATTAAAAATGTTGTAACAGTTGCTAAGGAACTGTGGAAAGGGTTGAATGATAGCGGAGCAATAAGCGCCGTTTTAAATGCTTTTAAAAACATTCAAAAGGCAGTAACTAACCTTGTTACAGCTTTGTCAAATAGTGGAGCAATTAGCACATTTGCACATGCTTTAGGTTTAATCGTTAACGTAGTAGCGAAAGTGGTTAGTGGTTTTGCTAAATTAATAGCTTCACTTCCACCTAGTGTGATTAGTGCCATTGCTTACTCATTGTTAGGTATCGTTGGTTCTCTTAAAGCCATCAAGTTGGCAACTAAAGGACTTGATTTAATTAAGGGGTTGAACCCGTTTAAGTTATTCAAGAAAAACGCTACTGAGTCACTAGATGAAGTAACGAAAAAAACTAAAGAAACTAAAAGTACTGTATCTCAAATAATAGAGAGTTTAGGAAAAGTACTAGAATCAGCAGGAAAAGGAATAAGTACTGCAGCTAAGGGAATTGGTGAGGGTATCAAAACAGCATTGAGCGGAGTTCCGTCCGTTCTTACTGCTTTAGGTACTGGAATTTCAACTGCTGCACAAGGTATAGGAACTGGATTATCCATCGCTTTTAGAGGTCTGGCAAGTGCCATTGCTCTAGTGCCACCACCAACGTGGCTTGCATTGGGTGGTGCCATTCTTTTGGTGTGTGCTGGTCTTGCACTTTTAGGAACTCAAGGTGATGGAGTTGCTAAGGTCTTTCAAGCCTTAGGAAGTGCCGTGTCACAAGTGATTATTGCATTAGGTACTGGATTATCAGCCGTTTTAGTTTCATTAGGTAGCGTTATTCAATCAGTTGGGACAGCAATTGAGAGTGTAGGTAATGGAATAAGATTAGTATTTGAGGGAATTGGATCTGTAATTCAATCTGTAGGTACTGCCATTAAGTCAGTGCTTGAGGGGTTAGGTTCAGCCTTTACTGGTTTTGGAAATGGAGTAAGATTGGCTCTTGAGGGAGTTGGAACTGTAATTACTTCAGTTGGTACTGCTATTCAATCAGCCTTACAAGGAGTAGCAAGCATTATTGATTCCGTTGGTAATGCTATTAAGTCAGCTCTTGAGGGTGTAGGTTCCGTGATTGAATCTGTAGGTAATTCAATAAAATCAGTATTAGAGGGTGTTGGAACAGCCTTTGAAAAATTCGGTAATGCAGTAAAAAATGTGTGTGACGGAGTTAAAGAAGTAATCGATTCAATCGGTGGCGCAATTAAGAATGTACTTGATGGAGTAGCGAACGTTATTAAAAGTATTGGTGAATCAGCTGAAAAAGCAGGTAACGGGTTTAGGTTATTTGCCGAGGGAGTGAAGACACTTGTTGATTTAAGTTTAGGTGATTTAGTTGCTACATTAACAGCAACGGCAACTGGAGTAGGTGCAATAACAGCTCACGCTGGAGAAATGACAACGGCTGGAGCTGGTATGCAAACAATGGCTAGTGGTTTATCAATGTTAGGACAAGCGGCAACTGCCGTTCAAGGAGCATTTACTGCCTTACCAACATTAATCACAAGCTTAACTACTTCATTAAATGCTTTACCACCTATCTTAATTACAACTTCAACAGCCGTTCAATTATTTAGTACTAACATTACTACTTCATTAGCTGGACTTATGACTGCTAGTGGTTCAATTAGTGCTTTCAATAGTCAGATTACAAGCATTGGAACAGCGGTAAGTTCTGTAACTGTATCAATTGGTGCATTTGGTATTGTGCTTTCAAGCTTAGCAGTAAGTTTTGGAACAACTTCAGCTTCAATCGGTGCATTAACTGGTGTAGTTAGTGGTTTAACCAGCGCATTATCTCAAGTGGGAAGTACATCAACTAGCGTAGCAGGTCAGATTAATCAGATGGGTACTTCGATTTCATCAGTTGGAGCAACAGTATCTGGTATGGTCGCAAGCATAAGTGGAGCAATGAACAGTTTAGCTGGAGCCATTTCTTCAGCTATGAATAGTGCCTTAGGGTCTATTCAAAGTACATGTCAACAATTTGTATCTACACTTCAACAAACAGCCTCTCAAATGGCACAAGAAGGACGTAGAGCAGGTGAAGAAGCAGGAAAAAATATCGCTGAGGGGTTAAGAAGTAACGAAGGCAACGTCCGTTCAGCGATGGAAAGTATCAAGAATATTGTTCAAAGCGTGGGTCAAAGTATTGTGCCAGTTGCTTATAACGTGGGAGCACAAGTAAGTAACGGTGTTGCTGAAGGTATGTATTCAGCCTTAGGTGCGGTGACTGCTGCAGCAAATGCAATAGTCGACGAGGTTGATAGGGCGTTGAGAGCTAAGGCTCAAATTCACTCACCATCAAGGCTTACACAAAAAAGAACAGGTCGCCACTTAACAAGTGGGGTTGCTACTGGTATGGTTAAAAATATGCCAGCGTTAGATAAAGCTTTCGACGTTTATCAACGTGCAATTGATAAGTTCAAACCTAACTTTGTGCCTGAAAACATGTTAAGTTTTAAAGGTGTTCCATCATTTGCAACAGCTGGAGGAAGTAGTAACAACGTTACTAACAACAAAACAAGCAACTTTGGAGCATTGCTTCACATAGAGAATTTAAGTACAAATTCTGAAGAAGATGTTCGTAAACTTTACGAGCAAATAAAATTCTTAATTAAGGAGGAGAAAGACAGATTATGATAACTAAATATATCACTTACAATCAACTGAATACTAAGGAGTTGGGATTAAGATTAGTAGATGAAATAGAGTTTGAATCTTCTTCTCACTCTATGGAATTAGTAGAAATAGACGGTGTGAACGGTGCTAAGATTAAAGATAATAAACGACTGACTGTAATTGAAAGAGCATTTCCATTTAAAATCTACGATGAGAAAGTAGATGTTCAAAGCATAATTAATAAATTAAACGATCGTATTATAAATTTAAAGCCTGGATGGTATGATTTTGGTTGCAGTTGGGATAGTGAGTATCTTTATAAAGCATACTTTTATGAAACATTTAAAATTGAAGGAACATTAACTAGTAAGAAAAAATGTATCTTAAATTTTAAATTACACCCTATTAAATACTTGAAAACAGGACTTAGTAAGATAACAGTTTCTAATGGTCAAATTCTAAGAAACCCAGAACGAAGAGAAGCTAATCCACTAATTAAATTAAGAGGAACTGGAGATATTAACTTAAATATTAATTCTCAAATATTTAGGTTAAAAGGGGTTAGTGGACACATTATAATTGACTGTGAAACACAGTCCGCTCATTGGGACAACAAAGAACCGCAGTACGATAAAGTGTTCACATATCCATTTCCACACCTTGAAATAGGTGATAACAGGATTTCATGGGACAACAACTCATTTGTTGTTGAAATAACCCCAAGATGGGAGGCACTAGTTTAATGGCTTATCCTATACTATATAAAGCAAATGAAACTAACTTTGAACATTTGGGAGTGTCAGTTTTATCTGACGCTTCTAAATGCTACGTTTCAAGAGAAAGAAACGGGATATATATTCTTGAATTTGATTATCCAGTCAATGGTAAAGACGTTGATAAAATCAAAGAAGGGATGATAGTCAAAGCAGACGCAGGTTACAGAACTAAAAATCAACGTTTTATAGTTTCAAAGATTACTAAAACACAAAATGATTTTAAAATATACTGCCAACACGTATCACAAGTTAAAACTACAATGAATGCTATCAGACCAGATATAACATTAACGAGTGCTAGTGCAGTAGGTGCTTTAACAGTCTGGCGAGATAACTTGTTAGATAGTCGTGAGGAGTTCTTCGTGCAATCTGATATTAGCACGTTAAATTCAACAACATGGAAAGTTGAAAATATTGAGAACGCCCGTGACGCTTTAGGAGGTAAAGCAGGTTCAATTCTTGATGTTTGGGGCGGTGAGTATGAGTTTAATAACTTAAATATCACGCTTCATAAAAGTATGGGAATTGATAACCCAACCATAATTGCTTATGGTAAAAACTTGTTAGACTTAGAACAAGAACAATCCATACTTGAAACTTACACTTCGGTCTTTCCTTTTAAAAAATATACTGATGATAATAACAGGGAGCAATTAATAACATTGCCAGAAATACTACTTGATAGCACACACTTAAATAAATTCACACATAGAAGAATTTTAAAAATTGATTTTTCAAGTGATGAAAACTTAAAAACGGTGGAGCAGTTAAGAAGTAAAGCTAAAAGTTACATTAAAAGTAATAATGTAGGTGTACCGAAAACTAACTTAAAGATCAACTACCAAGACTTATCAAAAGTTGAGGGAATATTTGATAACCCAGCACTTGAACAGATAGATTTATGCGACAGATTAAAGGTTTATTACAACGAGCTAGGGATATTAAATGAAAATGCGAAAGTCGTTAAGGTAATTTGGGATGTTATCCTTGAAGAAAATCACGAAATAGAAGTAGGGGATAGTAGAAGTAGTTTCACAGATAGTACTTCAGCTAAATTAGAATCACTACAAGCACAAAATGATTCAGTAATTGCTAGAATAAATGCCCTAGTTGCCGAACAAGAAGCAGCATACGACAGATTCTTTAAAGAAAAATCTAAAGTTATTGAAGATAAGGTTAAAGATGCTTATGAAAAAACCTTATTAAGTAGCGAAGAAAAAATCCGAAAAATGGGTGAAACCTTTGATGAGAAACTAGCACCTATTAGAGACCAAGTATCAACAACCGTTGAAAACTACAATAGACAATTTCAAGCTACAAACTTAGAAATAAGCAAGAACAGAGTTGAAGCTACTAAACAAATTCAAGCCTTATCTGATAGAGTAAACAACATTCAAGATATTTCTAACAATGAAACAGTTAGAGAACTTAGAGGACTAGTTAACGGTGCTACTAGTAAGGTTACAGAACTTGAAACTAGCATTACTAGAGAATTTACTGACGTTAAAAAGAAAAATGAAGATAGTTTAAATGCAGTTAAAGCTGAATTTACTAAAGGTGTAGATGGACTAACAAGCAAGATTAGTTCTTTAGAAGAATACAAAAATCAAGATGAAAGTAGAACTGAAAACTTGAAACAATGGATTCAAAACGATACTGCTAGTCAATTAAGCCGTGAAAGAACTGAAATTAATAGAATAATTGATAATAAAGGTTTTGTTAAGAACACAGAATTTAGTAGCAAGTTTACAGAGAGTGCCAGAGAGATAACCAACCAATTAACAGCGTTAGAAAACTACAAGAATCAAGACGGAGTAAGAACAGCTAATTTACAAATTTGGGTTCAAAATAACACAGCTAATCAACTAGCTACAGAAAGACGTAGTATTGAACGTTGGGTAAACAACAAAAGATATATAACTACGTCTGTTGTTGAAAATAAAGTGCAAGAAACAGCTAATAGTTTCAGTCGTGAGATTAGTAATGTAAGGGAAAGTATCCCAACTAGTGTAGGTGGAAGAAATTATATACTTAATTCTAACTTTGCTAAAGATTTAGAAAGCTGGGAAATGGCTAGATTAAATAATAGTGGTTTAAATTGGCAAAAAGGACACGCAATAACTAATTTTGGAAGAGGATTGCATATTTGGGGTACACCTAACGGAGATTATAAAGGTTTAGGAACTATGTTTAACTTAACAGCAAAACAAGGTGAGAAATTAACCTTATCAATGGATTTAGGAAAAGATGCATTAAATAACAATGCTATTTTATTTATAGGTTTACATTATATCGTTGACAATAATATAGTTAACCAAGAATGGCAAACGCTAGACTTAGCAACTCAAAATTTTGAAGTTAGAAAATATAAACGAATTACAAAAACATTTACAATTGGCTCTGATATGAATCGATGTCGATTGATGATACACACTCAAAATAATAAACTTATCAATTTTTATATTGATAATATCAAATTAGAAAAAGGAAATATAGCTACCGACTGGACACCAGCCCCAGAAGATGTAGAACAAAGTGTCAATGAGTTAAGCACGTGGAAACAAACTGCTACAGAAACATTAAATACTGTTAGTAGTGGCTTAAATGATACTGTAAGACACTCACAACTGCGAGTAGGTGCTGATGGAATTAACTTTGGTTCAAATCAAGTTTTTGACGGAAGAAACCTTGCTAGTATGTTGTCAGTAAGTCCTGATAGTATTAAAGCAATAACTGATAGATTAGTAATCACACCAACTAATGAGAATTTAGTATTGCCTGAACATAGAGATATTTTTATTTTAAACGTTAGAAATGGTTTCTTAAATAAAATTTATGGGAGAAATGTTGATTTAGAAGGAGAATATCAATTTAAAGTTTCTATAATTGATTTTGATCCACCTACGCTTTATGCATCAATACATGTAAAATATAAAGATGGAACTGATAGTTGGTTTAATTCGGAATTTCCATCACCTAATTTAGAAACTTTAGAAACAAGCACTTCTGTAAAAGTGAAAGTGGAATCGATAAAAGAAATTGAATATATAGAACCTTTAATTTTTCAAAATAAATTTAGCGATTTTTATAGGTTTCATTTGAAAAAATTATTTGTAGGTAAAAAGAAAAGTGCGGAACTTATCGTAGATGGTTCAATCGAAGGAAGACACGTTAAAGCTAACACGCTTGAAACTGGACACCACAAAGCAAGAAGTATAACTTCAGAAATTATTGCTGCTAAGGCAGTAAAAGTTGGTCATTTACTTGTAGATGATGCAATGATAGATGAGTTTGTGGCACATAAAGCTTTCATTAATAAGCTTTGGGCACAAGATGCATTCATTAAAAATCTACAAACTGTGAATTTTGATTTCACTAGAGGAAGTGGGGATTATATCCAATCAACTAATGGAAATATGAAATGGGATTTAAATAATAACTCTATGATATTAAAATCTAACGCATCTATTGAGTTTAAAGAGAGTGGAAATGTTCTATTTAGACGTTACAATGGGCAAACAACATTTTTAAACTTTGTAAATGATATTACTTACACAGAATCAAGCGTTGTGTTAGGTGGAAACAGAAATAACACATTTGATCCAAATGCTGGAACGTTTGTTGGGATGAGGATTTTCCCAAAAACAGATAAAGTAAGTTTCCTAGCCGATAAGATAGTTATGAGCGGAGGAGTAGGAGAAAGCAATGGATTTTATATAGACGTATTGAAATCGAGAATTTCACCTGTTAATACAACGAGTGCAGATATTTATATAGGTTCAAAAAGTGGGGGGGTATTTTCTTTAAGGAAGGTTTTAGCCAATATTATATGGAATCTAGAATTATTGCATAATAATAAAGCAAATGAAAGTAGATATACTTATACCACATTCGATTATAAAGATATAGAATTATAAAAACTGGAGGAAATAACAAATGGATAATCAATTACAACCAATAGATTTAATCGCTCAAGAATTGAGCGAAAAAACTATACAACTAGCACATTATAAAGTTGCTTACAATGAACTAACTAAAGAATTGGAAGCTAAAGAAAAAGAGCTTAAAGCATTAAAAGAAACTAAAGTAGAAGAACATGAGGAGGCACAATAACATGACTTTAGAAATTTCAGTTAAACAACCTAACCCAACTGCTGGAGGATACAAAAGTGTAAACGTATATTTTAATATGAATACAGGTGGAATTTATTTTAATGGTAACGTTGAATTGCCAGGTAAATTTGCAACTGCTAATGATGCGGAAATCTTAGAAGAAATTAGAAAACAAATTGCCGTTCAAATGTACACAGGAGAAGCAACTCCAGCACTAGTTGCTGAATATGCTAACCTAAATAAACAAGTAGGAATTTTAACAGGGAATAAAGAAGACGTTACAGAACGTGAAAAAGCATTAACTAAGCTATTCGCTAAGGTGAATAAAGGTAATGACAAAGTACTAATGACGTTACTTTTAGATGTGTTAGACCCTAAGACTATCAAAACAAATAAAGATAAAATTATCAACGCATTTGATTCTTATGAAGTTAACACAGATTATTCAGTGGGAGATAAGTTTAAATTTGATGGCAAACTATACGAAGTTATCGCAGACCACACAAGCGTTGTTGAGTGGGTGCCAAGTGCTGAACCAACTAAGTATAAAGAAATTACTTTTGAACGAACTGAAAATAAAGAACAATTAGAGGATGATAACAACCGATACATCACTAAATTACAATTAGATGAAGCATTAACAAAAGTAGTGCAAACAATCATGGAACAATTATCACAAGATGAAGACGAAGGAGAAGAAGAACATGACAATAACGGAGAAAGTAGCAACACTGTATCACACAACGAGGGGGTTAATTAAGATGAAATTTAGTTTTAAACGTGCAAAATTTAAACAAGATGATTATTTAGTGCAAACACACATGAGAATGATTATTACAGAAGTTGAAACTTTAGAACAAGTGCCTAACTTTGGGAATTTACGTGAAATGGTTAGGTTAGCAGTTGAGGAGTTTAAGAAAAAAGAAGCTGAATTAAAAGCAATTGAGGAAGCAGCAAAAGAAGTTGTTGCTCCAGTAAGTGAAGCACCTAAAATGGAAGAAGCACCAAAAGAGGCAGTTACTCCAACAGTAACTGAAGCGCCAAAAACTACAGAAAGTACAGAGCACGCTGAATAGCGTGTTCATTTTTGGAGGTAGTCTAAATGGCGAACTATATTTTGCAATTTATATTGCAACTTTTTACTGTAGCTATTATTCCATTAGTTAAGATTTGGTTTGACAACAGCAACAAACAAATCACAAAACAATTTGAACAGTTAAGTGGCGAAGTAAAAAGCATTCAAGATAAAACGGAAAAGCAACTCGATAGAGTAAATATGGAAATAAAGAATACGCAAGATAAAGTCGATGAAGTAACTCAAATTGGACTTCAGAACAGAGATTCTAATAAAAGCATTATGTCGTATAGATTACATAATGAATTTAGTGAGGCAATAGATCGAGGATATACAACAAGCGAAGATTTATCAGAGTTAAGTGGTTTATACAAAAGCTACGAGAAAATCGGTGGTAATGGTAAGATAGAAACCTTATTTAACCGATTTAAAACATTACCAATACACAAATAGGAGGACTAAACAATGGAACAATTACAACCAATTTTAATTACAGGAATAGTATTTGCACTTAACTTACTAGGTAAGTTTTTAAAAGAGTGGAAACCATTTCCAACAGAACTTATCCCTCAAGTATTAGGAGTACTTGGGGGCTTAATCGGTTGGGCGGTATTTAAAGATACTAACGCAGTACTTTTAGGACTTGCCAGCGTTGGAACACACCAAGTTTATAAACAATCAAAAAATGAAGATACTACAGAAATTCAAAATGGAAAAAACAGCTAAATTTTCCATTTTTAACTAATATTTACTTTTCAAAATGGAAAAAACGATTAATTTTTCCGTTTTAAAATCTAATAACACGGAGGATAAAAAAGATGGTAGTATTTAGTGAAGCACTAAAATTTTTAAAAGACGGAATCAACCAACCGCATGACTTCGATGGAGTATATGGGGCGCAATGTGTTGATGAAGTCAACCGTTATTTATATAAATTCTGGAAAATCAAGTTACCAGGAAATGCGATTGATTTACTAGAGAGCGCCAAAAGGCAGGGGATGACGGTTATATATGACGCTCCAGGGGTTAACCCTAAGGCTGGAGATGTGTTCGTTATGAGTGTGCCAACACACCCTTACGGTCACACGGGAGTAGTTCTAGAAGATAGTGATGGTTACACAATTAAGACTGTAGAACAAAATATAGATGGCAATGCTGACGCATTAACAGTTGGTGGTCCAGCTCGATTAAACGAGCGTGATTTTACAGGTATAATCGGATGGATTAGACCAGAATTTGAAACTGAAAAGTCAAATGGTTCATATACTGAAGATACTACTTACCTAAGACAAACCCCACAAGTAGGGGTTGCACCTTATAGACAGGTTCACGCACACTCAACAGGGAACCCAACAAGTAAAGCTAGTGGTGAAGCAACTTATATGAGAAATAAAGATCTAAATAGTGGCTTCTATACTCACGTGGTTGGAAATGGTAAGGTTTATCAAACTGCATACGTAGGTCAAGGTGCATGGGACGTTGGCGGAGGTTGGAACAACGAAACATTCGCAGCAGTCGAACTTATAGAAAGCCATCAGACTTATGAAGAATTTAGAGCGGATTATGAAATCTATATTCAACTATTAAGAGATTTAGCAAATCAAGCTGGAATACCTATCACAGTTGATAGTGATAGTTTAGAGGGAATTAAAACGCACTATTATTGTACGAATAACCAACCTAACAACTTTTCAGACCACATCGACCCTTATCCTTATTTAGCAAAATGGGGAATTACTAAGGAGCAATTCAAGAAAGATGTTGAAACTGGAACGATTAGCAATAAACCAACAGTAGTTGAAATAAATGTATTAGACACAAATACGAACCTTGAAAACAGAGAACAACCTTATTACAGAGGTTACCTAAACACAGATTATTATGTAGAAACAGAACCTAACGCAAACAGCAAAGATAAAGAATTTCTACCGAAAGGTACTGAAGTTTATATTTATGAGAAGAAAAACGGCTGGAGTAGAATTGGTTCAAACTCTAGTAATCAATGGATAGAAGATGATTACGTAGTTAACTGTAACATCTTCTAAGTTACACAAACCCCACTAAATGTGGGGTTTTTTTATTTTTTTAAAAAAAACTATTTACAATATACACTTTAAAGTGTATAATATAAGTATAAAGAAAAAGAGAGGTAAACACAATGACAAAATATGATTTCTTAAAAGAGGCAATTACAAAAAACCACGCATTTATTAAAAAAGAGCAAGAGTTCTTATTAAAGAACTTTGATAAATTTAACGATTTTGTAAAAACTGACGCTGAAATAATATATGATTACTCAGATTTAAGTATTCAAGGATTAAGAGTATTAATAAATAATGGCTTAGAAGCTGACGCTATGAAATCAATGTACAATCTAAACGGATTTTTAAGAATGAATTTTGAAGCATTTTGCATAGCGATAGCAATGGGGGAAATCTAATATGTATAAAATAATTGAAGAGATCAAAGAATTATTAGATGATAAAACCTTAACAAGTTATAAAATTGGTAAAGATACTGGAATACCAGTACAACAAATAGACCGTTACAGAAAAACGGTGAAACTAGAAAACATAACATTAAAGAACGCTTTAAAACTGCATGAATATTACAAAAAAATAAAAAAATCTTAAAAAAAACTATTTACAATATACACTTTAAAGTGTATAATATAAGTATAAAGAAATTTAAAGGAGAACTTAATTATGCTAGAATTAAAAATTAGACACAAAGGAACAGACAAATACTTTTACGGAAACGATATAGAAGCAGTAGCTTTAGAAAGTTTTGAACTTTACAAAAATGATGAACAAGCTAATGAGTACATCAACAATGGAAACTATGAAGATTATATTAAAGACTTCTTAAATGGTGAATTAAGATTCACAGGAGAAACAGTTGAATATTTCAAAGATATTGAAACAGTTTGGGATATGAATTACTCACAAACTTTAGAATTTATCAATTCATTAAATGATGAATTAAAAGCTTGTATTAAACTTGATGCATTCAATGATGAATACTATGTTGAATACGATAAAGGAGCTTATAAAATAAGCGAACAGCTTACAGAATTAGCTGAAGAATTTTTATACTAATAAAAAATAACCCCCTCTTACACATTTATTAATACATACGTAAATGGAGCACGTTTATTCGAAGCTTCAACAATTGTTGATAAAGACAAAACAGTTAAAGGTGATGAAGTTGTTGTTATTGGGGTAACAACACCAGAAACTGCCACAAAAACACACCCTAAAAATGTACAAGGTGTAACGTTCAAAGATCCTATTCCAGAAGTTTTAAATGTTGTTAAAGAAATTCAAGCAAAAGCAAAAGCTACTGGTGATGATTATAAAACGTATGTTGTTTTAGCTCACCTTGGAGTAGATACAACAACTCCAAACGAATGGAGAGGTTCTACTCTTGCTGATGAACTATCAAAAAGTCCTTTACTTAAAGGAAAACGTGTAGTAGTAATCGATGGACACTCTCATACTGTTGAATCAAAAACATATGGAGACAATGTTACTTATAACCAAACAGGAAGTTACTTAAACAACATTGGTAAAGTTACATTAAAACCAAATAGTTTATTAGGAACTCCAAGTTTAATTAAAGCTTCAGAAACTACTAATGTGACTCCAAATGCTGAAGTTAAAGCGTTAGTTGATAAAATTAAAGCTAAATACGATGCAGAAAATGCTGTTGTGGTAGTGAAAAATAGTCCAGTTGAATTAAGTGGTACTCGTGAAAATGTTCGTGTTCGTGAAACTAACCTTGGGAACGTAGTAGCTGATTCACTTTATGAGTATGGTCAAACAGGATTTAAAAATAAAGCGGATATCGCAGTAACAAATGGTGGTGGTTTACGTGAAACTATTGCTAAAGACAAACCTATTACAAAAGGTAGCGTAATTGCAGTTCTTCCATTCGGTAATACAATTTCTCAAATTAGTGTTACAGGTAAAGACGTATTAGCTATGTTCGAAAAATCTTTAGGATCTATTTTACAAGTTGACAAAGCTGGTAAAACTGTTTTAGATGAAAATGGACAACCGTTATTAGAACCAAGTGGAGGTTTCTTACATGTATCAGGAGCTAAAGTATACTATGATACAAACTTACCTTCAGGTAAACGTGTATTACGCGTAGAAGTTAAAAATCATGATACAGGTGCCTATGATAAATTAGATTTAGCTAAAACTTACTACTTAACTACAAATGATTTCTTAGCAGCAGGTGGAGATGGATATACTATGCTAGGTGGAGCACGTGAAGAAGGTCCATCTATGGATGAAGCGTTCAAAAATTATTTAGAAAAAGCAGATTTAACTAAGTATGCTGTAGTAAATCCAAATTCACGTACAATTTCTGTAGATTCAAAAACTTACAAATTTGAAGAGGAAAAAGCAGAACAACCTAAAGAAGATAATTCATATACTGGAAATGTAGGTTCAGGAGCTAATCAAGGAGAACAATCAACTAAAGAAGAAGGAGTAACTTCAGGGAAAGTAGAACAAAACGGTAATAATGAACAACGTAAAGTTGAAAATGTTGAAAACAAAGATGAAGAAGCTAAATCAGAATCTAAAGCAACTAATGTTAAATTACCAACTAGTGCAGCTAACAACCAAGTTGTAGAAAATAGTAAAGAAAATAAACTACCTAACACTGGTATGAACACAAATAGCACAACTGCATTAGGATTAAGCTTAATTGCCCTAGTTGGAGCTGCCGTTAGACGTAAACTTTCTGAATAATTAAGTAATTAAATTATAAAAAAATTAAAGAGTATGGATATTTTCTGTACTCTTTAATTTTTAAAGTTTTATTATAATGTTCTTTAGTAATTGCTAAAATTGAATGATAAAAAAATATTGACAAGGGTTTCTTAACTTGATATACTTAAAACACAATAAAAAATTACACTTTGAAAAGAAGAGTAGTAGTTGATGTTTGCTTAGAGAGTCTCGGTAGGTGAAAGGAGATCAAAGATGATACTATGAAGATGGTCTTTTCGTGTTAGTAGTTGAATAGTTAAACTACTACGGTATAGCCCGATATAGCTAAGGGTATAAAAATAAAATCTAGATTTTGTTTTGGTACTTTATAAGTTAGTATTTGTGAGAATACTATAAATCAAGGTGGTAACACGTCAATAGATACGTCCCTGTAGAAGTGAATAACTTCTACAGGGACTTTTTTCTTTGTGTAAGAAAAGTGAGGTATATTTATGAAAAAAAATAATAAAAAAATAACAAAAGTTGTAAGTTCAAGTTTAGCTTTGACATTATTATTAGCAGGTTGTGCTACTAATCAAAGTAAGAAAACAGGGGATATTACAAAACCATCGGTTGAATTTAAAACTTTAGTTCAAAATGATGGAAATTCAGTTTCAGATAGTCATTTAAAAGTAGGAATATTATCGGCAGATCCCCTTACTGGAATGTTTAATCCGATATTCTTTTTACAAGCAACGGATTATTATATTATGAGAGACACGATGTTGTATACTTTTGCATTAGATAAAGATTACAGATTAAAACAAGATGATGATAATGCCCCTGCAAAATTTCATTTAGATAAAGAGAAAAAAGAAGCAACAATTACGTTGAGGAAAGATCTAAAGTGGAATAATGGAGAAGATGTTACAGCTGATGATATCATTGCTACATATAATCTAATGGGGAATCCTAAATATGTGGAAAATATCAGATATTCTTCTGATTATGAAGTGATTGAAGGAATGAAAGAATATCATGAAGGGAAAGCCTCGTCAATAAAAGGTATAGTTAAAAAAGATGATAAAACTGTAGTAATTAAATATACAGATGTGAGACCATCGTTACTTTGGGGAAATGGATTTTTAACTGTATTTCTAAATAAAGGTCAAGTAGAAGAAGCTTCTAAAGATTTCACAAAATCCTCTGGAGCAAATCTTAATACAAAACCATTATCATATGGACCTTACTACTTAGATAAACAAATCAATGGAGAAAGTGTTCTAGCTAAACAGAATCCTCATTTCTTTAATAAAGATAAAGTCAAAGTAAAAGAAATTGAATTTAAAGCTGTATCACCTTCTCAAGCTGCATCTGTTATTAAAAATGGGGACGTAGACTATATCCGTTCTCTTAGTCCAAATATTTGGGAAGGTATAAAAGATTCTAAAAATGGAGATGTCTTAGGTCAAACGGATCTTTATGTATCTTACGTAGGATTTAAATTAGGAAAATTTGATAAAAAAGAAGGAAAAGTCGTAACTGATACAAGTGGAAAATTAGGTGATGTTAAACTAAGACAAGCTTTTGGGTATGCTGTTGATTGGGATCAAATTAATGATAAATTGTTTAAAGGGTTAAGATATACTCCAACTGGTTCAGGTTTCTTCCCACCTAGAATCGAATTAGCAGTTAATCCTAACGGTAAAAAATTCAAAAAAGATGTAGAAAAAGCTAAAAAATTACTAGATGAAGCGGGATATAAAGATACTGATGGAGATGGATTACGTGAAAACAAAAATGGCGAGAAATTAGTATTCAATTATGCTGCAAGAAATACTGGTAGTGAAATAGATCAAGCGTTAGCAGATAACTTTATAAAATCTTGGAAAGAAGTAGGACTTGATGTTAAGTTAGTAGATGGTAAATTATTGTCACCTAAAGATTGGTCAACAAGGGTGCAAGGTGATGATCCTTCTATAGATATCTTCCAAGGAGCTTGGGGATTCTTTAATAATCCAAACCCTAACTATATAGCTGGAGGAACATCAAAATTAAACTTACCAAGATATATTGATGATACTCTAGCAAAAGACTTGGATACAATTGATTCGAAAGATTCATTTGATGACAACAAAATAAAAGAAGCCTTTAATAAATTTGATAATGATTTTGCTGAAGCTACTCCATGGTTACCGCTAAGCTGGAGTACAGATATAGTTTGGGTTAATAAAAGAGTTAAAAATATAGATCTTAAAAAATATAATACTTTTGATCAACAATTCTATGAACTTGAATTAACTTCAGACAAAGGAATAAAAAACTAAAAATAAATATATAAATAGATTGGGAACAAATAAATTAATATTTATTCAAAAACAATAAACATTAAAAGATTTATTTGTTCCTAAATATTATACAAATTTTAAAATGTTAATTGCAACTTAATAATATTGAAAAATAATGAAATAATAATATTTTTATTAGTTTTTTCATAGTGATAATAGATATTATTATATGGAAAAATTTTCTTAAATATGATAGAATAAAGTATTGAGAAATCAACGAGTAAATTTCTAATGAAAGAGATTAAAGGAGATTATATGATTAATAAATTAGGATGGAAAATTGGTGGAGAACAAGGTGAAGGTATTGAAAGTACAGCCGAAATTTTCTCTACAGTAGTAAATACACTTGGATACCACATGTATTCTACAAGAGACTTTGCGAGTAGAATTAAAGGTGGTCACAGTAATAGTAAAATATGTATTTCAGAAGAAAAAATAAATGTAATTGACTATAAGACAGATATTCTTATAGCTTTCGACCAAGCTACACTGGATAGCTACATTCCAGAATTAGATGAAAATAGTATTATTATTGCGGATGCTAAAATTAAACCGGAAATTTCAGAAGAAATTAAAGGTTTAGTCGCGGTATTCCCAATTACAGAATTAGCTAAAGAAATTGCTAATCCGATTATCAAAAACATAATTACGTTAGGAATTTGTTCTTCGTTATTAGATATCGATTCAAAATTATTCTATGATATGATTGATTCAAAATTTGCTAGTAAAGGTGAAGAAATCGTAAATATCAATATTCAAGCCTTTGATAAAGGTCGTGAAATCATGACTGAGTTTATGGAAGAAAATAGTATTAAAGATAAGTATTATCTTAAAAAATTAAATCCAACTCACAAAAATATGTGGTTAATCGGTAACCATGCAGCTGGTCTTGGTGCTTTAGCAGCAGGTTGTAGAATGTATGCTGGATATCCTATTACACCAGCAACAGAAATCATGGAATATTTATTTGATAAGCTTCCGTTAGTAAATGGAGCATATATTCAAACTGAAGATGAAATTGCGGCATTAGGTGTTGCAATTGGAGCTAACTTCGCAGGAGTACGTGCTATGACAGCTACATCTGGACCAGGTATTTCACTTATGACTGAGTTCTTAGGTATGGCTGCTATGGCAGAACAACCAGTTGTTATTGTAGATGTTCAAAGAGGGGGGCCTTCTTCAGGGCTTCCAACGAAAACAGAACAATCTGATATTTTCCACGCAGTATACGGTGGAACTGGAGATGCTTCTCGTATCGTACTAGCTCCTACATCTGTAGAAGACTGTTTCTACACTATGATAGATGCATTCAACATAGCGGAAAAATATCAAACACCAGTCATTGTTTTAATGGATTTACAATTAGGTATGAATAAAGAAACAGTGCCTAACTTTGACTTTAGTAAAGTTCAAATCGATCGTGGTAACTTATTAAAACAAGAAGAAATTACAGAAGAAGATATTATCTACTTCAAACGTTATGCAACTGATGTATTAGTTTCAAATAGAACTATCCCTGGTCAAAAAGGTGGGATTCACAATGCGAACAGTTATGAACACTCAGTAGTTGGACTACCTTCAGAGGTGAAACGTAATACAAAACGTCAAAAAGAAAAACGTGCTAACAAGATTGAATCAGCATTAGTAGAAAGACCATTTGTATTAAATGAACACAATGATGAAAAAGATATTCTATTAGTGGGTGTTAACTCAACTTATGGAGTATTAAATAAAGCTGCTAAACAATTAAAAGAACAAGGATTGAAAATTGATACAATGCATATTCGTCAAATTTATCCAGTTGCTCAAGCTGTTCGTGATACATTTGATAAATATAGAAAAATATATATTGTTGAACATAACCACAATAAACAATTGCGTACGGTAATTGCTAGTAAATATCATAATTCAGAAAAAATTAGTAGTTTACTAAAATATGATGGAGATATTTATTATACTCACCAACTTGTTGAACAATTACTAGAGGAGGAAAAATAGTTTGAAAGTAACATTAAAAGATTATAAAAATGATGTTAAGCCCGATTGGTGTGCCGGTTGTGGAGACTTCTCGGTACTTGCGGGTATAAATAGAGCTGTAGTTAACCTAGGGATTAAACCAGAGAATGTTGTAATTTCTGCGGGGATTGGATGTTCTGGTAAAATTAGTGGATACACAAAAGCGTATGGTGTACAAGGACTACACGGACGTTCATTACCAATTGCACAAGGTATTAAATTAGCGAACCAAGATTTAACAGTTTTTGCAATGGGTGGAGATGGTGACGGATATGCTATCGGTATTGGTCATGCAGTTCATGCTATGAAACGTAATGTTAATATGACTTACGTAGTAATGGATAACCAACTTTATGCCTTAACTAAAGGTCAAATGTCTCCTAAGTCTGATGAAGGTTTAGTAACGACTACAACTTTAGAAGGAGTAATGGAAAAACCTTTATCAGCGATGAAAATTGCCTTATCTTGTGAAGTAACATTTTTAGCACAAGCATTTACTGGTGATATGAAAGAGATGATGCAGATTTTCGAAGAAGCTGTTAACCATGATGGTTTCTCACTAGTTAACGTATTTAGTCCATGTAAAACTTATAACTATAAAAATACACCAGCTTGGTATAAGGAAAACTTAACTAAACTTTCTGATATCGAAGGTTATGACAATACTAATAAATTAGAAGCGTATAGAGTATTAGAAGAGTATAATGACCTTGTAACAGGGGTAATTTATAAAAATGATAAAAAACCTCATTATGAAGATACTTTACGTAATTATAAACGAGATGAACCAATTGCTCATCAGAATTTAGAGTTTAGTGAGGAATTATTTAACTCGTTATGTGATGAATTTAGATAAGAGGTAAAATATGAAATTTAGAAAAATACTAGTTCCATTAGTAGCAGCTTATGCTGGATATCGTATATATCAAAAAACAGAGGAACAAGAGTTAGATAATGATCATATAGATAGATGTAGAAATAAACTAATTGCATTAGGTTATGATGTGATTGATAGTTATACATTGAATCTAAAAGAGAATCCATACTTAATGTTTTATTTTGATAACGACAATATCAAGTACGAAGTTCGATATGATAAAGAAACGGAAATAATAGAGTACATAAAAGAGGTATAAGAAAATGAGTAAATCAATAGAAAGATTCAGAGAATTAACAATGTTAGACGGAACATCAGGATTTGAAAGTGAAATTTCAAAATATTTAGAAGAAAATTTATCTAAATATGCTGATGAGATTAAATATGATAATCTTGGTGGAATCTATGCTATTAAGAAATCAAAAAAAGAAGATGCTAAAACTGTTATGATTTCAGCGCATATGGATGAAGTTGGATTCATCGTAACTAAGGTACTACCAAATGGTATGCTTAAGTTTGAAACGCTTGGTGGTTTTAGAGAAGATGTTCTTTTAGCTCAAACATATACAGTAACTTCGTATGAAGGGAAAAAATTCACTGGTGTAATTGGATCTATTCCTAAACACTTTACTGCAGGTGTAGCACAAAATGTAAAAATTAGTGATATGACTATTGATGTTGGTGCTTCATCAAGAGAAGAAGCATTAGCGATGGGAATTCGTGAAGGTGCTTTTGTTACTCCAAAAACAACTTTTGAACAACTTACTGAACACAGATTTATGAGTAAGGCTGTCGATAATCGTTATGGATGTGTAATTATTACGGAAATTTTAGAACAATTTGCAGAAAAAGAGTTAGATTTTAATTTAGTAGTGTGTGCTACTGTTCAAGAAGAAGTAGGTCTTCGTGGTGCAACTATTGCTGCTAATATGATTAAACCAGATGTATGTTTTGTTGTAGACTGTAGTCCAGCAAATGATATGGATGGAAAAGAAACTAGTAATGGTCGTTTAGGACAAGGTTTCTTAGTGAGATTAGTAGATAGAACTATGGTTCTTCGTGCAAATATGAGAGAAAAAATTGTAACTCTTGCAGAAGAAAATGGAATTAAATATCAATACTTCACTTCACCAGGTGGAACAGATGCGGGTAACATTCATCAAGCTTTAAATGGAGTTCCAACTACTGTAATTGGTATTTGTGCTCGTTATATTCATACTCATAACGCAGTATTTGATATTCGTGATTATTATGCTGCTAAAGCAATTTTAGGGAAACTAATTGAAACTATCGATGATAAGTTCATTGAAGATGTAAGAAAATAAAAAAATGTGGATAGAAATTTTTTCTATCCACGTTTTTTTATCTTTTTCTTTTACTTCGACGAAATTGTTGAGGTTCTTCTTCATAATACCTATTGTTGTTATTTTCGTATACAGGTTCTAAAGGATCATAATCTTCTTCATATTTAACCTCATCATAATCTTCTTCGTAGTTATCATAGTATTCATCTTCCATATATTCATCTTGTATTGTTGCATGAATTTTTACTATTATTCCGAATAGAATACTATTTGCAATAAGTGAACTTCCACCGTAACTAATAAATGGCATACTAATACCGATAACTGGGATAATGCTCAGTGTTGAGAATATATTGATGAAAAATGAAAAGCAAAAGCTACAAACACTAAGAAGAATAAAGTAGTAGCTATAGTTACCTTGTTCACATTTTTTCATTATATAAAATAGTCTCAGAACAAAGATGAAGAAGATAAATAAGAATATTGCTGCACCTATAAATCCAAAGTTCTTTGCGATTATAGAGAAAATAAAATCATTAAATTGTTCATCTATATAGTTTTTATTCTTAACAAATGTACCAGTTAATCCACCTAGTTTAATCTCTCTAAGTACTTGAGTAATTTGATAAGAATAATCTAACTTATATGCTTCAGGATTTAGCCATGAAAGAATACGGTTAAGCTGGTAAGATTTTAAACCAACCAAGCTAAGCAACCTCGGGAAGTATAAAGCCGCTAGAATAATAATTGCTAGTCCAGCAATAACTACCGAATAAATCCTAAATAGGGTTTTACCTTTGTTACAAACTAAGAAGACTAACCCTAGGAATAAAAAGATGAAAAACAATCCATTTCCTAAGTCATTTTCTTTAGCAACTAGGATAAATGGTATAGAAATTATTAAAGCTATTTTTAAAAGTTTAATTGTATCTGTGTTTTCTTTAAAACTCTTTTCTTTAATAAGCATACTAACCATTGCTACAGTAGCTATTTTACCAAATTCTGAAGGCTGTAAAGTAAATAATTTAAAATTATACCAACTACGAGCACCGTTAACTATTGGAGCAAGAGTAGGTGGAACTAAGAATATTCCAACTAAAAGAACCAAAGCAAATAAATAAAATGCTATTGAAAATTTTTCGATATAAGTTATTGGTATTCTTTGTAGTAGATATATTATTCCAAAACCAATTAAGTAAAAAACAAATTGTTTTAGAAATAGTGTTGGTGTTTTATTGTTGTTATATTCAGCTAATAGTATAAATAGTAAACTAGAAAAGCTAAATATAAAATAAAATATCAATATTGATAAATTTGTTTTATTTTTTATGAAATTTAACATAAGTCAACTCCTTTGATGTAATTATACAATATTGAAGGGATATACGCAACTTAATAGGAATCTACAATATGAATTTGGTTATGATATTAAACCAGAATATATATATAATATTGATGGTGAATTTGAAGTATCGAACGAAGATGTTAAAAGAGAAAAGCTAGGGCTTATTGATTAAAATGAAAATAAATCCAAATTGAATAAATCAGAAAATAATGATAATAATGTTTTTAATAAACCTTTAGAAAATACTGGACTTTTAACTGGGGGGAATGGGAGTATTATCAGTTATCATCCTCTTATAGTAATATTGATATTAAGAAAGAAAAAATAATTGTATACTAAATTTATAAGAATAAATAATAAAAGAGTTACGTTAGTAAGCAATTTGTTACTGGATAACTCTTTTTTATGTGTTTTGTCATATGTCACACTACTAAAAAATAACGTTTTATGCTAAAATTATATATGTTATAAATACATGCAAGAAATAAAGAGAAAGGAACTTTTGAGATGAAATATACTCCAATGATAGAACAATATCTGAAGATAAAAAAAGATTATCAGGACATGTTTTTATTTTACCGTCTTGGTGATTTTTATGAGATGTTCTTTGAAGATGCGACTAGAGCGTCAAAAATATTAGAAATAACTCTAACTGCTCGTGATGGGGGAGATGAAAAAATTCCTATGTGTGGAGTTCCATTTCATTCATCAGCTACTTATATTGATACTTTAGTTAATAACGGCTATAAAGTAGCTATATGTGAACAAGTTTCAGAACCAGGTCAAGGAAAAATAGTAGAACGTAAGGTAGTGCAGGTGATTACACCAGGGACTTATATGAACTACAAAAACTACGATGAAAATAACTATTTAGGTAGTGCATATGTAAAAGATAATAATATCTACTTCGCATTTTGTGACATTATGACAGGGGATAGCCGTTGTACTGTATTAAAAACTATGGCTGACCTTCAAGATGAGGTACTAAAAAATAATATTAAAGAAGTAATTAGTATAAAAGATCAAGAGTTGGATATTAGTGCTTATATTACTGAAGTTGAATTAAATAATGACATTACTAAGGAAAAAACAAGTAATCTTACTGATAGTAATCTTCGTATTGCTTGTGATGTACTTTTAGATTATATTGAAAAAACTCAAAATAAAGATATTTCGAGCTTAAAAGATTTTGAAGTATATTTCAAAGATAAGTTTGTTTATATGACGAACTACTCGTTAAAAAACTTAGAAGTTACTCAAAACATGGCTAATGGTGGTAAGAAAGGGTCTCTTCTTAGTATTGTTGATAAAACTTCAACAGCAGCGGGTTCTAGAAAACTGAAAAAATGGTTAGAAAATCCATTATTAGATCTTAAAGAAATTAAAAAACGTCAGGAAATTGTAGAAGATTTTACTAAACATTATTTTGAAAAAGCTGATGTGAAAACTAGTTTGAAAGAAGTATATGATCTTGAGAGAATTTCTACAAAAGTCTCTTATAATATAGTAAGTCCTAAGGAATTATTAAATCTAAAGAAAACATTAGCTCAAATACCAGAAATTAAGAAATTGTTATTAGGATTTGAATCTAATAAATTAAAAGATATCGCAGAGAATATCGATGAATTAACAGATTTATACGATTATCTTGAAGCGACAATCCATGAAGAAGCTGGTCAGACTGTTAAAGAAGGAAATGTAATTAAATTAGGCTTCAATGAAGAATTAGATAGATATAAGAATGCTAGTAAGAATGGAAATAGAATATTATTAGAAATTGAAGAACGTGAAAAAGAGAGAACTGGGGTTAAAAATCTAAAAGTAGGATACAATAAGATTTTTGGTTATTTTATTGAAGTATCTAAAGTTGGGCTTAAGACTATAGATCCAACAGAGTTAGGTTATCATAGGAAACAAACCCTTTCTAACTGTGAGAGATTCGTATCTGAAGAACTGAAAAAAGTTGAAGAACATATCGTAAATTCTAAAACGAAAATCGAAGAATTAGAATTAAAATTATTCCAAGATGTTAAGACGAAAATTCATAATTATATTGTGAGATTACAAAGAGTAGCGAATACTCTAAGTGATATTGATGTTTTTGTTTCATTATCTGATGTAGCGGAAGAATATGGTTATGTTAAACCTGAGTTCAATGATAATAATGTTATCGATATTGTTGATGGACGTCATCCGATTGTTGAGAGAAATGTGAGTGCTGATAGTTATATTAGTAATGATTGTAAAGTAGATAAAGATAATAATATCTTGCTTATTACAGGGCCTAATATGTCTGGTAAATCTACTTATATGAGACAACTTGCTCTTATAGTGATTCTTGCACAAATAGGATCTTTCGTTCCAGCAACTTATGCGAATTTACCGATTTTCGATAAAATATTTACGAGAATAGGTGCGAGTGATGATCTTGCTGGTGGTAAATCGACGTTTATGGTTGAGATGATTGAAGCGAAGAATGCTTTAGTTGAATCTACTGCAAATTCATTATTAATTTTTGATGAAATTGGACGTGGTACATCGACATATGACGGTATTGCTTTAGCTCAATCGATACTAGAATATATAAATAATACTATAAAATGTAAAACATTATTCTCAACTCACTATCATGAACTTACAAAATTAGAAAATATTACCCAGGGAATAAAAAATATCCACGTTTCTGCAAAAGAAGATCATGGAAAGCTAATTTTCTTATACAAAATTAATGAAGGACCTATCGAGAAGAGTTATGGTATTCATGTAGCTCAACTCGCTCATTTACCAGAAGATGTTATCGTAGGTGCTAATAAAATTTTAAGAGAATTAGAAAGTGGTAATAAAGGTAGCGAGGACCTTGTTGATAATGCTCGATATAATAAAGTATTATTAAGTGATGCCCCATCACAAGAGTCTGAAGAAAAACTAAGAGCGAAAATTCGTTCTGAACTAGAAAAAGAATATAGTAGTAGAGTAGTTAAAGAAGATGTTATAAAAGTAGATGAGGAAGCTTTAAGAACGGAGCTCCGTCAAGAACTTGAAAAAGAACTTAAAGAAGAATTAGAAAAGAATATTAGAAAACAACTAAAATCTGAAGAGAAATCGAAGAAAAATTATGCGAAATTACAATTGGATTTCGATGGAGATAATGAGAAATTTGATGAAATCAAAAAGCAATTAGAAAATGTAAACTTCTTAGAAACAACTCCAATGCAGGCTTTCAATCTTCTTTATGAATTACAACGAAAAATAAGTGAGGATGTGAAATAAATTAAATGGGAAAAATAAATATATTATCTGCAGAATTATCAAATAAAATAGCGGCGGGAGAAGTAGTCGAAAGACCTTCTTCTGTTGTTAAAGAACTTGTGGAGAACTCTATTGATGCAGGAAGTACTAATATTAAAGTTATAATTAAAGAATTTGGTATTCAACAAATTAGAATTATTGATAATGGTAGTGGTATTTCTAATGATGATTTAGCTCGAGCATTTTTACGTCATGCAACTAGTAAAATAAGTGCAGACTATGATTTATTTCATATAGAAACGCTAGGTTTTAGAGGTGAGGCATTAGCGAGTATTTCATCTGTGAGTAAAGTAGTAATTAAGAGTTGTGCAGGAGAAGCACAAGGAAAAATGTTAGTTCTTGAAGGTGGAAAAGTAGTTTCTGAGGAATATTACGCTCCTATTAAAGGAACTGATTTAAGTGTAGAAAATTTATTCTACAATACACCAGCAAGATTAAAATATCTGCGCAATCCTCACACAGAACAAGCTAATATTACTAATATTATTCATAAGTTTGCCTTGTCTTATCCTAATGTAGCTTTCGAACTTCATGTAGATGGTAAGATTACCTTTAAAACATACGGTGATGGTGATGTTCATAAGATTTTATCTAAAATCTATAATATGGGTGTTGCTAGAAATATGATTGAATTCAGTGGTAGTAATGATGATTATAAAGTATTTGGTTATATTTCTGTTCCTGAAGAGACGAGAGCTAGTAAAAACTATATAAATATTTTTATTAATGGTCGTTATATAAAGAATTATGGAATTCAAAATGCTATAATCGATGCGTATGGAACACTTTTAATGATTAATAGGTATCCATTATGTGTAATTAATATCGAAATGGATCCAATTTTATTAGATGTTAACGTGCATCCAACTAAGCAAGAAGTAAGATTATCGAAAGAAGCGGAGTTAATACGTTTAATCAAAGAGGTTATTGCAGAAAGATTAAGTAATTATACATATATTCCACAAGGAATGAATAATGTTCTTACGAAAAAAGAAAAGGCGAAAATCGAAAAAATAAATTTCTTAGATGAACTTGATAATAAGTTCGGAAATATTGAAGATGAAAGTATTTTCTCAGCGGAGCAAAGAGAAGTTGCGGATAATAATCAAGATGAAAGTGGCTTTACTGATAACCAAACAGAACTTGCAAGTCATGTTGTTCAAGAAGATGAGTTTCTTTTCGGAGGAGATTTATTGACGGGCTCTAGCGAAGAAAAAACTTCAGTACAAAGTAAAGAAAACACATTTAATCAAAGAAGTAAAACGCAAAGAATTAAGAGCGACTTACCGGATTTAAGTTATAGTTTACATCCACGCGACAATAGAAACAAATACGGAGATAAGCCGACTAAAAAAGAAATAGAGAACTTCATGAATTTTTCTAAAAAAGAAGATAATACGAATTATGATGATCGTACTGAAGAAGTAGTTTCTAATGTAGTAAAAGATTACAGTCACTTTAATGAAATTAAAGATGCTAAAATTGTCCAAGATGATGATACAAAAGTTAGAACTCTACCAGACTTAAAAGTATTAGCACAAATCTTTAAAACATATATCTTATCAGAAGCGGATAATAAGTTATTTCTAATAGATCAGCATGCTGCTGCGGAAAGATATAATTATGAGAAATTACAACGTGAATTTATTGAAAGAAAGAATTATAAAAAGCAGATGTTAATACCGCTTATGTTTGATTTTTCTGTAGATGAAGCGGCTGAAGTTCGTAATAATTTAGAAAAATTCGAGGAACTTGGTATTGTATTCGAAGAGTTTGGAGATAATTCTTATGTTGTTCGTGAATTTCCTGGTTGGATAGAAGAAGACGAAGAACAAATGATAAAAATTATTGTTGAGAAGGTCCTTAAAAATAATAATATAACTTTCAACGAATTAAGAAATGATGCAATTGCAATGGCGAGTTGTAAAATGTCTATAAAAGCGAATCAAGTACTTACTGATGTAGAGATGAATAAGGTTATAAGTGATCTTTATGAATGTAAGAATCCATTTACGTGTCCACATGGACGTCCGATAATCACAAAAATGGAGAAAAAAGATTTAGAAAAAATGTTTAAGCGTATAGTGTAGGAGGTAAGATGGAAAAAATACCTTTAATAGCGATAGTAGGACCTACTGCAGTTGGGAAAACAGCACTTAGTATAGAACTAGCAAAAGAGTTCAACTGTGAAATAATTTCTATAGATAGTGTTCAAATTTATAAGAAGTTTGATATTGGTTCTGCGAAGGTGAAAAAAGAAGAGATGGATGGAATAGTTCATCATTTAATTGACGAACTAGAGCCTACTGATACTTGTTCTGTCTATGATTTTCAAAAACTAGCACGTAAGAAAATAGAGAAAATACATTGTCGTGGTAAGATGCCTTTATTAATCGGAGGAACTGGTTTTTATATGAATGCTGTTCTAAATAATTATGAGTTTACTGATTTAGAGGAAAAAACTTATGACATTGATGTTGATATGGCCAGAGAGTATCTAAAAGAAAACTATCCAGATACATATAATTCGATCGACCTAGAAAATCATCGTCGTGTAATCAATGCATATAATTATGTGATGAATGAAAAGAAATCTGTAACGACTAACAACAATGGGGATACGGTTCTTGATTGTTATAATCCATTTTTAATAGTTCTTAATACTGATAGGGAAGTTCTATATAGTCGTATTAATAAGCGAGTTGAGCTGATGTTTGAAGAAGGTTTAGAACAAGAAGTTAGAGAAATTATAGATGAGTATGGAATAGAACTCCAAGCTTTAGGAGCGATAGGATATAAGGAGATGATTCCGTATCTTAATGGTAATGTTTCTAAAGAAGATACCATTGCAGCTATCTCTCAAAACTCACGCCGTTATGCAAAACGTCAGTTAACATGGTTTAGAAATAAAATGGATGGAACTTGGTATGATACTGCTAATAAGGAACTATTGGCAGATGTAATAAGAGGGATCAAAGAGAAATTTAATTTATAATTATATTAGTAATTGTCTAGGGCTTGGAAGATTAATTTTTCAAGCCTTTTTTCTAATTTATTACAAGTTATTTTCTATTGTATAATAGATTGAACTCTAGTTATGATAAGATATAATAGAAAAATTTAAAATATTTCAAGAGTATTTCTGATTTAACTAGAGTTTTTGTTAGTTATGTGCTAAACTAGTAATACTAAAGATTCTTAGGAAGTAGGAGGAGAAGATGAATTCATTTAAATATCTTAAGCCAAAGTTATTTAGTGTGATGAAAAATTATACAAAGGAACAATGCTTAAAAGATATAATTGCTGGTTTAATAGTAGCTGTTATAGCATTGCCTTTATCGATTGCTTTGGCGATTGCATCTGGGGTGAATCCAGAACAAGGTCTTTATACTGCGATTATAGCAGGTTTTTTTATTTCGTTTTTAGGTGGAAGTAGAGTTCAGATTGGTGGACCAACGGCTGCTTTTGTCGTTATTATTTATGGGATAATAGCTGAACATGGAATTGCAGGATTAACTGTTGCTACTCTTATGGCAGGGATTATGCTGATTCTAATGGGGCTATTTCACTTTGGTGACTTAATTAAATTTATTCCGAAAACTATCACTATTGGATTTACACTAGGGATTGCTATGGGAATAGTAGTTGGTCAGGTTAAAGATTTTCTAGGATTAAGTATGGGAGCAGTTCCGGCAGAATTTGTTGGAAAATTAGTAGCGTATGGACAAAATATAAAAAGTATTAGCTTTGTTACTTTAGGTATAGGTGTACTTGCGATATTAATTCAAGTATTTTGGCCAAAAGTATCGAAGAAAATACCAGGTTCTTTAATCGCAATACTAGTTACAACATTTTTAGTGGCTATTTTCAAATTACCGGTTAAAACTATTGGTGATCTATACACAATTAAAGCAGGACTTCCTAGCTTTACAATGCCTACAATTTCATTTTCACTAATTAGAGAGATGATTTTACCGGCATTTACGATAGCAATATTAGCGGCTATAGAATCATTGTTATCAGCTGTAGTGTCTGATGGTATGACAGGAAGTAAGCATAAATCTAATGCAGAATTAGTTGCTCAAGGTGTGGGGAACTTTATGTCAGCACTTTTTGGAGGTATTCCTGCAACAGGTGCAATTGCGAGAACTGCAGCTAACGTAAAAAATGGTGGGAGAACACCGGTATCTGGGATGGTGCATGCATTTACTTTGTTACTAATATTATTATTTTTAATGCCATATGCATCGTATATTCCTATGAGTTGCTTGGCTGCGATATTAATAATTGTGGGATATAATATGAGTGGATGGCGTATTTGTGTACGTATGTTAAAGACTGCACCGAAAAGTGATATAGCGGTATTAATTATCACTTTCTTATTAACGTTATTCTTCGACCTAGTAATCGCGATAGAGTTCGGTATGGTATTAGCTGCGTTCTTATTCTTAAAACGTATGTCTGATATTGCAGAAGTTCGACAATGGACGTACAAAGGTTCATCTGATGATGATAAGTTATCTGAAGAAGTTGATTTAAAATATGTCCCTGAAAATACTATAGTTTATGAAATTTTTGGAGCGTTGTTCTTCGGAGCTGCTAATGTGTTTACAAGCTTTGAGCATGGCGAAGGAAAAAATGTTTTAATTATAAGAATGCGTAATGTTCCAGCAATGGATATTTCAGGATTAGAAGTATTAGAAGAAATATTGGAAACTTGTAAAAAACGTGGATTAATATTAATATTATCACACGTAAATGAACAACCATATCATGTTATGGAAAAAGCTGGCTTTATTGAAAAAATAGGTAAAGAAAATATATGTGAGAATATTGATGCTTCTTTAGAGAGAGCGGAGAAATTAAGAGAACTATAAATTTAAGTAAATTTTAATTATAGTCTAAAGTTTATATAAGGTTTAAGATATATAATATAAATATAACAAAACTTAATAATATTTTTTTCATGATATATGGCTCATCGAAAGATGAGCCTTTCTCTATTTTAAGGATGCTTATATTCTGATTGGTATAGTATATGAAGAAAATTTATTAGTAACATTTATTTTTGAGTTATATATGGGTAATTTTTTGTACAGATAATATGATATAATAAATTTAAATAGAGGTAAATAGTATGAGTATATTAGAAATTTTATTAGTAGTATTTTCATTAATCTTTTGTATTTTTTATATGATAGTATTTGTAATAGCTAGAAAAATAGTGAAAAAAGAGGAAATGCTTTTAGAGAAGTTAACAGATAAAGAAATAGAAAAAGTTAGACTAAAGGAGAACCCTTCAAAAATTTCCTTGTTATTAAATTTAGTTATCACTGTAGCATGTTATATATATTTACTCATTTCAATAATAGATAAAGGGTTATTGATAAGTTTCTTCGGGGAAACACTAAACAAAGTAATTAATTCACTTATTATTGTTATAATTTTACTGCCACACTTATTGGAGAGAATCAATGTTATTCGTCGCTATAACAAGATAAAACAAAGGATAGAGAACAAATAGGCGTTAATATTTTTAAATATGAATTTAATAAATTTTTAAGACAATTGGTAAAATATTTATCGATTGTCTATTTTCATGAAAACTAAATTATTGACAACTGTAAACTACAGGAGTAGAATAAACATATTAGTATTTAGGATATTACTAATATCTTTTTTAATAAAATAATAGTCAAAAGATTTTACTGATTTGGAATTACTTTTCATTGTTTATAACAGTGAAGAATAAATGTAAAAAACAAAAAATACCTTTGAAGTTTTGAGATGAAGAGCATGTCCATAGTATTGTTAATGATAATAATTGTGACTTTAGGTAGGGAGTGAAAATAAGTGAATAGTCTATTAAAATACTCAAGTATATTTTCTAGAAAAAAATATGAAAACAACTCATTATATGAGTACTATGCTAGAAAAAATGGTTTGCAAGGTAAATCGCTATTAATCTTAACCTGTCTTTATTATACAAAGGATGGAATAACTCAAAATACTATTTGTGAAAAAACATATTCTACGAAACAAGTAGTTAGTGCAGCAATGAAGACTTTTAAGGAAAAAGGCTATATTTATTTTGAGGAACAAGAAAAAGATAAGCGGGAGAAAATAGTTAGACTTACAGAAAAAGGTTACTTATATGCATCAAAAATTTTGGACCCTCTTAGAGAGGCTGAAGAGAAAGCAATAGGTCAACTTTCAAGTGAACAACAAAAACTATTTATAGAATACTATACAATCTTTAACGATAATATGAAGAAAAATATTGAAAAACTAGTATTGAAAGGAGAAAAATAAAAATGATTAAATATAATAATGTTTCATTATGCTGTTCCACAAATGGTTTAATACTTGACGGATTGAATTTTGAAATACAAGAAGGAGAGTTTTTTGTTCTAGTTGGACCTAGTGGAAGTGGAAAAACAACAACTTTAAAATTAATAAATAGACTGATAGAACAAACTGACGGTGATATTTATTTTGAAGATAAGAGATTGAAAGATTATGATTTAAGGGAATTAAGACTTGAAACTGGCTATGTTCTTCAACAAATTGCACTATTTCCGAATCTTACGGTTGCAGAAAATATTGCGTTAATTCCAGAGATGAAAAACTTTGATAAGAAAGAGATCAAAGAAAAAACAGAAGATTTACTAAGAAAAGTAGGATTGGATCCTAAGCATTATATGAATCGTCTTCCTAAAGAACTTTCTGGAGGAGAGAAACAGCGTGTAGGAATACTACGTGCAATTATTGCTAATCCTAAAATTTTATTGATGGATGAACCATTTTCGGCATTAGATCCGCTTAGTAAAGTTCAATTACAAGATTTAATAAAATCTTTACACAATGAATATAAAATGACAACAGTTTTTGTAACTCACGATATGGATGAAGCGATGAAACTTGCTGATAGAATTTGTGTTTTAAAAGAAGGTAAGGTGGTTCAAATTGCTACACCAGAAGTACTAAAAGAAAATCCTGCGGATGATTTTGTTCGTGAATTTTTTGCAAGGGGGAATAAATAATGAATTTAGTAAGTACATTTTTAGAAAGAAAAAGTGATTGGATAACTGGCTTATATGAACATCTTCAAATTTCATTATTATCACTTATTATTGCAATTTTTATAGCAGTTCCGTTAGGAATAATTATTTCAGGGAATAAAAAGACAAGTGAGTGGTTTTTACAAATTACGGGTATCTTCCAAACTATTCCTTCTCTTGCATTACTTGGGTTATTCATTCCATTTATGGGGATTGGTACATTACCAGCAGTCGTTGCATTGGTAATTTATGCAATATTCCCAATACTACAAAGTACTATTACTGGATTATCGGAGATTGATCCATCGTTAGAAGAGGCTGCAACAGCCTTTGGTATGACAAAACTAGAAAAGTTGAAAAAATTTAAACTTGCACTCGCTATGCCAATACTTATGAGTGGTGTGAGAACTGCGAGTATTATGATAATTGGTACAGCAACTCTTGCCGCTTTAATAGGAGCAGGGGGATTAGGTTCATTTATTTTACTAGGAATAGATAGAAATAACTCAGCGTTAATTTTAATTGGAGCTATTTCATCCGCAATATTAGCGATTCTATTTGGGTTATTAATTAGATTTTTACAAGATAAAAAACCGAAAACTATTTTAGCTTCATTACTTGCAGCTGTAGTGGCTTTAACTATCAGCTTCCTTCCAATTGGAAAAATGTCTAATGATAAACTAATAATAGCTGGTAAAATAGGAGCAGAACCTGAGATATTAATAAATATGTATAAACTTTTAATAGAAGATGAGACAAATATTGACGTTGAGGTTAAACCTAATTTTGGAAAAACAAGCTTCTTATATGAGGCGTTAAAAGGTAAAAGTATTGATATTTATCCAGAATTTACAGGTACAGTTACTACAACATTATTAAAAACTCCTCAGACTGTTGCTTCTAATGATCCCGATGAGGTTTATGAGGTTGCTAAAAATAAAATTTTTGAACAAGACAATCTTGTGTACCTAAAACCTACAAAATTCCAGGATACTTACGCTTTAGCCGTAACAGAAGATTTTGCAAATAAAAATAAATTAAATAATATTTCAGATATAAAATTAGTAGAAAATTCTTCAAAAGTTGGATTCTCATTGGAATTTAATGATAGAGAAGATGGTGGTATAGGACTTAAAAATCTTTATCACTTAAATCTAAATGTTAAAACTATGGAAATAGCGTTAAAATATCAAGCTATTTCAAATGGTGATGTAAATATTATCGATGTATTCTCAACAGATAGCAAAATAATAACAAATAAGCTTAAATTATTAAATGACGATAGACATTTATTCCCACCATATCAAGGGGCACCGTTATTAAGAGAAGAGACATTGAAAAAACATCCTGAGCTTGAAAAAATCTTAAATAAACTTGCTGGAAAAATAACAGAAAAAGAAATGACTGAAATGAACTACAAAGTAGATATTGAAGGTAAATCTGCTTATGATGTAGCAAAAGAATATCTACAAAAAGAAGGATTAATTAAAAAATAACGTAGTATCTTAGTTGAAAATAAAATTCTCAAGCCTTATGGTTTGGGAATTTTTTTCTTTCTAACATTTCCTTTTTCATGTGATTTTTGATAAAATTAAAGGTGAGAGTTTTTTTAGCGAGGAATGTAGAAAGTAGGTGTAAATTTGCAAGTTACAAATATAACAAAGCTAAAAGTTAAGTATAAAATAGATTTGGAAAATGGTAAACATTTTTATGTTTCTGAAGATACGATAATTAAGTATGGACTTATAAAAAAAATAGATTTATCAAAAGAGCAATTAAAAGAAATCATAGCTCACGAAAGTGTAGAAAGTGCCTATAGTAAAGCAGTACATTATTTACAATTTGGTCTAAGAACTAAGCAGGATATAAGAGAATATCTTCAGAAGAAAGAGATTGCTAATAATGTTATTGATGAAGTAATTGAGAAGTTAATAGAAATTGGTTATTTGAATGATAATCACTATGTAGAAGCTGCGGTGACAGATTATTTTAATCTAAATTTAAAGGGGCCATATTGGATACAAAGAAAACTGTTAGAAAAAGGCCTAGATAAAGATGTTATAGATGAAAATATTGCCAAGATTTGTACTGAAGAAGCAATGATAGAAATTCTATATAAAATTATTGAACGTGAGTATAAAGTAAGAAGAGAAACGAAAAACAAAAAAGTTCAAAAAATAACACAAAAACTTTATACAAATGGCTTTACATCTGATATAATAAGAAAGGTGTTTGACATATTTTTCGAAGACTATGAAGATGAAAATGAAGAGGAAATATTAGATGAGCATTTTAGAAGGGCTTATCAAAGTTATAGTCGTAGATATGAAGGATATGCACTTAAACAAAAGCTGATTGAAAAGCTAATAAGGGATGGTTTTTCGTATTATACAGCTAAAGACTACGTAGAAAAACAAGATTTGTAAAGGAAGAATAAAATGGATAAAAGAAATGAAAGGCAAAAGAAAATAAGGAACTTTTCTATAATTGCACATATTGACCACGGGAAATCGACTCTTGCGGACAGGATTTTAGAAAAAACAAAGGCGTTAGAACAACGTGAAATGAAAGCACAACTTCTTGACTCAATGGATATTGAGCGTGAAAGAGGTATTACAATTAAACTTAATGCAGTTCAATTACAATATACTGCAAAAAATGGAGAAGAGTATATTTTCCACTTAATCGATACACCGGGACACGTAGACTTCACATATGAAGTATCACGTTCTTTAGCGGCATGTGAAGGGGCTATTTTGGTAGTCGATGCTGCTCAAGGTATTGAGGCACAAACTTTAGCTAACGTATACTTAGCATTAGATAATAATTTAGAGATTATTCCAATTATTAATAAAATTGACTTACCTGCAGCGGATCCTGAGAAGGTTAAGACTGAAATCGAGGATGTAATTGGATTACCTATAGACGATATTGTACTAGCTTCTGCTAAGGCTGGAATTGGTATTGATGAAATCTTAGAACAAATCGTAGAATATATTCCAGCTCCATCTGGTGATGCGGCTGAACCACTACAAGCATTAATCTTTGACTCATTATACGATGCATATAGAGGAGTTATCGTTTCAGTACGTATTAAGAACGGTACTGTAAAAGCTGGAGATAAGATTAAGATGATGGCTACTGGTGGTGTGTTCGAGGTTACTGAAGTTGGTATTCACACACCTAAAGAGAAAATCGTTGATGAACTTACTGCAGGAGATGTAGGATTTATCTGTGCATCTATTAAAAATGTAAGTGAAACTCGTGTAGGGGATACAATCACATTAGCGAATAATCCAGCTAAAGAAGCATTACCTGGATACAGAAAATTAAACCCAATGGTATTCTGTGGATTATATCCAATCGATTCATCAAAATATAATGATTTACGTGAAGCATTAGAAAAATTAGAACTTAATGACTCTGCGTTACAATATGAAGCTGAAACGTCACAAGCACTTGGATTTGGATTTAGATGTGGATTCTTAGGAATGTTACACATGGAAATCATTCAAGAGCGTATTGAGCGTGAATTTAATATTGATATTATCGCAACTGCACCATCGGTTATTTACAAAGTTGAAAAAACTGACGGAACTCTAGTAGATGTGTCAAATCCATCAGAAATGCCAGATCCACAAAAAATTAATAAGATTACAGAGCCATTTGTTAAGGCGAGCATTATGGTACCAAATGACTATGTAGGTGCTGTTATGGATCTTTGTCAGAAGAAACGTGGTATTTTCTTAAATATGGAATATATCGATGATACAAGGGTTAATATTACTTATGATATACCTCTATCAGAAATCGTATTTGACTTCTTCGATCAACTTAAATCTAATACAAAAGGATATGCATCATTTGACTATGAATTAACAGGATACAAAGATAGTAACCTTGTTAAGATGGATATTCTATTAAATGGTGAACAAGTCGATGCTCTAAGCTTCATCGTTCACAGAGAATTTGCTTACCAACGTGGTAAAGTTATTGTAGAAAAACTTAAAAAACTTATTCCAAAACAACAATTCGAAATTCCTATCCAAGCTGCTATTGGAAATAAAATTATCTCTCGCGAAACTATTAAAGCGATGCGTAAAAACGTTCTTGCTAAATGTTACGGAGGGGATATTAGTAGGAAACGTAAACTATTAGAGAAACAGAAAAAAGGTAAAGAGAGAATGAAAGCTGTTGGTAGCGTAGAAGTTCCTCAAGATGCCTTCATGGCTGTTCTTAAAATGGATGAAGAATAATGAAGAGTTGTCCACGCGGAGTATATATTCATATTCCATTTTGTAAGTATATTTGTTCATATTGCGATTTCAACAAGTTTTATATACAAAGACAACCTGTTGACAAGTATATAGATTGCTTAATCAAAGAAATCGAGAGTATGGAAAACATTCAAAATGTTGAAACTATTTATATTGGTGGAGGAACACCAAGTGCATTAAGTGATGAACAACTTCATCGTTTATTAACTGCATTAAGAAATAAAATTCCACAACAACTGCGTGAATTTACTTTTGAAGCTAACCCTGAGGATCTTGTTGATTCTCGGGTTGCTTTGGTAAAGGGCTACGGAGTTAATAGAATTAGCATGGGAGTTCAGACTTTTAATAACGAATTGTTAAAAATTCTTGGACGTGGACATGTTGCTGATGATGTAGATATGGCGATTGCTAATTGTAAAAAACATGGCATTGAGGATATTAATGTAGATTTAATGTTCTCACTACCGAAGCAAACTATGGATGACTTATATGACAGTATGAAGAAGGTTGCAGAATACAATATTAGTCATATTTCATGTTATTCATTGATTTTGGAACAGAAGACTAAACTTTATAATCAGGTGAGAGACAAGAAAGTTACATTGCCTTCAAATGAAACTGAAGAGAAAATGTACAATGAGGTTATTAATTTCTTAACAGAAAATGGTTATGAACAGTATGAAATCAGTAATTTTGCTAGACCAGGTCATGAGAGTGTTCATAATAGCAGTTACTGGAAGAATATAGAGTATTATGGCCTTGGGGCGGGTGCTCATGGTTATATTGATGGAGTACGTTATGCTAATCAAGGAGCATTAAAATTCTATATCGACAGTATGTTAGAAAAAGGTCATGCAAGACGTGAAGAAAATACTGTAACGACTAAGGAAAAAATTGAAGAGGAAATGTTCCTAGGACTACGTCTTTTAAAAGGTGTAGATTTAGATATATTTGAAGAAAAATATGGAAAAAGAGCAGAAGAAATATTTAAAGACGTTATTGATAAAAATATAAGAGAAGGGTACTTGGAAATTGAAGATAATAAACTTCGATTAACTAGAAAAGGATTATTCTATGGAAATGATGTCTTCTCTGAGTTTTTATTGGATTAATAACATATTTAAATTATTAGAATGATTTTTATGGGAGGAACTTGATTAATTTTTATAAAATTATTGAGTTTCTCCCAATAATGAAAGAAAGGAGAATAATTGTGGAACGAACATATATTGAAGGATTGCTTAATACTTTGAATAAAAAGTATGGTTTTAATTTGAAATTCAGTGAGAATTTTAAAAATGCATTTTCTCATTCTTCTTATACTAATGAGAAAAGAATCGCGAAGCATTTAAATTATGAGCGTTTGGAATTTTTAGGGGATGCTGTTGTTGAACTTACAACAAGCGAATTTTTATTTAAGAAATTTTATGAGCTTCCTGAAGGTGAGCTAACTAAGTTACGTGCATCTATTGTTTGTGAAAAAACATTGGTTAAATATGCTTTACAACTTGGCTTAGACAAATGTATATACTTAGGTAAAGGTGAAGAAAAGATGGGTGGAAGAAGTCGAGCAGCGTTACTTGCTGATATTTTTGAATCTTTCACAGGAGCAATGTACCTAGAGTCAAACCTTGAAGTTGTAAAAACTTTCTTACATAATACATTATTTACAGAAGTTCAAGACCTTGAATATCATAGCTTTGTAGATTATAAAACTATACTACAAGAGTACATTTCAAAAATTAAATTGGGTGAAATTGAGTATGTAGTACTTGATTCTACGGGTCCATCACATTCTAAAACTTTTACGAGTGCTATTTTAATTGGTGGAAAACAATATGGAAGTGGGACAGCTACTACAAAAAAAGAGTCTGAACAGCTTTCAGCCAAACAAGCATTAGAAAAACTAGGATACAAAGATATTTAAAATTAATGAAAGGAAACAAAGATGAAATTAGCAAAGGTTGAAGTTACAGGTTTTAAATCTTTTCAAAAGAAGACAACATTTGAATTTAAAAATAATTTAATCGGTGTTGTAGGACCGAACGGTTCGGGAAAAAGTAATATAATTGATGCTATTCGTTGGGTTTTAGGGGAGCAGTCTGCTAAAAATTTACGTGGTAGTAGCATGAAAGATGTTATCTTTTCGGGGACTGAAGATGCGAAAAGAAAAAACTTTGCTGAAGTAGCGGTAACATTTTCTAACGGAGAAGATAATTGTGAAATTAAAAGACGTTTGTATAGAAATGGTGATAGTGAGTATTACATTGATAATAAGCGTTCTAAATTAAAAGATATTACGGATATCTATCTTGATTTTGGGATTAATAAGGAAAGTTATAGTATTATTACTCAAGGTAAGGTAGAAGATATTATTTCATCTAAACCTGTTGATCGTCGAGCGATTATAGAAGAGGCATCAGGGGTATTAAAATATAAAAATAAGAAAAAAGAAACTAATCTTAAATTAGAGAAAACAAATGATAACTTAATGAGGTTAAATGATATTTTCTCAGAAATCTCAGGTCGTTATAAAATCTTAGAAGATCAAAAGAACAAAACACAAAAGTATCTTGATTATTCTAAAGAACTTGAAGAAAAAGACATTTTATTAAATGTCTATAACATTGCGGAATATCAAAAAAGACTTGCTGATTTACTTCAAGTTAAACAGGAAAAAGAATCAGAAAAACTTGGACTTGAAATTAGACAAGAAGAACTAATAAAAGATTTAGAAAGTATCAAGAATAATTTAGTCTCATTAGATAGAACTTACATGAAATATCATGATGAGGAGTTAGAATTAGTTCAGAAGAAAGAATCTCTTCAATCACAATTAAGTGTTATTGAGGAAAGAAAAAATAACAGAACACTTAGAAGTGAAAAAATTAACGATGATATTAAGTATCTTGAGGAAAGAAAACAAAACCTTGAAAGTAAGCTGTCTGAAAGAGAAAATCTAAATGATGAAACTAAAGGGAGAATTCAAAAGATTAACAAAGAAATATCTTCGTTAGAATCAGGTGAAGAGAGTAAACTAGAATTAATCGAAAGAAATATAGAAGAATTAAAAGATACTTACTATAGCTTAATTAACGAAGAAACTAAACTAGAGAATAGTATAGAGTTTGCTAAGAAAAATCTTGAGAGTGCTGATGAGAACAGTAAAGAAATTCTAGATAATATTAAAAGACAAAAACAAGTTTTAAGTGTAAGAGAAGAAGAATTTTCTACAGCTACAGAAGAACAAAAGGTATTAAATGAACAATTATCTAATCTTCAAAGAGAACTTGATATATTAGTTGAGAAAAATATTCTAATTAATTCAAATGGAAAAAATATAGAAGAGCAAATTCGTACAGGTCACAACTTCAAGAGTAACCTGGAAAACCGTAAGAAGTTCTTAGAAGATCAAATCAACAATTTAAGCTTTTATAATATTGGAGTAAAAGAGATTCTTGCGAATAAGGATGTGCTAGCGGGTGTTCATAATAGTGTAGCAAATATTGTAGAATTTGATAACGAATATGCTGTTGCAATTGATATTGCTTTAGGGCAAGCACAACAAAATATTATCGTAGAAAATGAGAATGTTGCTAAACAATGTATTAATCATTTAAAGAAAGCTAATAAAGGTAGAGTTACATTCTTACCGTTAAATAATATTAAAGCAAAAGCAATAGCGAGTGATGTTTATAGGACAGTAGTAAATGAAGAAGGATTTATCAATATTGCTGAGAATTTAATAACTGTTGATAGTGAGTATAAAAATATAATATCTCACCTATTAGGGCTTGTTCTTATTGTTGATAATATGGATAATGCCAATAGAATAGCTCGTAAGATTAATTTTAGAAACAGAATTATTACCCTTGATGGGCAAATTATTAACAGTGGTGGGTCTATCACAGGAGGTGCTATTAATAAAAATAATAACTCTTCTATTAAACATAAGGCTGAATTAGATGAACTTTCACAAAATCTTATTAAAATCAATGATAAGATTGAGAAATTAGATAGTGAGAAACATCAATTAGAAAATCAGCAACAAGAAGTAATAAATGAAATTGGAAGTTTAAAATCAACAAAAGAAGAAGCGATTTTAAAACTTAAGCAATTAGAATTAAGTATAAATCATAAAAATTCTGAGATTGCTGATATTAAAGCAAATATAGAATTTAATGAAAGAAAATTATTAGAATTTAAAGACAATGAGGATAATTCAAGTAATATTATCGAATTAACTCAAAGTCTCGAGAAGATTAGAATCGAGCTACAAAAACTTGATGAGAAGATTAAAGAGGAAAGTAGTAAGAAACAAAATGCTCAAAGTGCTGAGGAATTATTCTTAGAGAAAATTGCTGAGCTTAAGATAGAGAAATCAAAATTGGAAGAGACTGCTAAGCATGGTTTAGAGTTAATAGAATCTCTATTAGCAGATATATCAGATGTGAACGAACAGTTGACAAGATTAGAAATGTCTAAAGATGCTGAGTCATTAAGTGAAGAAGATGAACTTAAGATATTAGAAAATAATTCTAAGATTATTGCTGAGTGTAGTGAACGTTTAACAATGCTTAAGACGTTATTATCAGATCTTGATATGGAAAAAACAGGATTGTTTAAACGTGAAAAAGAAATTACGGTAGCTCAACAAAGAAATAACGAAAGTCTACGTCAAAAAACTTCAGAATTTGAAAAATTAACTGTAGAACAGACGAAGATAGAAGTTAAAATTGATGAATATCTAGAAAACCTTGTTACTAATTATAATGTAACGTATGAGAGTGTATCAAATAGATTAACTGCCGATATTATAGATGAGGTATCTTCATATAAACACGATGTAGCAAGACTTCGTAAAGAGATAGTAGAGTTAGGTAATATTAACCTAAATGCTATAGCAGAGTTCGAAGAGGTTAAAGAACGTTACGACTTTTATAATGAGCAAATTACCGATCTTGTAGAAGCGAAAGAAAAACTAGAAGAGACTATTGCAGAGATTGATAAAGAAGTAAAAGAACGTTTCTTAACAACGTTTGTTCAAGTAGCAGAGAACTTCAATAAAATATTTAAAGAATTGTTCAAAGGTGGTTATGCAGATATGACTTTAGAATCACCAAATGACATATTAAATACTGGAATAGTAATCGAAGCTTCACCTCCTGGTAAAAAACTTCAAAACCTTTCATTATTATCAGGTGGGGAGAAATCTTTAACTGCGATAAGTTTATTATTTGCGATATTACAGGTTAAAAATCCTCCATTTGTAGTGCTTGATGAGGTGGAAGCGGCGCTAGATGAAGAGAATGTTAATAGATTTGCTAAATTCTTAAAAGTTTATTCAGAGAATAATCAGTTCTTAGTTATCACACATAGACGAGGAACTATGGAAGCTATGGATACTTTATACGGAGTAACAATGCAAGAAAAAGGTATTAGTTATATCTTAGAATTAGAGTTAAAAGATGTTATCGAGAACTTTCAAGAGGTAGTAGAGTAGATGGATCAAAGGATATTAGAAATGTATAAATTTCACGAGAATATGCCATATATCTCTCCTGAACGAAATATTGACGAGTGGTTATTGGATGCAAAGCCAGTTCCAAAAGGAAATATGGTAACTTTGAAAGATAATCTGCTTGCTGGTGATATAATATTACTATGGAGAATTAGCTTTGGGACATTTACTACGAAAACATGATTCCCTAAATACTTCGAATATACGTATGGTATAAATGCTCCTGAGAACTTGAAAAAATTAGAAGATGAAGGGTATGTTGAAATCGAGAGTGCATTTTCTTCATTAGATCATATTAACTCTACAGCTAAGAAAAATATTCTTAAACAAAAAGGAGTCAAAGGACTATCTAAGTTAAAAGAAGCTGATTTAGATAAAACACTTGAAGAAAATTTTAGTGAGGAAGAGTTGGCTAAACTTTTCTCTATAAGAGGTTATAAATTAACTCAAAAAGGGGAAAAAGCTTTACTTGATAATCAAGATGTTATAGACAGACATCCAAAGAAAAATATATAAAAATAAGGACACAGTACAATTTTGAACTGTACCGACCCCAAAAAGTTAGACCAAAAAATCTAACTTTTTGGAGGTCGGTATTTTTATGACTAAATATAATTTTGAATTTAAAAAGAAAGTCGTACTAGAGTATATAAATGAAAACATAAGCATAAGATCGTTAGCGAAAAAGTATGATATAAAATCTCATAATAATATTGAAATTTGGGTTGCCAAATATAAGAAATATGGAGATGATGGATTATATCGTTCAAGAAAAAATGAAGAATATCCTTTCGAAAAAAAGATATATGTTGTAGAATTATACTTAACAAGTGAACTCTCATACAATGACTTAGCTTTACAAGAAGGTATAAATAATCCAGCACTTATTTGTAACTGGGTTAATCGCTTTAGAGTAGCTGGTCCTGATGCATTGAGAGAGCGAAGGAAAGGTCGGAAAATCTTAATGGCTAAATCACCTAAAAAGTTAAGTAAGGAAACAACAAGTCAAACCACAAATGATAATATATCTAAAGAATATGTAAAAGAATTAGAAGATCAATTACTACAACTAAGGATAGAAAATGCATTTTTAAAAGAAGCGAGGAGACTGCGTTTAGCGGAAGAAGCAGAAATGAAAAGAAGGCGAGAATTATAAGCAGTCTCCGAGGAGAATTCATACTTAAAGACCTTCTTTTATATGCGAAAATGCCAAAAGCAACATATATGTACTGGCAGAAGAGATTCGATAGAGTTAATCCAGATAAAGAAATTGAAGAGAAAATATTAGAAATAAGAAAGAATAACAAAGATTATGGTTATAGACGTATATATGGTGCGTTACGTAATTTAGGATATATAATAAATAAAAAGAAAGTTCAAAGAATTATACAAAAATTAGACTTACAGGTTACATCATTCACTAGAAAAAGTAGAAAATACAATTCATATAAAGGGAAAATTGGAAAAACAGCTAAGAATAGAATTAGAAGACGATTCAATACTAATATTCCACATCAAAAAATCACTACAGACACAACTGAATTTAAATATTATGAAGTTAATGAGAGAGGTAAATTAGTAGTAAAGAAACTTTATTTAGATCCATTTATGGATATGTATAATGGTGAGATAATAAGCTATAGTATAAGTGAGAGCCCATCAGCTAAAAATATAATGGATGCGCTAGAAAAAGCTATTAAAGTCACAGCTAAATCCCCTTATAGGAGAACTTTCCACTCTGATCAAGGATGGGCTTATCAAATGAAGGCATACTCGAAAAGGTTAAAAGAAGAACGTATTTACCAAAGTATGTCTAGAAAAGCAAATTGTTTGGATAATTCGATAATGGAGAATTTCTTCGGAATATTAAAACAAGAGATATACTATGGAACAACATATAATAGTTATAGGGAACTGAAATTAGCTATTGAAAAATATATAAAATACTATAATGAAGAGAGAATAAAAGAGAAACTAGGATGGTTAAGTCCTAAGCAATATAGAATAAAACATATGACTGTATAAATATAAAAAAGATAGCGTAACAGTCATTATAACTATTACGCTATCCTAAGTCTAACTTTTTGGGGTCAGATCAAACTGTGTCCTTCAAATGTATATACTATTAATTATTTGAATATGATAAATTCTTAATAAACCCATACCATACATAAATTACAATAATTATCGCCAGTAATTCACTTAGATGAATTAAAATATTCAAAACAGAAAATTCAGCTATTTGATAATAAATTCCAGTTTTTTGAAATGCTATCGCGCAAATTACTAATGGGAAAGTAAAAGCAGAAAAGCTAGGATAGAATTTTCTTTTTAGTAAATAAGGTAATTGAATTAAAACAAAAATAAATAATAATACTGTAAGCGGTATTAATACTGCTAAAATTATGTTGCTTTTTTGTGTAACTCCTATCATATAACTAGCCAGTAATAATCCACCAGGGGCAGAAAATACTGTTATAGTAGGATAATCACCATCGTTATAATGCTTATATTTATAAACTCTATAAAGAACGAAAGGTAATAACACTAAATAGTTAATATAAGAAAAATAGAAGTAAATTAATCCTAGTGTTTCTAAGTTGTAATTTATTGCTGTTACAGTTACAACAGCTGGTCCAACGAAGGTGATGAACCAAGTTGGATAAATATTTTTGATATGTTTTTCTTTCAAAACAAAATTATAAATTGCATAACAAACAACAAATAAATCTAGAAGAATTCCAATTATCCAAAAGGGAACACTGTAAGCACCGATAAATTTTTTCGAAAATGAACTTAAAAGCATAATACTCATCGGATAAGTTGCAAGAACCGTTGCAATTACAGGATTTTCCATTTCTTTTTTTAATTTGTCAAATCCTAGTGCAAATTTAATAGTTAAAAGTACAATTATTATAAAAGATAAAAGACTAAATAATAATTGTAATTTAGGACTGTATGGTTGTAATAGATTTCCTAACGCTACTGAACCAAGTGCTAAACCAGCAATAGGCGTAGGTAAATTTTTAATAATATTCATAAATAACTCCTAATATTTATTCTACTTTTATTGTATACAATTTCATGTAATAATTCAATAATTTTTCTATTGATATTTCATACAAAATGATTTATAATGAGAAACAAGTGTTACCTATTGATGGAGGTTTTAATATGGCACCAAAATTTAAATTTACAAAAGAAGAAGTTTTAGCTGTAACTATAGACTTTATAAGAGAAAATGGAATAGAAGCATTAACTGCAAGAGAGTTGGCTAAAAAATTGGAGTCATCTACTAAAGTAATATTTAGTTTGTTTTCTAATATGAAAAATTTAGAAGATGAAGCAAAGATTGCTGCTGAAAATATTTTTTCAGAAAAAGTTAATTTAGCATTAAAAGATGATAGTCCATTTAAACGATTAGGAGTAGAGTATATATTATTTTCAAAAAATGAACCTAAATTATTTCAATGGTTATTTATGAAAAAAGGAATAGAAGTAGAAAGTTTTAAAGATTTTCTTCCAATGCGAGACTACGAATATAAATCAGTAATTCAGTCTATAGATGAAGAGTATAAAATTTCAATAGAAAATGCAAAAAAACTTTACGAGCACTTATTTATATATAGTCATGGTATTGCAACATTAACAGTTACGGGAATACATAATTTTACAGCAACTGAAATTATTGAATATATGACTGAAGTAACTAAAAGTTTAATAATACAATATTTAAAGGAGATTGATTAAATGATTATAGCAAAGAATATTAAGAAACAATATAATGGTCAAGAAGTCTTAAGAGGAATAGATTTAAAAATTGATAAAAATGAATTTGTTGTTATACTTGGAGCTTCAGGTTCAGGAAAATCTACACTATTAAATATCTTATCTGGTTTAGAAAAGTCAGACTCTGGAGAAGTTGTATATGATAATGAGTCTATAAGTGGTTACTCAGAAAAACAATTAACAAAATTCCGTAAAGATAAAATAGGTTTTGTTTTCCAACAATATTATTTATTAAATAATTTAACGGTAGAACAAAATGTTAAAGTAGGAGCTAGTTTAGCAAATAATAAAGAGTATGTTGAGATTATAAGGGAATTAGGATTAGAAGATAAATTAAGTAAATATCCAAATGAGTTATCTGGTGGGGAGCAACAGCGTGTTTCAATTGCTAGAGCACTAGCTAAGAAGCCAGCGGTACTATTTTTAGATGAACCTACAGGAGCTTTAGATGAGGAAACAGGAAGAAAAATATTAGAGTACTTATTAAAACTAAAAACTAAATCTAACTTTACAATGATAATGGTAACTCATAATGAAAATATTGCTCAACTTGCAAATAAGATAATTCATGTAGGTAGTGGTAAAGTAACTTCGATTGAAGAAAACCATACACCTAAATCTGTAAGAGAGATAGGGTGGTAATTATATGATAGTTCAGTTAAAAGATTTAAGAAAAGCAATTGCAGTAGTGATAGTAAGTTACTGTGCGGTATTTATAACTACACTTTTTTCTAACTTATATTTAGATTTGAAAGGCCTAGATATTACGGGATTTAATATAATACAGAAGAAGTTTTATGATGCCCAGCTTATTGTTTCGAAGTTTGTAGTAATTATAACAGGAACAGTTTTATCAATAAGTGCGGCGGTAATGTTAATATTTTATATAAAACAATTTATTGATGATTCTAAACATAAAATTGGTATATTAAAAGCTCAAGGTTATAGTAATAACTTTATAGCATCTAAGTTTTCTGTTTTTGGACTTTTAGTATTTTTAGGTTCGTTATTAGGTTATGGAAGTTCACATTTGTTTATGCCGAAATTTTATGAAAGTAGAAATACGGATAATATATTATCTGAGCTTACAATGAACTTTCATCCCCAACTTTTATTAATAATGGTTATATTACCATCACTATCGTTTTTAGTAATATCAATTGTTTATGTACTGTTTAATTTAAATGTACCAACGATTAACTTACTTAAACAAATAAATTCAACAAATAAAAAATTTAGAAAAAGAAGATTTAGACAATATAAAAACTTTTTCAAAGAATTAAGAGCAACAGTATTATTTAGTAATAAAACCCTATTATTCTTTGTTATTTTTGCTACATTATCATTTTCTTCAATGATTCAAATGGCATTTGGTATGAGAGATTTTGTTGATGGAACAATAAGAATTATGATGATGATAATAGGTGTGATATTATCGTTATCTATATTATTAATTTCATTAGAAGTGATTGCTAGTAGTAATATAAAAAATATATCTATTTTAAATATTATGGGCTTTTCAAAAAGTGAATGTTCAAGAATAATATTATCAGGTTATAGAGTAGTAGCATACATAGGTTTTGCTATAGGAACAGTTTATCAGTATTTTTTAATAAGAGCATTACTAAAAGTTTTATTTAAAAAATTAGATAGCGAAACAACATATAACTTTGATTTAATTTCAGTAATTGGTAGTTTTATAGCATTTGTATTAATATATGAAATCTTTATTTTATACTATAGTAATAAGATAAAAGGTTTAAATGTTAAAAAAATTATGATGGAATAAAAATAACAACTCCTTGTATATTTATACAGGGAGTTGTTTTAGGAGTAGTTATTTAGCTAATCCTTCAGAAATTTTATCTAAGTTCCATTTCATCATGCTGTAGTAGCTATCTCCGTTTTGTCCTGGTTCAGCGATTGAATCAGTGAAGATTTTTTCGTAAATAGGAATGTTAGTATCTTTTGATACTGTTTGCATTGGACGTTCGTCAACACTACTTTCTACAAATAGAGAAGGTACTTTAGTTTTACGTAATTTTTCAACTAGAGTTTTGATTTGGTCTGGAGTTCCTTCTTCTTCAGTATTGATTTCCCAAATGTAAGCAGATGGTACGTTGTATGCTTTAGAGAAGTATTTGAAGCATCCTTCACTAGTTACTATAGTTTTTTTCTCTTTAGGAATGTTGTTGAATTTATCTTTAGCTTCTTTGTCTAATTTAGAAAGTTTTTCTAAGTAAGTTTTAAGATTTGCTTCGTAGAAATCTTTGTTTTTAGGATCTTTAGCTTCTAATTGTTTTGCAATGTTTTTAGCATAGATCATACCATTTTCAAGATTTAACCAAGCGTGTGGGTCTTCTTTACCTTTTTCGCTTTGACCTTCAAGGTAAATTACATCAACACCTTCACTAACTGCGTAGTAATCTTTGTTTTCTTCTTTTTTAGCATTTTGAACTAATTTTGTAAACCAAGCGTTACCACCAGTTTCTAAGTTAATACCGTTGTAGAAGATAAGATTAGCTTCAGATGTTTTTTTAACATCATCAGGAAGCGGTTCGTATTCGTGTGGATCTTGTCCAACAGGTACGATACTGTGTAAATCAATTTTATCACCAGCGATATTTTTAGTAATATCAGCGATGATAGAGTTAGTTGCTACTACTTTTAATTTAGTAGCATCATTAGACCCTGAATTTTGTTTAGCACTAGAACATGCGAAAAGTCCAACTGCTAAAGTAAAAATAAGGGCTAGAAAACTTAATTTTTTTAAACCTAATTTTTTCATATTATAGGCCTCCTTTATTATTTTTTTTTGTAAGACAGAGAATAAAATAGATTTACATAACTAATAATAATCATTATCAATTAAAACTTTTTTGATAACACCTTTAAATAAACTCACTTTGGAAGTATTTTTATATTTTAACAAGTTTATTTAAAGGGGTTATTATATTAAATTATTTTTATATAAAAACTAGTTTATTCTTTGTATATTATTACCTTAATTATTTTTTTTATGTTTAACAAAGCGTTGTTTTGGTGCAATGAAGAAACTTATTGCAAAAACAATAGCTGATGTTAATACGATGCTAGATCCTGCTGCTATATTGAATGAGTATCCTATAAATAATCCTAGAACTGAACAACATGCACCGATTGTAGATGATAAGAATATCATTGTTTTTAAACTATTAGCATATAAATATGCAGTAGCAGCAGGTGTAATTAGCATTGCTACAATTAGAATTGTACCAACACTTTGCATTGCTGTTACAGATACTAAAGTTAAAAGTATCATAAGTAAATAGTGATAGAAATTAACTTTCATTCCCATTGCTTTTGCTAATAATTCGTCAAATGAAGTTAGAAGTAATTCTTTGAAGAATAGTGTGATAACTAATAATACAAAAACTCCAACTCCAATAGTAATATACATATCTACATCTTGCACCGCCAGGATGTTCCCGAATAAGATATGGAATAAGTCTGTTGAACTTTTCGCAACACTGATTAAGATAACTCCTAATGCTAAGAATGAACTGAATGTAATACCTATAGCGGTATCACTTTTAATTATAGAATTACCTTTAATAAATGTTATGATAATTGATGCTAATAACCCGAATACGATTGCTCCTATGAAAAAATCTATTCCTAGAATAAATGATAGGGCTACTCCAGGAAGTACTGCGTGAGAGATAGCATCTCCCATAAGTGACATTCCTCTAAGAACTATAAAGCATCCTACAGCCCCTGCTACAATACCTATTACAATTGCAGTAATAAGAGCATTTTGTAAGAAATGGAAATTATAAAGTCCATCAATAAATTCTTTAATCATTTTCGCCACCTCCCATAAAGAATAGGTCGGTACCATAAGCATTTGTTAGATTTTCTCTAGTGAAAGTTTCTTTAGTATTACCATAAGCAATGATTTCTTTATTTAAAAGAAGAACATTGTCAAAATAAGAATGTACTTTTCTTAAGTCATGGTGCACTATTAATATCGTATGGCCCATATTTCGAAGATTTCGTAATGTCTCCATGATTATTTCTTCACTTACTGAGTCAATACCAACAAAGGGTTCGTCTAAAAATATATACTTTGCCTCTTGTACAAGACAACGAGCTATTAATACACGTTGGAATTGCCCCCCTGATAGTTCACTGATTTGACGGTTAGAGAATTTTTCTAAACCAACTAATTTTAAAGCATCATCAACTTTTTGCCAATCAGATTTTTTTAATTTTTTAAGAATACCAATTTTTGAATATAAACCAAGAGAAACACATTCTCTTACCTTTATTGGAAAATTATAATCTATATTTATTTTTTGTTCTACATAGGCAACATTATCAAGATTATCCTTTGCAATCTTATCATCAATTTTTGAAATACCAGTAGAAGGTATTATATTCAAAACGGCTTTTATTAAGGTAGATTTACCAGCACCGTTAGGCCCTATTATACCTGTAATACCAGGCCCTTTAATTTCTAAATTAATATTAGAAAGGGCAGGAGTTTGGTTATAGGTAACATTTAAATTTTCTATTTTAATCATACTTGTCCCTCCTTTATTTTATTTTCTCTACACATTAAAGTTTACCTTAGGAAAGAAAATAAGTCAAGACAATTTTGTTGTATTGAGAAAAAAATATGTACTTTATGAAAAAACAGTGGAAATTAATTGTAATTTCAGAAAATGAAAATAAAAAAACCTACCTTACAAAAAATATTGTAAGGTAGAAATAAGGGAGTAAATATGAAAAGTCTTTATTATAAGCTAGGGAGACTTATAATAAAAGAACATATTGAAGTAATATAACAATTACTTCATTTATAAGTATAACAGAAGTATATACAAAAAACAAGAGGAAAATATAATTTTCTTTAAAATAATTCAGTTATATTTTGGTAAAATATTAATAAAACTCGATTTATATAAAAAGATTAAAATTTTGATAATAGTTTATATTATTATTTATATATTAAATACAACTAATGCTATTATTATAGTAAAAAATAGTATTAAATATTTTACTGTAAAGATGTAAATATAATAGGCATTTGTAGGAGTTTTAATAACGCTAATTTGTCATTTAAGAAAAATCAATATAATATTAAGTTATTATTTTTCGCTTTAAAAACTAAAAATATAAAAAAATGTTTGAGATAATGTGTAGAAAAAAGGTGAGATATTTTAATATGTAAATTGATTTTATAGGTTTATTGGAATTACAGTTGTATCTTTTAAGAATACAAAATATAAAAAGAAGTTAGTTTTTAATCCTAACTTCTTTTTATGATTTATTTTACTTCAAATTTTTCACGAACGATTTTTGCAACTTGTTCGCAATATTTATCTGTTAGTTCATCGCTACTAGCTTCTACCATTACACGAATTAAATTTTCGGTACCAGAAGCTCGTAATAAGATACGTCCATTTCCTTCTAATTCTTTTTCTACTTTTTCACATTCAGCAAGAATTTCTGCATCTTCCATAGCAGATTTTTTATCCACTACTTTTATATTGACTAGTTTTTGTGGATAAATACTAACTTCATTGGCTAGTTCTTCTAATGATTTTCCAGAAGATTTAATTATATCAGCCAGTTTAACAGCTGTAAGAATACCATCACCAGTTGTCGCATAGTTCATAAGAATAATATGACCAGATTGTTCTCCTCCAAGTGAGTAGTCGTTATTTCTCATTTCTTCAACAACATATCTATCTCCTACGGCAGTTTTTACCGATTGTAATCCATTTTCTTCGATTGCTTTGTAGAATCCGATATTACTCATTACTGTTGATACTACCATGTTATCTTTCAGTTCACCTTGTTCTTTTAGGTGTTTTGCTAAGATGAACATTATTTTATCACCATCAACGATATTACCTTTTGAATCAACAGCAAGCACTCTATCACCATCACCATCGAATGCAAAACCTACATCTACATTATTTTCTTTAACAAAGTTTGCAATTGTATTGATTTTTGTTGAACCAACATTGTCGTTGATATTGATACCATTCGGGTTACATCCGATAGTTTCAATATCTGCTTCTAAATCACCGAAGATGAATGGAGCTACACCTGTCGTGGCTCCATTAGCGCAGTCAAGAGCAATTTTAATTCCTGATAAATCTCCAGAAATAGATTGTTTTATGTGTTGAACATATTTTTGTGTTAGCTCATTTCCACTATATAATTTTCCGATTTTTTCAAAACTAGCATTTTTTATTTCGTCTGAATTGTCGATTAGGTGTTCAATTTCTAATTCTTGATCGTCTGTAAGTTTGAATCCATCAGGTCCAAAAATTTTAATTCCATTGTCTTGGTATGGATTGTGAGAAGCAGAAATCATAATTCCGCTATCTGTTTCAATTGTTTTAGTAAGATATGCAATAGCTGGAGTAGGGATAGTTCCTACCGTCATAACATTAACACCAGTACTAGTTAGTCCTGCTGTTAAAGCTTGTTCAATCATGTCACATGAAATTCTAGTATCTCTACCTATTATTACTTTTGGATGTTCTTTTTTTTCAGTAAGTAATTTACCAAGAGCTTTACCTACTTTAAAACTTAAATCGGCAGTTAGTGATTCTCCTGCGATACCACGAATACCGTCTGTTCCAAAATATTTTCTCATAAAAAAATGACTCCTTGTATTATAATCTATATGAATATTACTATATAAAGTAAAATAAGTCAAGGTCTAGGGTTGTTTTAAGCGTTTTATTAAGTAATTAATATCATGTAAAGCGTTATTTAAAAGAGAAATTAAGAATATTAAAAAACAACTCGAAAATTGATTGTAAAAAATCTTATTTTCGAGTTATTCTTTCAGGTTTTATGACATATAGAGTTTTTGAATTTATGAATCAATATGTATATTAGTAATTGATATTACTATTATTTATTTAATTTTTCAATATCTTCTAGAACTTTTTTAGCTTCATCTTTCTCGTTCTTAGAATAAACATGCTTATTATATATTATTGCACTTATAGAAATCATATGAGCTGAAACTGGAGCGGCTAAGAATAAGAATCCAATTGCTAAAAAGAATTTAAACTCAAGGACGTGTAAATATCTATAGAAATAAACAAATCCAGCAATAAGTACTAATTCAACAGCAAATGAACCAGTAACACCAGCGGCGTGAATTTTAGTTAGTTCATCAGGTAACCTAATGAATCCAATCACAGTTGCTAACATAGCTATAATAGAAACTAAAATTAGAAGTATAATAACAATATCTAAAATATTATTTAGTATCATCACTGAAAACCTCCTTTTTAGCTAAGAATCTAGCAGTAACTACAGTACCAACTAAACAGATAATAGCTATTATAAGTATAAGTGAAATATATGAAAAAGTTTTATAGTACATACTTACTAAAACTATTAAGCACATAAGAGGCATAGCAAGAAGGTCGCTTGCTATTAATTTATCAAAGATACTAGGCTTTTTAACGATATAAATTAGTAGGAAAAATATCATAGCAATACTAGCGAAAATCCCCAATAAAATAGAATACTCTACAATTTTATCCATCTAAATCAACCTCCAATATTGCTTTTTCAAAGCTATTTTTTATACCTTCAATTTCACCAGGAATATTATCAGTATCTAAACAGTGAATATGTAAGACCTTATTATCATGACTAATATTCACCGTAAGAGTACCAGGTGTTAAAGTAATCATGTTGGCTAAAAGGGTAATTTGCCAAGCTTTTTTTACTTCAAGAGGATATTCAAAAATGACAGGATTAACATCAAGATCTTTTTTGAACATTAATTTTAAAACATTCACATCTGCTTTTAGCAATTCAACTAAAAACATTAAGATTAATTTTATCCATTTGTATACATAAATGTAGTATAGTTGTTCTCCTAAAATATTTTTAACAAATGTTTTTCTGAAGATGAATAATAATACCATCCCCCAGAAAAATCCAACTGCAAAATATTCAGAATTATAACTTCCTGAAAAGAACATCCATATTACACCAACTAATATGTTAATTAAAAATTGTAGTGCCATAATTATGCTCCTTTCTTAAGTACTAAATCGATATAATGATGAGGATTAAGTACCATTTGTATACCTTTATCGAAGAATCCATCTAATAGGTTAGTGCTAACTCCAATAATTAATGCAATTGCTACGATAGCGATAAGAGGGATTTGTACACCTTTAGGAAGAGGTTTTAAAATTAAACTCTTATTTATATTATCGTAAAAGACATTTAAGAAAACTTTAATTAATGAGTAAAACACAACTAATCCAGATAAAGCAACAAGTATTGCAATAAATGTATTGTTGTTTGCTACTAATCCTTTAATTATTAAAGCTTTACCATAAAATCCGCTAAATGGTGGTACTCCTGCTAATGATAAGACAACAATAAAGTATGTCCATCCTAGAAGAGGATATTTGTTAATTAATCCACATTTTTGAATATATTTAACACCGCTAACGTAAATTATTAAGCCTACGATTATGAATAAAGCAGCTTTAAGCAGTATGTCGTTAACAGCGTAGAATAAAGCACCTTTAACACCAAATGTATTTAATGTAGCTGTTCCACAAACCATTACTCCTAGAGAAATTACAATGTTAAATACTACTATTTGTTTTAAATCTTTTTGGTAAATTGCCCCAATACATCCGGCTATTATAGATATAGCACCTAAAATTAATAAGTATGATTTAATGAAGTTTGACTCGTAGTAGAATAGTCCATAAGTTCTAATAATCGAGTATAGTCCAACTTTTGTTAATAGCGCCCCAAAGATAATTGAGACAGCAATTGGAGGTGCTACATATGATCTATTCATCCAAGTGAATAGTGGGAATAATGCTCCTTTCATACAGAACACGAATATCATTACTGCGCCGACAAGGTATAATCCTCTGCGATCTGACATAGAAGAAATTGTTTGTGATATGTATGCCATATTCAAACTACCAACAATTGTGTAAAGATAACCGATACTAATAACAAATAAACTACCAGCAAAAACGTTCATTAGTACATAACTAATAGAAGATTTAAGTTGTTCTTTATTTATACCTACTAACAATAGTAAGTAAGAAGACATAAGTAAGATTTCGTAGAAAACAAAAAGGTTAAAAATATCTCCTGTAGTGAATGCTCCGTTAATACCTACCATTATTAATAAGAAACCTGGATAGAAGAAGCTAAGTTCACGTATTTTATCTATTGTTTTAAATGAGTATAATAGAGTTGCTAAAAATACTAATGATGAAGTTGTAACTAAAACACTGTTTAGTCCATCTAAAGTCAATGTAATACCGAAAGGACTAGCCCAGTTACCCATTTCTAATATTAGTATTTTATGTTTATCTACAAGATAGATGTTGTAGATTGAAAATGCTAAGACTAACAGAGTAGCTAATGTTGTTAGTAAACGTTGCATGGCTATTCTTTTTCTAAATAATACTGTTATTGCAGCAAATAGAAGGGGTATAAATATTGGAATAACAGGTAAATTACTATGCATTATTTCTCTCCTCCTTCATATTTTCAACGTCTTCAAGATCAATTACATTATCGCTTCCTTTTAGTTTGTAGTTAGCGATATAAATTGAAATTAATAAACAAGTTACTGCAAAACCAATAACGATAGCAGTAAGAATAAGTGCTGCTGGTATTGGGTCTATATAATTTTTTCCTAATTCTGAGATAATGGGGATATCACCATCATATAGACCACCTGCGATAAGAATAATTAGGTTAGCAGCATGTCCAAAAAGACCAACACCGATAATTATTCGCATCATACTCTTAGAAAGCATAAGGTAAACACCAAAACCAACAAGAATACCGCATAAGATAATCATATAAAATTCCATTATTTACCATCCTTTCCAAAAGCTAATATTACTGACATTAATACACCAACAACTACGAAGTAAACACCTAAGTCGAAAATCGCAGCTGTATGTAATTCCATCTCTCCCATAATTGGAACATGGATATGAGTGAAGTGATGTTTAAAGAAATTTTTTCCAACAACAACTCCACTAAAAGCTGTTCCGATAGAGAAAAGTAAGCCGATTGCTGTTACATAAACGTAATTTATTGGAAGTAGTTTAGTAACTTTGTCTATTCCATATGTGAACATAGATAAAGCAAGAGCCATTGTACAAAGGAGTCCACCTACGAAACCACCACCTGGAAGGAAGTGCCCACCGAAGTATAAACTAAGTGAAAGTAGAAATATACAACCTGAAATAATTGCAGATAATGATTTTAAAATTACATCATTAGTTTTCATCTTTTGGTCCTCCTCTTTTAATAATTTTGAACATAGCATAAATTATTAGAGCTACCATCGTCATAACTGTTATTTCAAACAAGGTATCAAATCCCCTGAAATCAACGATAATAACATTTACTATGTTTCCTCCACCAGATGCTACAACGTTATCGAAATAAAATTGGCTGATTTCTGATGGATTTTTGTATGCATAAGATACAAGTCCTACAATTATAAAACTAACACCAGTCAGTGTTGCAATAATTGCGTTTGTAAGTTTGAAACTATTTTTTTCTACTTGTCTTGTTTTATCAGTTAATAGAATGAAAGCTATTAAGAAGATAATTGTAGAAATTGATTCGATGACGAATTGTGTCATTGCTAAATCAGGTGCTCTGAAAGTTACATATAAACCAGTCATCATAAATCCAACACCAGATGAAAGGATTATAAGTACTAATCTATTGTAAACTCTTGTTAGAGCAACACAACAAAGGACAATACATAGTCCAATGAATATATTCATATAATGAATAGTAGAGAAGTTATTTATTATCATAGGTCTACCAATTGCAAAATAACCACTGATAATGGTAGCTGATAGGCCACAGAATATATAACTCATATTTCTTCTTAGTTGATTAGTGATGAATGCATCGTGAAGTCTACCACTAACTTTATGTAATAATATACCTAAATTATTATATGCACCGTGAATAGAAATAATGCTAGGATTCATTGAATAAATACTATTTCCACTAGCAAAAACTTTATAAATTACAAAGCTTGCGATTATAACAAAAATAGAAGTAAGAAGCTCAGATGATATGAAACTATCATGATGAACATGAGTTATTACCTCATTATTTGTTGTTTTTACAGCAAGAGCAGCTTGTTGAGCTGGAATTACAATGTAATCTTTAATAAACGTGTTAATAATAACGAAGATTACAAGTATTATTGGAGAAATAAACATTCCATTTTTTGGTAAATGAAGTTTTTTGTCTCCAAGTACTTTACTATCGAAAGTACCTAGGAATGGTTTGAAAGCTAATATTAATGAATATACTGCTGTTCCTAGAGCACTGATTACAACAGCTATAACAATTATCATGTATAACATACTAGAATTTAATAAACCATATACAGCTGTTAAGAAATATTCTTTTGAGTAGAATCCACTTAATGGTGGAATTCCTGCCATAGAGAATCCAGCTATTATACTTAATATAAATCCAAGAGGCATATACATTCTTACTCCTCTTAGTTGTTTAATATCTCTAGTATGGAATGAGTGATCTATTATACCAGTTATCATAAACAAGCTAGCTTTAAATGCTGCGTGATTAATAATATGGAAACATACAGCATAAAATGCAAAAGTATAAATATAATGATTATCATTATATAGACCTAAGTTTGCAACACCAATCATAAGTGTCATCATACCAAGCTGACTGATTGTTGAATATGCTAAAATCCCTTTTAGATCTTTTAAAAAAATTGCAGATATTGATCCTAATAACATAGTAATAGTACCAAAAACAATTAAGACATTTCCGAAAGCTGGTGTGAATGAGAATACAATTCCAATTCTAAGTAATAAATAAATACCGGCTTTAACCATTGTCGCAGAGTGAAGATAACTACTAATTGGAGTTGGAGCAGCCATTGCATCAGGTAACCAAATATGAAATGGAAATTGAGCTGATTTAGTGAATGCACCAAATAAAATAAGAATCATAGCGATAATATATTTACTGTTGTAACCATGATTATTAGTGAAGTCAATTATTTCACTAACGTTAAAACTACCAGTGATACTATTTAGAATGAAGATACCTGCTAGCATTAATACACCACCAAAAACAGTAATTATTAATGATTTTAAAGCACCTTTTCTTGAAGCATCATTTTCATGCCAATAACTAATAAGTAGGAAAGAAGATACAGAAGTCAACTCCCAAAACATGTACATACTAAGCATATTATCAGATAATACTACTCCTAGCATTGCTGACATGAATATTAATAGAAATATATAAAATTTATGTAGTTTTTCATCTGAAATACTCATATAGTAACATGAATATAAGATTACTAAGGTACCAATTCCTGTAATTAGTAATGAGAAAAGAAGTGATAAACCGTCAAGATTAAGGTTAATATCAAGTCCTGCATTAGAAACAAATGCCAATTTTTTATATATTGTCCCACCTGAATAGATATATTTTATATTTGATACAAAATATCCAAACAGAATTAATGGTACAATTATAACAAATTTTCCAGTATGAATATTTTTGAAGTTTTTTCTTAAGAAAGGTATGAAAAACATCGCAATTACTGGGAAAAAGACAGCTAATTGTAACATAAAAAAACCTCTTTCTAATTTATTTTTTATAACATTAATTATATAACAAAATTGATTAAATTACTATTAATATCCAATTTTTATCTAATTATTTTTCAATAAATATTGTTGTATATTACAAAATACCATTAATAATTCTTTAATAAGCTGTAAAAATATGTGTTAATTTTTTTTTGAAAAGAATAAATATTGTTGTATTTTAAGTAAAGTTTATATTTATATATATTTACTATATATTATGAAATTATTGTTGAAAACATCATGTAAGAGTTATTGTTTTCAGAATATTCGTTGGAAAATATAGATAATTATTTTTCTAATATAACTTGTTTAAGATAAGAAAAAAAGGTATAATAAAGTTATTAATATATTTACAGGGGGACTAACTGATGTCACATAAACAAACACCACATATTAAACCAAATGGAGTAGAAATCGCTGAAACGATTCTTTTACCGGGAGATCCTTTAAGAGCAAAATTTATTGCTGAAACTTTCTTAGAAGATGCCGTTTGTTTTAATGAAGTGCGTGGTATGCTAGGATATACTGGAACATACAAAGGTAAAAAGATTTCTGTAATGGGAACTGGTATGGGACCAGCTAGTATCGGTATTTATTCTTATGAATTAATTCATACATTTGGAGTGAAAAACTTAATTAGAATTGGAACTTGTGGAGCATTACAACCAGAAGTAAAATTATACGATGTAATCTTAGGTATGGGGTCTTCTACAAATTCAAATTACATGCACCAATACAATATCCCAGGAAACTATAGCTTAACAGCTTCATTTGATCTATTATTAAAAGCATACAATAAAGCTCAAGAAATGGGACAACAAGTACACGTTGGGAATATTTTATGTAGTGAGATTTTCTATAATGCTGATGAAAAAGCTATGGAAAACTGGATTAAAATGGGAGTTTTAGCTGTTGAAATGGAAAGTACTGCATTATACGCTAACGCAACCGCAGCAGGAGTTAATGCTTTAACAATCTTAACAGTAAGTGACTCTTTAGTAACAGGAGAAGAAACTACTCCTGAAGAAAGACAAACAGCGTTTACTAAAATGATGGAAATTGCTTTAGGTCTAGCATAAAATTTAAATTTAAGAGATAATTTAGAGGTAATATTATATGAGTAACTATCAAGAATTATATGAAAAATGGTTAAACAGTTCAGCTTTAACTGAAGAAGAAAAACTTCAATTAAAAAATGTAGCTGATGATGAAGTAGAAAAAGAAGATAGATTTTATAAAGAATTAGAATTCGGAACTGCGGGATTACGTGGTAAAGTAGGTATGGGTTCAAATAGAATGAATAGATTCATTATCGCTCGTGCTACAAAAGCGTTAGCGCAAACTATTATCGACAATGGATTACAAGAAAAAGGTATTGCTATTGCACACGATCCACGTCTTTTCTCAAAAGAATTTGCTAAACTAGCAGCATTAGTAATGGCTAGTAACGGAGTTAAAGCATACCTATTCGAAGATTTGCGTCCAACTCCAGAATTATCATTTGCAGTTCGTTACTTAGGAACAGCTAGTGGTATTAACATTACAGCAAGTCACAATCCTAAAGAATATAATGGATATAAAGTATACTGGCAAGAAGGGTCTCAAATTAAATCTGATATAAGTGATAAAGTTTTAGAATACATTAACTCAATGGATATCTTTGATAACTATGTTACTTTAACAGAAGAAGAAGCTCAAGAAAAAGGATTATTAGTTTACATTGGTCAAGAAATTGATGAAGAATTCTATAGAGAATCTTTAAACTGTGCAATTAATGATGAAAATATCGACAAAAATATTTCTGTAGTTTATACACCATTAAATGGTGCAGGATACAAAGCTGTAACAACAGTTCTTGCACGCCGTGGATTTGAAAATGTTCATGTTGTCGAAGAGCAAAAAGATCCAGATGGAACTTTCCCAACAATTGAATATCCAAACCCAGAGGACACTGCAGCATTTGAATATGGTGAAAGACTAGCTAAAGAAGTTAACGCTGATGTAATTATAGCAACTGACCCCGACTGTGATCGTCTTGCTGTAGAAGTAATTCACAATGGTGAAGTAGTTTCTCTAAATGGTAACCAAGCTGGAGCGGTATTAGTTCAATATGTTATTGAAAATCTTGCTAAACAAAACAAACTTCCAGAAAACCCAGTATTAGTTAAATCTATCGTAACTTCAAAAATGGTAGAACCACTGTGTAAAGAATACGGAGTAGAAGTAATTGACGTTCTAACTGGTTTCAAAAACATCTGTGCATTACCAAATGAATGGGATATTACAGGTGAGAAAAACTATGTGATGGGATATGAAGAAAGTATCGGATACAACGTTGGTACATTCTTACGTGATAAAGATGGTGTTACTATCGCTATGTTATTAGTAGAAGCAGCAGCATTCTACAAAACACAAGGTAAAACATTAGTAGATGTGCTGGATGGATTCTATGAAAAATATGGTTATTACCTAGATAAAACTATCTCAATCGTTTTAGAAGGAGCGGCAGGTGCTCAAAGAATTAAACGTATGATGGAAAAATATCGTGAAATCTTTGCTCGTGAAATTGCTGGAAGTGAAGTAGTAGCTATTACTGACTACTTAGTGCAAAAAGAAAAAACTGTAGCAACTGGTGAAGAAAAAGATATTGAAATCGAAAAAACAGATGCTGTTAAATTCAGTTATTCAGATGAATCTTGGTATACTTTACGTCCAAGTGGAACTGAGCCAAAAGTAAAACTTTACATCTACGTTAAAGATGCAGATAAGAAAGTTGCTGAAGAAAAATTAGTTAAATTTGAAGAAAAAGTATTAGAATTACTTTACTCAATCGATTAATAAATTAGTGAAAAAAGGAAGTGAGAAAAAATCTCGCTTCCTTTTTTGCTATTTATTATAATATTTTAGATATTCTTTACAGAATTGTCTAGCTGATAATTTTCCGCTTTGTCTATCTGCGTATGAAGAGCTAACAAATTTTGAAATTTCGTCAGTATATTCTACTTTTGGTAAAGGTTTCTCAAGGACAGTGTCTCTATTAATAGCGAATGTTGAGAAACAGATTCCAACTAGACGAGTATGTCTAGTTTCATGATTAAATGCACTTAGTTCTGCAAAAATCTCCACACTTCTAGTACCAACTCTAGAAATATAACTATTGATAATTAATGCTTCGTGTCTATGTACAACATCTAAAAATTGATATGTGTCAATACTTGCTGTAAAGAAGGGTAGGTGTGTATATCTACGTATTACTAAACCTTGTACATCGTCAAGCCAGTATAGAGTTTGTCCACCGAATAATGTGTCATGTCTGTTCATATGGTTAGGATATATAGTATGGAAGTTTTCAATCCTAGTATCTTTATAATTCATAACTTCTTGCATGAAAAAGTTCTCCTTAAAATTTAATTTTACTAATGTCTAATATAAAATTAGAATACATATGTAATTGTAACATAAAAAAACAATATTATTAAGAAGATTGTTTATAATATTAGAAAAAAGATACATATATATTTATATAAAAAATAGTGTAGTATAACCTTTACATTTTGTTAAAAAGTATATTATAATAAAATAAAATACAAATGAGGTGAAGAATAATGAAATATGAAACTATGTTAGAACGTTTTTTAGGATATGTTAATTTTAAATCTAGATCTAATGCGGCTAGTACAACAATCCCGTCTACTCCAGAGCAAAAAGATTTCTTACGTATGTTAAAAGGTCAACTAGAAGAACTAAATCTTAGCGATATAGTCCTAAATGAAGAAAATTGGTTCTTAACAGCGACATTACCAGCTAATACTGATAAGCCTTATGACAAAATAGGTTTTATTTCACATGTAGATACAGCTGATTTTAATGTAGAAGGAATAAATCCACAAGTTATTGAAAACTACGATGGAGAAGATATAGTTTTAAATAAAGAATTAAATATTGTAATGACTAAAGAAGAGTTTCCTAATTTAAGTAACTATAAAGGTCTTACATTAATTACTACAGATGGTACAACTTTACTAGGTGCTGATGATAAAGCAGGAATTACTGAAATAGTAGAAGCTATTAAATACCTAAGTGAACATCCTGAAATAGAACATGGAGATATTCGTATCGCATTCGGTCCAGATGAAGAAATTGGACGTGGTGCTGATCATTTTGATGCAAAAGGATTCGCTACGGATTATGCTTATACTATGGATGGTGGAGTTCTAGGAGAGCTTCAATATGAAAGCTTTAATGCTGCGCAAATTACATATAAAATTACAGGAGTAAGTGTACATCCAGGTACTGCAAAAGGAAAAATGAAAAATGCTAATATGATTGCTGCTGAACTAGCTTCATTATTCCCAGAAAAAGAAGTTCCTGAGCATACAGAAGGGTATGAAGGATTCTACTTACTACACAATATGCAAGCGAGAATTGAAGAAGCGGAAATGGTTTATATTATTCGTGACCACGATAGAGAAAAATTCCTTGCACGTAAAAAATTCGCAGAAGAAGTTGCTACTAAGATTAATGAAAAATATGGCGATGTTGTTGAATATGAACTTTACGATCAATATTATAATATGGGTGATGTAATAAAAGAAGATAAACGTTGCGTTGATGTAGCTGAACAAGCTATCAAAAATGTTGGTGTAACACCATTAATTATTCCAATACGTGGAGGAACTGATGGTTCTAAAATTTCTTACATGGGTATTCCGACTCCTAATATTTTCGTTGGGGGAGAAAACTTCCATGGACAATATGAATTTAGTTGCTTAGAACATATGTCAAAAGCGGCTGATACAATAGTGGAGATTGCTAAATTAGCAAAAAAGTAGAAAAAATAACTCCATGGTGTCAAAGATAATTTATGAAATCATATAATATATACTATATCATAGTAGCATTAAGTTTATTATGAAGAAATTAGTTCGTGAATTAATTTGAAACTTAATAGTTGAGTAATTCAAAAGCGAGATTTATAACGAATCTTGCTTTTAATTTTTTTTACTTAAGGAGTGATGTCTTTTTTATATAAAAGTATTTTGAAATTTGAAAAAAATGATAAAAAAAAATGCATTAACTCGAGTTATATGGTACAATAGTAATGTATATTAACTAAAAAATTGAAATGAAAGAGAGGATGGTTGTAAGATGACTAAAAAAACATTTTATGTTACAACTCCTATTTATTACCCAAGTGGTAACTTACACATAGGACATGCGTACACAACGGTTGCTTGTGATGCATTAACTAGATATAAAAAATTAAGTGGATATGATACATACTTTTTAACAGGTACAGATGAACACGGTCAAAAAATCCAACAAAAGGCTCAAGAAAAAGGTATTTCAGAACAAGCTTATGTTGATGAAATGATTAAAGATATTAAAAAATTATGGGAAGCAATGGATATCAACTATAGTAAGTTTATTCGTACTACAGATGATTATCATGAGAGAGCTGTTTCTGAAATTTTTGATAGATTAGTTGAAAAAGGTGATATTTACCTTGGAGAATATAAAGGTTGGTATTCAATTAGTGATGAAGAATATTTCACAGAAACACAACTTCAAGAAGTATTCAGAGATGAAGAGGGGAATATGATTGGTGGTATCGCACCAAGTGGAAATGAAGTTAAATTAGTAAGTGAAGAATGTTATTTCTTCAAAATGAGTAAATATGCTGACAGATTAGTGAAATACTATGATGAGCATCCTGAATTCATTTTACCTGAAAGCAGAAAAAATGAAATGCTTAACAACTTTATTAAGCCAGGATTGGAAGATTTAGCAGTTACTCGTACAACTTTCGATTGGGGAGTAAAAGTAAAATCTAATCCAAAACATGTTGTATATGTTTGGATTGACGCTTTAGTTAACTACATTACAGCTTTAGGATATGCGACTGGAGATAGTGAAGAATTATTTAATAAATATTGGCCTGCAGATGTGCAAGTTGTTGGGAAAGAAATCGTACGTTTCCACGTGATTTATTGGCCAATACTTCTAATGGCATTAGATTTACCTCTACCTAAGAAAATTTTTGCTCATGGTTGGTTATTAATGAAAGATGGTAAAATGAGTAAATCTAAAGGTAATGTAGTTGATCCATATATGTTGATAGAACGTTATGGTTTAGATTCAGCTCGTTACTATTTATTACGTGAGGTTCCATTTGGACAAGATGGTATCTTCACTCCTGAAAGTTTTATTGATAGAATCAACTCAGATTTATCAAATGATTTAGGAAACTTATTAAATAGAACTATTTCAATGATTAACAAATACTGTGGTGGAATTATTCCAAAATTTGTGGAACCAACTACAGAATTTGATAAAGAATTAATAGCTTTATCAAAAGAAGTTATTGCAGAATATGAAGAATATATGGAGAATATGCAGTTCTCTAAAGCATTAGAATCAGTATGGAAATTTATTTCTAGAACTAATAAATATATCGATCAAACTACACCATGGATTCTAGCGAAAGATGAAGCTAATCAACCTGAATTAGATAAGGTAATGAACTATTTAGCAGAAAGTCTTCGTATTGCTACAATTTTAATAGCGCCAGCTTTAACAAAAGCTCCTGTTGAAATTGCTAAACAATTAGGTGTTAAAGAAGAATTATTAGTATTTGAATCAGCTAAAACATTTGGAGTATTTGATGGAACGGTTAAAGTTGTAGAAAAACCAACTCCAATTTTCCCAAGATTTGATAAAGAAGTAGAGGTAGAGTATATTAAAAATCAAATGTCTCCTAAGGCTTTAGAAAACTTAGAAACTGAATCAAAAGAAGAACAGGATGATACTTATGTAGAACTTGCTGAAGAAATTACAATCGATAAATTCTTTGAGACTTCATTAAGAGTTGCGGAAGTATTAGAATGTGAAAAAGTTAAGAAAAGTTCTAAACTATTAAAATTCAAATTAGACTTAGGTAATCACCAAAGACAAATAGTTTCTGGTATTGCTAAATATTATGATCCAGCAGAATTAGTTGGTAAAAAAGTAGCTGTAGTAGCTAATTTAAAACCTGTTAAATTATGTGGTGAATTAAGTGAAGGTATGATACTATCAGCTGAAAAAGATGGTATTTTACGAGTAGTAGAAATTAATTCTGAAATCCCTAACGGGGCAGAAATTAGATAATAAAAAAAGAGAATATAGCTAAATGCTATGTTCTCTTTTTTTATGAGAAAATCCACCTTGGTTAATCAAGGTGGATTAGTTTATTATCTAGTTGTTCTTTTTTGAGTGTTTTGATTTTGGGTATTTTGAGAATTAGTAGTATTTTTATTATCATTATTCTTTTGTTTAGGTGCTTCTCTGTTTGTTTCAGTTACACGAACTGGATTAACAGGTACAAAAGATCCATCAGCTACATGATATATTAATCTATTATTTTTAGAAATACCAATACCAGTAATATTTAATTGGGCTCCATTACCATAAGTTGATCTGACGCTGCTTAGAGACTCGTCTGAATAAATATTTTGTGTAGTCAAGAATTTAATTGCTACTGGACGAGAGATAAAGTTTTCAAGTTGATCATTTTTCTTATCTACAGAAACAAATTTTTCATTTGCTGTAATATATTGCCCTTGTAAGTTACCTGATGAAATATGATACATGATGTATCCAGCTGGAGAGACTATTTTATCTACTGTTAGTTTTGTTCCAGGTTCAATTACATCTCCAGGTTCAGACCAACTAGCTGATTTAAATGCATGAATTTTTTTATTAACTGTAACTTCACGGTCTACGTCGAATGAGTAAGATGAGAATGTTCCAGCTAATTTTGCAGTTATTTCTTCATCTTGCGCTTCTGAATCTATACGAACGGCGTTGGCTTGTTCTTGCGCTTTAAGAATTTTTTCTTTTTCCTCAGCTTCTTTTTGTTTTTTCAATTCGTCTGTAGTATCGACGGCACTATTGTTAGTTTCACCGAATCCTACATAGTGCTCTTTTGCAGAAGAAATGAATTTCAGAGTAACTAAGAAACAAATTGATAATAATAATGCTAAAATTATTGAAGTTGCGATTCTAACCTTAATATTTTTGGATACTTTTTGTATTTTATCATAATTCTCAACTTTATTTCTTAAAATAGATTTAGAAATGAAAGCTTTAATACTTAGAAGAGATACCACGAATATATTTTTAGATTTATTGTCAATATATTTAACTTTAAATGCTGTTTCATCTTCATTAACAACTTCTTTTTTGATACTGTGAATTTCCTTTTTAAGACCATCTAGTTTATATTCAATATCAAGATTTTTTTGAATTTTTTCTATGGCTTTTTTTTCAGTTGTAATATCTTTTAACACAACTTGTCTTTGAGAATTTAAAACACTAAGTCTTTTTTCTTCTAGCATTATTTTCTCTTTATCAGTTTTTCTATTTTTTAGAGTAGAGATAGTAAGTTTCTTTTCTTCTATTTTATCTTCTAGAGAAATTAATGAAGTTTGTAATGATAGAAGAGTGTTTTCGTGTTCTCTCATCTCATTTTCTTTTTGTAATAGCTCTAATTTTTTCTTATCTTCTGATAACTTAAATTCTTTTTCTTTTCGTCTAAATTCTCTTTTTCTTTTTTCTTCTTGTTCTTTTTCGATACGTTCTTTTTCAAGGCGCTCTTTTTCTCTTTGTTCAGCTTTTTCTTTTTCTATACGTTGACGCTCTAATTCTTTTTCGCGAGCGATACGTTCTTTTTCAAGACGTTCTTGTTCACGTTTTTCAGCTTTTTCTTTTTCGATGCGTTGACGTTCTAATTCTTTTTCACGAGCGATACGTTCTTTTTCAAGACGTTCTTGTTCACGTTTTTCAGCTTTTTCTTTTTCGATGCGTTGACGTTCTAATTCTTTTTCACGAGCGATACGTTCTTTTTCAAGACGTTCTTGTTCACGTTTTTCAGCTTTTTCTTTTTCGATGCGTTGACGTTCTAATTCTTTTTCACGAGCAATACGTTCTTTTTCAAGTCTTTCTTTTTCAGCACGAGCAAGTTCATTTTTCTTCTTCTCTTCTTCTATTTTACGTTGTTGTTCTTCAAATTGTTTTTTAGCTTTTTCTAGCTCTAAAGCTCGTTTTTTTAATTCTTGTTCTTGTTTTTTTACTTCTTTTTCTTTTTCTCGAAGTTCTTTTTCAATAGCGGATTCATCAATATGGGAATTACTATTTTCCTTAGATTCATTATTTTTAAAATTAAGAGTCTTAACTTGTTTTTTAAAACGACCAAAAAAAGATGTAGAGTTATCTTTTTCTTCAGTCGTGTCTGTAGTATCATTTTTAACTACTATATCTTTTTCTTCTTTTGACATAAAAATAATCCTTTCAAACAATATTCCATTCTATTATATCATAAAATAATAACAAAACTACATAAAAAACGCTTAAAATCATATTAAATTATGTAAAAAACTTTTAACTCTAATTGAAATATGTTATCATTAGTTGTAGATAGTTTTATCAATATAAATTATAATAAAAAGAGGTATTAATTATGAAGAAAACAATAAGCTTTAAAGGAACACCAGTTACTATTGAAGACAAGCTAAACTTAGGGGAAGTTTTCCCGAATTTTAGAGCTGTTACTAAAACATTATCAGAGTTTGAATTATCAGATTATAAAGGGAAAAAAGTAATTGTCAACACATTCCCATCAGTAGACACAGGAGTATGTGCTTTACAAACTATTAACTTTAATAAAGCAGTAGGGGATTTAACTGATACAGTAGTAATCACAGTATCAAAAGACTTACCATTTGCATTAGGAAGATTCTGTGCTGATAAAGAAATTAACAATGCAATTACTGTTTCTGACTATAAATATCGTGATTTTGAAAACAACAATGGATTATTAATTGAAGAATTAGGTTTATTATCACGAGCTGTATTTGTTCTTGATGAACAAGGAGTTATTCGCTATAAAGAAGTGTTAGAGGAAATCGGTGAAGAGCCAAACTATAACAATGCTCTAGATGCACTGAAGAAATTATAGTGGGGTAATAGATGACAGAATTAAAATATATAAATAAAGAAGAAAATAAAAATTTACAGATTAAAGATTTAATTACTTTAGGACTTTATACTATTTTATTAATTCTTGTAATGGCTGTGGGAATTGGAATTTCTACACTTTTAACATCCTTGATATTTGGCGGAAAAGTCTATTTTGCTACCTATACTTCTATTACAGCTGCTCTAGTTTGTGGAAGTGTATATAGTTTAATTTTTAATAAAATCAATAAAAATATGGCTATATTTATAATGATAGCAATTATTGGTATTTTTATGACTGTATCAGGGCACTCTGTTGTAGGTGGTGTTGTTCTAATTGGAGCGGCTGTTTTAGCGGAGATTGCATTTAGATATGGAAATGAATATTTATCATACTTATTCTTTAATTTAGGAAATATCGGATTAATATTACCAATGTTCTTTATGAAAGATGCATATGTAAAACATCTTCAAAATAGAAATTATTCTCAAGAAAAAATTAACTTAGTTATGAGTTCTTCTGATATGAAGACATTTATTTTTATAGTTATCTTTACGATTATTTTCTCAATTATTGGAACATACCTTGGAAGAAAATTATATTTCAAGAATTTCAATAAAGCAGGTATATAGTATGTTGAAGTTAGATATAAGAACTAAGATTTTTATATTGATCATTGCTAATATTTTAATGTTTAAAATGATGTCAATTAGCATGCATTTAGTTATTGCACTTTGTTTTTCAATATACTTAGGTATAAGTTCTAACTTTAAAAGAATGATTAGATTTTTCGGGATATATCTTTTCTTTACAGCATATGAAGTTTTCTTTGCTCATACCGTAACGCTTCAAGTTGTTGATAGCTTTTTATTACTAACTGCACTAATGTTTAAAACGTTATATTTCCCATTATGTGCGGGTATGGCGTTAGTTAGTAGTTCAAAAGTATCTGAATTGATATGTTTTTTAAGAAGTATTAGATTACCAAAGAAAATGATAATAGTTCTTGCAGTTTTATACAGATTTTTCCCTGTATTACTTACTGACTACAAACTAATAAAGAATTCGTTAAAAATGAAGGGGATTGGAGTAAGTAGAGGTTACTACTTACTTCATCCATTTAAATTTTTTGAATATATATTTGTTCCTTATGTAATTATAAGTACAAATATTGCTAATGAACTTTCTGTTTCGTGTTTGTGCCGTGGTATAGATAATGAAGAAAAACCAACTAGTTATATTGAATTAAAATTTAACAAGATTGATTATTTGGTCATGGTAGCTGTTACTATAATTTTTTGTTTTATTATGTTTATGAGGTGATAAGTTGATAACATTTAAAAATTTTAATTACAAATATGTTGAATCTAAAAAATTAAATATTGAAGATTTGTCACTAGAAATTAAAAAAGGTGAATGTATTCTGTTTACGGGAGCAAGTGGCTGTGGAAAAACAACAATTATGAGGGTATTAAATGGTCTAGCTCCTGAATTTTTTGATGGTGGTTTTAGTGGAGAATTTAAAGTTGCACATCTAAGTATAGGAGATAGATTAAAAGATTTCTCTAAAGTAGTAGGAAGTGTATTTCAAAATCCTAAGAATCAGTTTTTCAATTTAGACTCTACTAGCGAACTAGCTTTTAGTATGGAAAATTATGGTTATTCTAAACCTGAAATTCAAAATAGAATTGATGAAGTAGTAAATGAGTTTGCTGCTGATTATCTATTGGATAGAAACGTCTTAGAATTAAGTGGTGGCGAAAAACAAAAACTGGCTTTTATGGCAAGTATGATGCTTGATGCTGATGTTTATGTTCTTGATGAAATTACTAGTAATCTAGATTTAAAATCTATAAAACTAATATCTTCAATAATAGAAGCATTGAAAAATAAAGGAAAGACAATAATTGTAGCTGAGCATAGAATTTACTATTTAAAGAATTTAATCGATAGAATGTATATTATTAAAGATGGTAGACTAGTTCACGAAGTTACAAAAGAACAGCTTTCTGATTTTGATAGTAGAGCGTGTCAAACTAGACAAATAGATTTATCAAAAGTAGAGCTTGGTAGGAAAGAACCTAGAAAGAATAAAGAGAATTATTTATATATTGAGCAACTAGATTATGAAGTCCATAATCATCAAGTTTATTTAAAAAATGAGAGTTTTTCTTCATCAAAAATTTATTCTATAATTGGTGCTAATGGATGCGGAAAGACTACTTTTGCTAATGCTCTAAGTGGACTACATAAATCTAAACATAAAGTTACACTTAATGGAAAAAATCTTAATAAAAAAGATTTAATACGTAGTACATTCCAAGTAATGCAAGATGTGAATTATCAATTATTTACTAACCTTGTTGAAAAGGAGATTAAGTTAGGTAGTGAGAATTTAGAGTTATTTGATGAAGTAGTAGATAAATTAAATATTAGGAAATTTTTAAATCGTCATCCTAATACATTATCTGGAGGAGAAAAACAAAGGGTAGCGATAGCATCTGCTTTATTGTCTAATAAAAAAATCTTAGTATTTGATGAACCAACGAGTGGACTAGATTATGTAAATATGATAGAACTAAGTTATTTGATCCAGCAAATAGCTAAAGATGATGTAGTGATATTTATAATTACCCACGATTATGAATTTTTATGTCAAGTCTCTGACGAAGTACTTTTCTTTGATAAACAAGGTATAAAAGAACGTATAGAGGTAAATGAGTCTAATAAAAATAGAATATTAGAAAAGATGAGTTAATGTACATTGTATGTTAACTCTTTTTTGCCTCATATTCATTTGCAAATGTACTATGTTAACTATATTTTCAACTCAAATAATTTGTTAATTTACTATTATCATGATAAAATATATAGGTTATAGAAAAATGAAGATAGGAGGGAATTTATGTCATACGCTTCAGATATGAAAAAAGAGTTGACTTTAATAGAGATAACAAAAGATAGAGAATTTTTATCTGAGTTATCTGCTCTTATAAAAATGAACGGTGTATTAAATATATCGAATGGTAGGTTAAGCTTAAGTTTTCAAACTGAGAATGCCTCAATAGCACGAAGAATGTTTTCTTTAATTAAGTATTTTTATGATGTACATGTGAATATTTCTGTACGTAAAAAATTAAAGTTAAAGAAAAATAATGTATATATTTGTCGTTTAGATCAAAATGTGAAAGAAATATTGACTGATCTTTACATTCTAAATGATAATTACACAATGAGAATAGATATTGCTAAAGAATTAATAGATACGGATGAGAAAAAACGAGCGTATTTACGTGGTGCATTTTTAGCAGGTGGTTCGATAAATAACCCTCGTACATCTAGTTATCATATGGAGATTTTCTCATCTTATGAGGAACACAATAGAGAATTAAATGAACTATTAAATAGTTATAAATTGAATGCAAGAAGCCTTGAAAGAAAAAAAGGATTCATTGTTTATATTAAGGAATCTGAGAAAATAGCTGAATTTATTAATTTGGTAGGAGCTTTTCAAGCTTTGTTCCAATTTGAAGATGAAAGAATTGTTAGAGATATAAATAACTCTGTAAATAGAATGCAAAATTGCGACATGGCGAATATGAATAAGACTGTTAATGCCTCTGCGAAGCAGGTTGAGGATATTAATATAATTGAGGAAAGAATAGGGTTAGATAATATCGATGAGAAACTTCGAGTTGTTGCTGAAGCAAGACTTAAGTATCCAGAGTATCCATTAAAAGAAATAGCAGAAATGATTGAAGATGGAAAATTATCGAAATCGGGTCTTAATCATAGATTTAGAAAAATAGCGAAAATAGCTAAAGAATTAAGAGAAGGAACATACCAAGCAAAATAAAGAGAAAGGATAAAAAATGATGAGCAAGTGGGATGAACAAATTTTAGTTGTAAATAGAAAAGAATTATTTAATAATGAGGAAAATCATTTCTATGGTTTTATAGAAAAAAATGATGAAAAAACAAAAAAAATTATTGATACATTCGAATTATATGAAGTAAAACGTCGTGGAGATATGGAAGAAGATCCAAGTTATAAACAATTAATCGGGTACGTACTATTAAAAGATTCGAATACTAATGATGTATTAGTATATAAACGCCTAGTAGGTGGAGGTGAAGCAAGACTTCACGGTAAAGCTTCTGTTGGTATTGGTGGACATATGAACGAGGTTGAAGGAAAAACAATTTTTGAAATGTTAAAAATCAACGCTGCTAGAGAGTTGAATGAAGAAGTAGGAGTTTCTGAAGAAGAGGCATTAAATAATCTACACTTTATAGGGTTGATAAATGATGATAAAACAGAAGTAGGTCAAGTCCATGTAGGTGTTATCTATGAGTGTAAAGTTGATAAAACTAAAGTGGAAGTAAAAGAAGATGATACACTTGTTATCAAGTGGATGTCAGCAGAAGAAGCAAAATCAGAAGAAAATTATGAGACTTGGTCAGAATTTTTAAAACCAATATTCTAATTATGAAGCGCGGTTTAAAAGAATACTAGCTTCATATTAATTCTAACTATATTCAGATTACTATTAAATCTGAAAAATAATAAACAGAATGAATTTGTAAAAAATAATTTTAAAAATTGTTTAAAACTAATCGTTCTGTTTATTTATTTTAAAACTGTTAGTTATTAAAATGTAATAAAATCTAACGTAATCTTGAAAAAAATTAAAATAAAGTGTAATATTAATATATTAAATTATAATACTTTGCAAATTTACATTGAAAATTTTTCAAAAATTAAAATTTATAAAATGTACTTTCTAAATATAAAGTTTATAACAATATGTTAGAAAATATAACGTAAATATAGAAAGGATGATAATATGTTTAATATAAAAATGGATATGATACAAACAGTAGGATTGGCTGTTGTAATATTAATTATTGGAAGATTTCTGAGAAGTAGAGTTAAATTCTTTGAAACATATTGTATACCATCGCCAGTTATCGGAGGATTCTTATTTGCAATATTAAATTTAGTCTTAAGACAAACAAACTTAGTAATTTTTGAGTTTGATAATACTTTACAAAGTTTCTTTATGACAGTATTCTTTACAAGTATAGGATTTAATGCAAGTTGGAGATTACTAAAAGTTGGTGGAAGAAAAGTTGTTATGTTCTTATTAATGGCAATAATTTTAGTAGTTCTTCAAAACATTGTAGCGGTAGGAATTGGATATGCAACTGGAATAGATCCGCTAATAGCATTATTAACAGGTTCGACTGCAATGACAGGTGGACATGGGACTGCGGCTGCGATGGCACCAATCGTTGAGGAATTGGGCCACACAGGTGCCAAGAGTGTTGCTATTGCGGCAGCAACTTTTGGTTTGATTGCAGGATCTAGTCTTGGAGGACCATTAGCAAACAGACTAATTAATGGTAAAAAGTTAAAAGTATTAGCTGAAGAAGTTGAAAATGAAAAAGTACATAACGATGAATTTTTATTCAATAATGATGTTAAGAAATTAGATGGTGAGAATTTCGCTAAAGCATTTTTCTTAATTTTACTTTCAATGTTTATCGGTAGTTATGTATCAACATTTTTAAATCATTTTTTAAACTTCCCGAACTATATTGGGCCGATGATTGTAGCGGCAATTTTAAGAAATGTAACAGACCATACAAGCAAGTTTGATTTACACTATGAAGAAATTCATATTTTAGAGGATGTTTCATTAAATCTATTCTTAGGAATGGCTATGATAAGTTTAAAACTATGGGAACTAAGTAGTGTCGCAGGACAACTTGCTGCTTTATTATTAGCTCAAGCAGTATTAGCATGGGTATTTATCTACTTCGTTACATTTAGAGTAATGGGTGGAAATTATGATGCTGCTGTATTATCTGCAGGACACGTTGGATTTGGACTTGGAGCAACACCAAACGGTATTGCGAATATGCAAAGTGTTTGTGATAAATATAAACACTCACATATAGCATTCTTTGTAATGCCAATAGTAGGAGCATTATTTATTGACTTCTTTAATGTTGCTATTATAAGTGGATTTTTCTCATTTTTATCTAGATAAAAATAAAAAAAGTTTGATTAGTAATTTGAATTCTAATCAAACTTTTTTTATGACTTTTACTTGATGAAAATGGTAATGTATAATATAATAGTTAGAAAGTTTAAATAGATTTTATAATCATTTTAGGAGAATAGAAGTGAAGAGAAATAGATATAGATATTCTATTAGAAAAGTAATAGTCGGTGTTACAAGTATTATTATTGGGTTAAGTGCTGGGGAAATTGATACGACAAATGCAGCAGCAAATACTAATATTTCAGCTGATAATAAAGTAATAATTGATGAGAACGGTGTTCGACCAGATGTTGAACCTATTCCACCAGAGAATATACCAGAAAAATCAGGAAATAAACCACCGGTGAAGCCGACTGATAAACCAGTTAGAAAACCACCTGTGAAACCGGAAGGTAAACCAGCGGAAAAACCGGTAAGAAAACCACCTGTGAAACCAGAAAAAAAGCCAATAGAAAAACCATCAGTTATGCCAGATAAAAAACCATCTATTGAACCAGACAGAAAACCATTGGTAGAACCGAAAGAAGATAAAACTCCAGTAAAACAAGATGATGATAATAAGTTCCCAGCAATGTCGGATAATGAAAAATATCATGATGTAAACAAGACTCCTAATAAAGATTTGTTAGTTGCAAATTTATCAGGCCATGATCTAAGAGTAGAATATAAAAAAGGAAGTATCTCAGCTGATAAATTATATGTTGAATCTTTAAATGATAATAAGTTAAATAAATCTATTGAAAATAAGTTAGGTAATGATTATAAAGTTATAGAAACGTTCGAAATCCACTTTGAAAAAGATGATAAAAAGGTAGACAGTAACGAGGAACGAACGGTAAAAATAGCAATAACTAAGAAGGATAATACTGAATTAGAAGTTTATCATATTACGAATGATATCTCTCTTGAAAAAGTTAATAGTAAATATTCAGAAGGAGAATTACAGTTTAATATTAACCATTTTAGTAAATTTACAATTGTAGAACGAATAAAAATTGGTGCAAAAAATCTTGAAGAAAGAGCACAGGTGATTATTCCCGAAAGAGCTGTAGATGTTAAGAAGGAAGAATTACCAGAAACATTAACTAAAAAAATAGATAATGTGAATAAAGTCTCTTCATTACCAAAAACTGGTATAAAAACTTTAGCTTTAGAAGTAGTTGGAGTTATGTTAATCTTAGCAGCAATATTAATAAGAAGAGAACAAAAGAATAATTAAGATACTATAAAGAGTAACGATTTAGAAATTGATTGTTACTCTTTATTTTTAATTTTATAGAAGTATAAATTTTTTAGTTGAGAGTAATTACGCATATTAACCGTAAAGATTCCTATTTACAAATCCGAAACACTATGTTATAATAAAACGGAATTGTTGCGAATTAAATATTTAAGGAGAATATGTATGAATAAAAAGAATATTATTATTACTAGTGCCTGTGGTTCACTTGTAATCGGACTATCAGCCTTCGCTGGTTATGAATACGGAAAACAACAAACATTCCAAACAACATCACTAGTACAAAATACAGCACAAGCAAAGAAAATTAATTACTCAGACAAAGTTAGTTCTATTGTCGTTAGTGAAATCACTGACGATGGATACGTGACACTTCACGGAGATCACAGTCACTATGAAAAAGGATTAGTACCTTATAACGCTAAAATTCTTGATTCATTAGTTTATAAAAATAAGGATTATAAATTGAAAGATGAAGATATTCAATATGAACTTGCGGAAGGTTATGTTATAAAAGTTAATGGTAAATATTACTACTATCCAAAAGAAGGTATAAACCAAAGTAATATTGTCGATGAGAAAACTGCTAAAGAAATTTCAGCTCATGCACATCACCATCATCATGGAGAAACTAGTGAATCTAAAGAGAGTGGAGATCACTACACATTTAATCCTAAAGATATTGTAAGTGAAACTGCAGATGGTTATGTAGTACGTCATGGAGATCATTTCCACTATATTAAGAAAAGTGAACTATCAAGATCTCAATTATCACAAGCAAGCAAAGTAGAAACTAACAGTTCATTACCAGCATCGACTGTAGGAATAACAACTCCAACAAGTGATGGATATATCTTTAAAGGTGAAAATGATATAATAGGAAAAAACAGTTTTGGATTTATAGTTAAACACGGTAGTCACCAACACATAATACCTTATTCTCAATTAGTAGGTACAAAATGGGAATACTTAGTAAATAACACTAAAGCTCCAGCAGCTACTACAAATACAACAGCTGTGAATATTCCAAAAAACAATACAACAAATAACGAAAAACAAGAGCTACATAAAGATTCATCAAGTACAGAAGATAATTATACATTTAATCCAAAAGATATTGTAAGTGAAGATGAAAATGGTTATACAGTACGTCATGGTGATCACTTCCACTATATTCCTAAAAACAAAGTAGAAAAACCTGCTGAGGTAGTTAAACCAACTCCGGTTGTTCCTAATCCTGTTTTACCAAATTTAAATAATGTGGATAAACCTGTGGAGAATGTTAAACCAACTCCAGTTATTCCTACTCCTTCTTTACCTGAAGTGAATAAAGAAGATAATAAAAAAGATAACGTTACAGAAGTAAAACCTAGTGTTTTATCATTCGCTGGAGTTCAATTTAAAACTAGTGATGGGTTTGTATTATCCAATGATAGTGTAACCACGGCTACTTCAACAGGTCTTCTTGTGGCTCATAGTGGTCATCAACACTTTATATTTTATAAACAATTGGTAAATTCTAAGTGGGAAAAACTTATTCCTTATCAGTATCTGAATAAGGCTAAAGAAGAGTATGCTGAATTGGAAAAAGAAGTTAATGACAAAATTAATTATCTTTCTCAAAAGAATAATATAGGAAAAGATAAATTTAGCTATGTTATTACTCCAAATGGGGATGCAATTTCTTACAATGGAAAAACGGAGTTATTAAAAGATATAAACGTCAAAGAAGGTGCGAAGACAAATAGTTCGAATAGTACTGCTAATGTAGAAAGCAATTCTATAAATAATAATACAAGCAATAATTCTACTACTGATAAAACTGAAACAGCGAATAATTCTTCAGAAAATACTGTAGAAAATGACAATCATAGAGAAGAAAAAAATACTGAAGAAAAAGAAATTGAAGCAAAAATTGACTATGTTGCTAAACAATTAAATATAGATAAAAGTTCTATAAAATTAATAGAGACAGCAGAAGGGAAAGCATTAGTGTATCCACATGGAGATCATAGCCATACTATATTAGTTAAAGATATAGACATATCTAAACCTCTAGCAGATCCACATAATAATTCAGGAGCTGAGACGCTGAAAAAATTAGGGTTTGATGATGATATTATCCATGATATTCAACATGCTTCTGCAGACACTGATTTTCCTGCACATGAATCAAATGTAGAAAAAATGAAAGAGTGGTTAAAAACTGTTAAGTATTTAAATATTGGTCAAAACAAAGATCCACTTAAACGAAATGGTTTAGAACTTATGCCGAATATAGAAGTTCTTGGAATAGGGTATACATCTATCGACGATATTACACCTGTTTATAAATTTAAAAAATTAAAACAATTATACGTGTCAAGAACAGGTATTAAAGATTATTCATTTATAAAAAATATACCAACATTAGAAGGAATTGATTTTTCTGAAAATGACATTCAGGATATTTCGTTCTTAAAAGATTATCCAAACTTAAAATTAGTCTCTGCGGCAGGAAATAACATTGAAAATATCGATGTATTAAAAAATCTTACTAATTTAGAGTCGTTAAATTTAGATAATAATAAAATTAAGGATATATCAGCTCTAAAAGATTTAAATCATCTAAGAGCAGTTAGTCTTGAAAATAATAATATTACAAAGTTAGATGCATTAAGTAATAAAAATGAATTAGAGCGTCTATTCTTATCTAGTAATGGAGGTTTAGAGTTAGCGACTCTTAAAAATGATAATTTAGAACAGTTGACGGTGAATAATACTAATATAAGAGATTTAAGTGTTGTATCTAACCTACCTAAATTGAAAAAATTAGTAGCCAATGATAATAAAATAACAACATTATCTCATTTGAAAAATGCTAAAATTTTAGAAAGTGTAGAAGTTAATAATAATAAAATTGATAGTTTAGATTTTGAGAACAAAACAATTACTAGTTTAGAAATCAAAAATAATAAACTAGAGGATATTAATAATGTTCATAAACTATCTGCACTTGAAAATTTAGATGCTACTGGTAATAAGATAAGTGAATTTCCAACTAATAAACAAGAAAAGCTGATTAATCTAACAGTTAGCAATAATGTTATTAGAACAATGGAAAATGTTAATAATCTTACAGCATTAAAATACTTAACAATGTCAAACAATTATGTAGCATCATTAACGTTAAGAGAAAAAAATAAAACGTTAGAATATCTAGATATAAGTCACAATACTATTCCGAAAGAAGAATTAGAAATTCCTAGTGGTGGAAATATTCCAAAAGGAATAATGAATAATTTTGAAAAAGTTGAAGGTGGGGATATAAAAGAGAATTATACTTTAACTGCTGATTATATTACAGAACAAGCAGAAAAACTACAAGAAGAGATATTGAAACTAAAAGATGAGAAAAAAATAGCACCAGAAGTTGCTGATGAGTTAAAACAAAAAGCACGTATTATTTATCTTGATATGTCTTACAGTGTAGATCAAAGTAGAAATAAACAAATTGAATTAGAAAAACAATTAAACGAAATAAGAAAACAAGTTAAAGATAATTTAGTAACACCAACTGCTGAGATAACTAACAAAGAAGATTCAGTTACAGAACACTCTAATGCTGAAGCAGAGCATCCTTCAGAAGAAAATAATAATAATAATGAAGTTGAAGAACATAAATTTGTCTTTGATGTTAACAATATAGTGAGTGAAGAAGGGGATGGCTATATTGTAAAACATGGAGATCACAATCACTTTGTCAAAAAATCAGAATTATCAGCTAAGCAATTAGAAGAAGCAAAAGAGTTTTTAGCTAAGAAAGCAGAAACTACAACAACTATAGATAAAGCAACATTAGATAGTAAAAAGAATTATATTGCTCTATTCTATGGGATAAATGTTAGTGACATTTCAGTTGATAATAATGCGTTAGTATTTAATTATAACGGTTCAGTTAAGCGTCTTTTACTCAATGATATAACTGTTCCGGTGATGAGTTCAGACTTGGAGGGTGATTTTGAAAAAGAAATAACGGCGTTAGCAAGTAGTATGAATACAACTGTTGAACATATTCAAGTACAAGATGGACAAATGATAGTAAATCATGGGGATCATAATCATTATTATCCAATTAAGAGTCCAGGATGGAGATTATATAATCAAAATAAAATACCCTATATAGAAATACCTAAAGTAAATGGTAATATTGATGAAGCTGTTGTTAATAGTAGACTAACAGAATTAGAAAATAAGGCACAAACTATGTTAGCTAATAATCCAGTTAAATTAAGAAAAGTGTTAAATTGGCTGAATAATTTCAGAGATGTTAGTCTAGCATGGCATGTAACAGGAACAGATGGATATTTACAAGCTCTAGACAAATTTGAAAAAACTCAAATAGATATATAACTCTATATTACAAGAATTAAAAGTAGTGGATTTATAAGGGAAACTTGATCCACTATTTTTAATGTATTAGGCTATTAAAAAATTCCAAGAGGATTTATATAAATCTCTTGGAATTTTTTAGTTTAAAATAAAATTAATCTCTTTCGATTTTTGTAATTCCACGCATGTATGGACGTAAAACTTCTGGTACTGTGATTGAACCATCTTCATTTTGATAGTTTTCAATAATTGCAGCTAAACAACGTCCAACAGCTAATCCAGAACCGTTTAGAGTGTGAACAAATTCAATTTTACCTGTGTCTTCACGTTTAAATCTCATATTAGCACGACGAGCTTGGAAATCTGTACAGTTTGAACATGAACTGATTTCTTTATATGCATTATAGCTTGGTAACCATACTTCTATATCATATGTTTTAGCGCTTGAGAATCCAGTATCTCCAGAACATAGAGTGATAACACGATATGGTAAGTTTAATTTTTTAAGGATGCTTTCAGCATGACCAGTCATGATTTCTAATTGTTCATAAGAATTTTCAGGTTTTGCAAAACGTACCATTTCAACTTTGTTGAATTGGTGAAGGCGGATAAGACCACGAGTATCACGACCAGCACTTCCTGCTTCTGATCTGAAGCAGATACTGAATGCTGTAACACCTTTTGGTAACATATCTTCTGTTAAGATTTCACCGTTGTAGTAGTTAGTTAATGGAACTTCTGCTGTTGGGATAAGAGTTAGTCCTTCAGATTCAACAGTATAAACATCTTCAACGAATTTAGGGAATTGACCAGTACCGAATAAAGCAGTTCTGTTTACTAATTGAGGTACCATAAATTCTTCATAACCGTGTTCAACTACGTGAGTATCAATCATAAAGTTGATTAATGCACGTTCAAGCATTGCCCCAGCTTTTTTGTAGAACACAAATCTACTACCAGAAATCTTTGCAGCACGTTCAAAGTCAGCAATATCTAATTCTTCAACTAGATCCCAGTGAGCTTTTGGTTCGAAATCAAATTCTCTAACTTGACCAATACGGCGAACTTCAATATTTTCATCTTCATTTTCTCCAATTGGAGTTTCATCAGAAATTAAGTTAGGGATTCTAATGATTTTTTCGTTAATTTCTTCAGCAATTTGCTTAACTTCAATATCGCGTGTTGTTATTTCATCAGAAACGTGTTTCATTTCAGCGATTACATCTGAAGCATCTTCACGTTTTCTTTTTAAGATTGCAATCTCTTCACTTTTTTTGTTACGAAGTGCTTTTAGGTCTTCCACTTGAACAAGAAGTTCACGACGTTTTTTATCTAAGTCGATAAGTAAGTCAACTACATCAGTCTCTAAGTTTCTAGCAGCTAATTTTGCTTTTACCATTTCAGGATTTGCTCTAAATAATTTAATATCTAACATATTTATATTCTCCTTTTGTATATTATTTTTAAATTGAATTAAGTATAAAATAAAAAATCCCTTACGTCAAAGACGTAAGGGACGATTAATTTCTATACCGTGGTTCCACCCAAATTCAATCTTAAAGATTCTTAAAAAAATTATTATTGATATTATTTATAGTAGAATTTTAAAATAAACAATAAGCACTTTCAGCAAATGTACTCTCTCTGGAAAAGTTTTTAGATTAAAACATGTCTATAATCAAATTATATATATTTATTTAAATTAATTTTACTCTATGATAAGCTTTGTTGTCAAGTGTTTTTAGAAATTAATTTATTTTTCCTCGGTTATTTTCTCTGTAGTATTTTCTGATTTTGATGTTGTTGTTTCTTCGTTAGTATTGTGTTTATTGTCATTTGAAGTTGTGTTGTTTTCAGAATTTGAAACTTCTTTTTCTGCGTTAAGAGTCGTACTATTTTCGTTATTTGTTTCTGGAGTTTCTTTTGGTTTAGCACTTGAAACTAGGGCAGCTAATAACTTATCTATATCGTTAATTAATATTGTTTCATTTTTTCCACCAAGGTTGAAGTTTACAGCTTTTCCATATGGTGTTTCTATTACATTCATACTATCTGGAGAAAGTCTAAATAGACCAGCAAGTAAGTTTAATTTTGCAGATTCTTCTGGAGTAAGTTCAACTTTTTTAGTTTCTGTTGTACTTTCGTCTTCAGATGTGCTGTTTTCAGTACTTGTTGTATTCTCATCTTTAGGTGTATTGTTTTCAGTACCTGTTGTGTTTTCATCTTTAGGTGTGTTGTTTTCAGTACTTGTTGTATTCTCATCTTTAGGTGTATTAGTTTCACCACTTGGTGTACTATCTACCTTATTATTTTCATTAGTTGTAGAGTTATTTTCTACTTTATTACTCTCATTATCTGATGATGAATTATTAGTTTCATCTTTTTTACCTGCATATTTTTCGAAATCAGCTTTATCATAATTTGCGTTAGAAAATTCAAGTGGGAATGATGGGTCATTTGCTTCTTTAGCGAATTGATCTGCTGATGAACGAAGCGTTATACCATCTTCATCTTTTTTATTAAGTTTATTATAGTTTTCACCGAATTCAGCCTTAGTACTTGTATTGTGTTCAAGAGCGTAATGTAGTGCATTTTTCGCATTAATTAATCTTGTAACAAGTGTTCTCATTGGTGTTCTAGTTATAAATGCTTGAGATTCGTAAGAATCTTTTACAAGTGAAGAAAGTTCCTCACGTAGTTTATTATCAATCTTGTCACTATCAATGTTTTCTAAGAAATATTTTATGTAACTTACTGTAGTAATACTTTCACGGTCTTCGAATTTTTGTAATTCATCTAATAAGTGATTGATTTTGTTTAAAGTATTAACATCTTTGTTTTCACTAGCTATGTTTAATTCATTAGTTAATTCTACTTTTGAAAGATTGTACTTTTCAATATCGTTATCTTTAATACGATTTAATAGAGTATTATATTTTTTAATAAATTCATCATTTTTAGAAGTATCAGCATTAGCTTCTTCTTGAATATATTTTTTATCAAAGTTATCTAACATTTCTAGGTAACCTTTAGTAGAGTTAGTTGGTAATTCTTCAATTGTTGCGCGTAACTGATCTAATGCACGATTAACACGATTTGCTTGTTTTTTATCATTACTGTGTTTAGCGATATTATTTGCTTTTAGTTCATCAATATGTTTAAATACAGCTTCTTTATCGAAATCACCAGCAACATAAGTTCCAGTTATGTTAGGAATTCTATTTTTATAGTAAATATCTGCTCCTTTAGATAGTATTTTAACGAAATGATCGTGATCTCCATGAGGGATTACAAATTTATCGCCATCTCGTTTAATTTTATCAGCAGGAATTCCTGTACGTTTTGATAATGCAAGTAATTCATTTTCGAAATCAACTTCATCGTCACCTGTAACCTCAGGAATATGGAATTTATCACGAGGTATTAAGTATGGGTGAATATGAGTTGGGTCATATGCATGAGCAGGTTCGTTAAATACAAAGAAGTCTTTTGTAACTTTAACAGCTTCTTTTGGTACTCCATAAACCTCAGCGATATAATTAATTTGTTTTTGAATTTCATCCGTAATATTTACTTCAGTTTCGTCAACGTGAATTGCATTTAGTAATACGGTATGGCTGTGATCACCATGAGGGTAAGTTAATGCTTGTCCATTTTCAGTTTCTACTAATTTAATTAACTTAGGATCGATACCTAATATTTTTGCTAAATGGTTAATTTTTTTAGTAACTTCCTCAGAATAAGTTTCATTGTTATTTTCGGGTTGTTTATTTTCTACTTTATCTTCCACTTTTGGAGTTTCTTTTGGTGGAGTTACAACATTATTGTTTTCAGAATTTATTTCTTCTAATAGTGTAGTTGTTCCATTGTAAGAAAGAGCATCTCCTTTTGCTGTAGAGATATATTTAATAGTATTTTTATCGATATTATTTTTACTTGCTAAGTAGTTTATTTTTTCAGTTACTTTATCTTCTAATTCTTTATATTCTTTTTTAGCTTGTTCTAAATATTTTTGAGGAATTAGTTTTTCAAATTTAGAATTTACTAATTGTTTATAATAAACAAAGTGTTGGTGCCCATTGTGATCAATGACTAATCCTAATGATGTAGGAGTACCTACTGTATTTTCATCTAATACAAAACCATCACTAGTTTTAAATTGAACTCCAGCGAATGATAAAACACTAGGTTTTACTTCTGTAACGTTATCTTTTTTATTATCTTCTTTATTCACTTCAGGTGAAGAAGGCGCAGGAATAACTGGAGTTGGTTTAACATTCTCCGCTGTTTTTTCTACTTTATTCACTTCAGGTAAAGAAGGAGTAGGAATAACTGGAGTTGGTTTAACATTCTCCACTGGTTTTTCCACTTTATTCACTTCAGGTAAGGAAGGAGTAGGAATAACTGGAGTTGGTTTAACATTCTCTACAGGTTTATCCACATTATTTAAATTTGGTAAAATAGGAGTAGGAACAACCGGTATTGGTTTAACTACTTCAGCAGGTTTTTCTACTTTGTTTTTAGGAATATAGTGGAAGTGATCACCATGACGTACTGTATAACCATTTTCATCTTCACTTACAATATCTTTTGGATTAAATGTATAATTATCTTCTGTACTTGATGAATTTTTATGTGATTCATGTTTTTCGTTATTTGTTGTATTGTTTTTTGGAATATTCACAGCTGTTGTATTTGTAGTAGCTGCTGGAGCTTTAGTGTTATTTACTAAGTATTCCCATTTTGTACCTACTAATTGAGAATAAGGTATTATGTGTTGGTGACTACCGTGTTTAACTATAAATCCAAAACTGTTTTTTCCTATTATATCATTTTCACCTTTAAAGATATATCCATCACTTGTTGGAGTTGTTATTCCTGCAGTCGATGCTGGTAATGAACTGTTAGTTTCTACTTTGCTTGCTTGTGATAATTGAGATCTTGATAGTTCACTTTTCTTAATATAGTGGAAATGATCTCCATGACGTACTACATAACCATCTGCAGTTTCACTTACGATATCTTTAGGATTAAATGTGTAGTGATCTCCACTCTCTTTAGATTCACTAGCTTCTCCATGATGATGGTGATGTGCATGAGCTGAAATTTCTTTAGCAGTTTTCTCATCGACAATATTACTTTGGTTTATACCTTCTTTTGGATAGTAGTAATATTTACCATTAACTTTTATAACATAACCTTCTGCAAGTTCATATTGAATATCTTCATCTTTCAATTTATAATCCTTATTTTTATAAACTAATGAATCAAGAATTTTAGCGTTATAAGGTACTAATCCTTTTTCATAGTGACTGTGATCTCCGTGAAGTGTCACGTATCCATCGTCAGTGATTTCACTAACGACAACAGAACTAACTTTGTCTGAGTAATTAATTTTCTTTGCTTGTGCTGTATTTTGTACTAGTGATGTTGTTTGAAATGTTTGCTGTTTTCCGTATTCGTAACCAGCGAAGGCTGATAGTCCGATTACAAGTGAACCACAGGCACTAGTAATAATCATTTTTTTCTTGTTCATACTATTTTCTCCTTAATTATTTAATTCAAAACAATTCCGATTTATTATATCATAGTGTTCTGAGTTTGTAAATAAAAATGTTTACGGTTTATAAAGTGTAAAAAATATTTGGGGAAATGGGAGTGACTCAAAAATCGTGATTTCGTAGAAATCAATTTTGTCGAATCACCTCCGCACAGGTTATTAGATATCTAAAAAGCTTTTATAAAGCGAATTTAGATATCGATAAACCATTGCGTCTATGAGTTATCATATACACTTTGTTAAATTTTAGGACTTTTGGTCAACCCCATTCACATCGATTTGATAACGAATTAAATTATATTTTTTCAATAATAATTATGTTATAATAAATTGAAAATTAAATTTTAGAGGAGGGTACTTATGACACAATTTGATTTTGAAAAACTAGTTGATGCTGAGTATTTATTAAATAATAGAACTAATGAGAATTTAGTAGTTATCGATGCACGTGGTGGAATGCTTGAAGAAGGTGCTTTAATGTATGATAAAGCAACGGTTGTTGATTGGACTGATATAAGTTTATTAGATGAATTTGGAGGGGAGAATCTAGGTAAATTATTATCAAAAGATAACTATGAACAAATTTTTTCTAAACTGGGTATTAATGCTGATTCTGAAGTGTTAGTTTATGGTTTTACAATGCCAGAACAAGGATTTGGAGATGAAGCACGTGTAGTTTATACATTTAATTATGCAGGATTTGATAATGTTAAATTTGTTGACGGTGGTTTTAAACAAGTTGAAAAGCTAGGATTTAATAAAAATTATGAACCAGAATCTGACCGAATTGATGTTAGCGATGTAGTTCGTAGTGAAGCAACTCAAAACGATAAAGCTATATTTACAGATGAATTATTATCAAAACTTGAAAATACTGATGTGCAGATTTTAGACACTAGATTAGAAGTTGAATATAATGGTCGCGTAATTTATGGTGAAAATAAAGCGGGGCATATTCCTGGTGCAATCTCTTTACCATTTAATTCTTTAGTTGATGAAGAAGGATTTGTAAAATCTAGAGAAGAATTAGAAAAATATGTAAATGAAAAAGGTTTAGATAAGAATAAACTTCAAATTACATATTGTACTACTGGAGTTCGTGCATCTTATGTAGCTGTAATATTAGAAGAATTAGGATTTAACGTGAGAAACTATGAGCCTTCATTTGCTAGATATGCTAATGTTGGGGAAGTTGAATAGTAGATGATTCTTTAATAATTACTAAGTCATGGAAGGATACATGTAATGATTAGAAAAGCAACAAAAGATGATATAAAGGTATTAGAAGGACTACAGGAATTTATTGAATCTTTAGAAATCGACATATTAAAGAATTATTCTTCAGTAAAAATTCAAGATATTCTAAAATTTGTATTTATGTCAGAAAATGATAGATTTAGTTATAAAAACTGTATAGTTTGTGAGAAGGAAGGTAAAATAAAAGGATTCTCATTTTCTTATCACTATAATGAAGTAGAAAAGATGAAAAATTTCTGGTTTAATGAAGTCGTTAAAAAATTTAATTTAAAACAAGATGACATTATATTTGATTATGATGAAGTATTGGAAAAAGAGTATTATTTAGATACATTGTATGTTTTTTCTGAGTATAGAGGAGAAGGTGTTGGGAATAAACTATTAACAAGCTTTGTTAATAGTAGTAATACTTTATTAAGTTTAAATGTTGCTCAATCGAATATTAGAGCAAGAAAACTATATGAAAGTTATGGATTCTATAAAAATAGTGAGATTTATATAGGACATGAGAATTATGATCATCTAATAAAAACAAAATAATGTTTCTATTTTCTGAAAATTCAACATAGTTTTAAAAATATATATTACCAAATTGCTGAAATATGTGATATAATTAAGATTATGTATTAGACATAAGGAGAAATAATATGGTTGAACTATTAAGAAAAGATCAAAAAGTTGAGAATACATGGGATTTAGAATCAATTTTTAAAACAAATGAAGATTTTTGGAATCAATTTAAAGAAGTGGAAGAATTAATACCACAAATACAAAGTTATAAAGGTAAGGTTAAAGAGGGTGCTAAAGCTCTTCTAGAAGTTTTTAAAGCTGAAGAAGATATGATGTTAAAAGTCGAACAATTAACAATTTATGCATTTCTTAGAAAAGACCAAGATAGTACAAATGCTGAATATGGTGAATTATATGCTAAAACGATGAATTTAAATTCTAAGTTTTATGCAGAGTGGTCATTTTTAAAACCTGAACTTCTTTCAATTGATGAGGATGTACTATTAGGATACGTAGAAGAATTAGATGAGTTAAAAGTTTATAGATTTGAATTAGAAAAAATTAATAAAAAACGTCGTCATACTCTAGATCCAGAACAAGAAAAAATAATAGCAATGGCTGGAGAAGCACTAAATGCTAGTGATGAAACTTTTTCAGCATTAAATAATGCAGATGTTGAATTTGAGCCAGTTGAAGATAAAGATGGAAATAAACATACTTTAACGCATGGAACATATGGTACTTATATGGAAAGTACAGATAGAGTTCTTAGAAAAAATACATTCCATTCTCTATATAACTATTTCAAAAAACATAATAATACGTTGGCATCTACATTAGGTGGAAATTTAAAACGAAAAAAATATTATGCTGATGTCTATAAATATACATCAACAAGGAATAATGCATTATCTAACAACTTAATACCAGAGGAAGTGTATGATAATTTAGTATCTGTAGTTAATGAAAAAATTCCAGCACTGCAAAGATATTATAAGTTACATAAGAGAGCCAAAGGACTTGAAGATTTTAGATTATATGATAGATCAGTATCAATGGTAAAAGGAGAGCCAATTAAATTTACATTTGAAGAAGCTCGTGATATAGTACTTGAAGCTGTAAAACCAATGGGTGAAGAATATGTTAATGATATGAGTAAAGCATTTACAGAACGTTGGATAGATATTTATCCTAATAAAGGAAAACGTTCAGGGGCGTATTCATGGGGTGGATATACTACAAAACCATTTATTCTATTAAATTTTGATGGAACATTAAATGATGTGTATACACTTATACATGAATTAGGGCATTCAATGCACTCGTACTACACTAGAAAAAACCAACCATACGTTTACGGAAGTTATTCAATCTTTGTTGCAGAAGTAGCATCAACTTGTAATGAAGCATTATTAACAGAATATCTATATAACAAATTTGAAAAAGAAGGTAACAAAAATGGAATGCTGCGTGTCCTTAACCAAGCGTTAAGTGGATTTGTTGGAACAGTATATAGACAAACTCAATTTGCAGAGTTCGAACACAAAATAAACCAACAACTTCAAAACGGAGGGGCTATAACAGCAGAATATTTAAATACTGAATATTTCAATGTGGTGAAAAAATACTATGGTGATGTATTTACTTACGATGAAGATATAAAATATGAGTGGTCAAGAGTTCCACACTTCTACTACAATTACTACGTATATCAATATGCTACTGGTTATTCTGCAGCACAAGCATTATCAAAATTAATACTAGAAGATAGTAAAAATGCTAAAGTTTATATAGATGAATTCCTTTCAAAAGGAAACTCTGATTATCCAATAGAAGTATTAAAAAATGCTGGTGTAGATATGTCTAAACCTGATGCAATTGAATTGGCGCTTCAAGACTTTAAAGAAAAAATAGAAAAATTTGAGAAATTATATTTCTAATAAATAAAATAAAAGATTCAAAATCGGATTTTAAAAAATCACGATTTTTGAATCTCTCTTTTTTTTAATGTAGCTAATACTAATTCAATTCTATTGTTTATTCTTATAGGAAACGAGCTATTTCCTAGACCACGAGAAACAATTAATGTCGAACTATCTTTTGTGTAACAACCACTTGTGTATTCTGGAAAGAATCCTTGACTAGGTGAGAAAATGCCTCCTATAAATGGAATTCTCCATTGTCCACCGTGAGCATGCCCTGAAAAAATCAAATCATATTTAGCTTCTACATAGATTGGAAATTTCTCGGGACGATGTGATAACAAGATGTTAAAATATTCTGAAGAATATAGATTGTCTAATGTTTTCTTGAAGTTCGCACGGTGATTTAAATTATCTTCATTTTTGAAAAAATTATAATCTTCTACACCAACTAGATTTATAAAATCTTGATTACGATTAAGAAGAATACTTTCGTTGTGTAAGTGAGTAATTTTAAGTTTTGATAACATAATTTTTAACTCAGCATATTCTTTAGGTAATCTAAGTTCATGATTACCAGATATAAAATAACAAGGAGCGATTATAGAAAGTTGACTTAGGATATTATAGGCTACATCCATGTCGTTTTTATAACTATCGAGAATATCTCCAGTAATTACAATAATATCTGGTGAGAATTTTCTGATTTTACTTAAGAATGCTAGGTCACTTAATCCAACTTTATCACAGTGAATATCACTCACTTGAGCAATTTTAAAATTATCAAAAGAATAGGGAAGATTATTAAAATCAAGTGTAGTTTTAGTTACTTTTAGTTTTTTATTTTGTTTAATTATCGAACTAGCTACTAGAATAGGAGCTAGTGCCAAAATTTTTCGATTCATCTATTTCACCTATTATAAAAATTTAAGAAAAAGTAATGTTTATTTATAATATTATTTTATAATTACAACTGTGTAGAAACAGTATAAAAATATAATTTTAAATAAATGTCTTACTATCTTAAAACATTATACCATAATGCTTAAAGTATGTTAAAATATAAAGTGATTATTAATATGAAATTAGAGGAAATTTGTATGATAAATATTGAGAAGATTGATAATATAGCCGCTTCTAGGAAGTATCCACCAACACCACCGCAGTGGCAAGCTATCGCTATTACAGGAGCGGATGTTCTTGTTGCGGCCGCAGCTGGGAGTGGTAAGACAGAGGTTCTTTCTGAAAGAATAGCAAGAAAAGTAGCGACAAAAAGATGGGATATTGATAGATTATTAGTCCTAACATTTACCACTGCTGCTGCTAAAAATATGATAGTAAGAATAGAAGATAAAATTAGTGAAAGATTGCTTTCTACAAATAAGGAAGAAGATTTATTATTCCTTAGAAAGCAAAGAATGCTGATGAATGATGCTTATGTTAGTACTATTGACAGCTTTTGTCTAAATGTATTGAAAAAATTCTATTATCTCGTAGAGGAAAAAATTGATAATCAAATTAAATATTTATCACCTAATTTTGGTATATTAGCAAATAGTAAAGGACTATTGAGTGAAACAATAGGAAATGTACTAGAAGAATTGGTTAAAGATGATTCTAGTAGTACAGATTTATTGTTTACAGTTTTTGACTCTAAACAAAATATAAGTTCTTTTATTATTGATATATACTATAAGCTTTTAAATATACCTAATTTTCAAAAATATTTAGAAGAAGATTTTGGAAAATTTAATTCTCTATATGAAGATAAACTTGCTATTAATAATAAAGAAATTCTTGATAAATTTAATAGAGTTGATGAATTAACTACAGTAGAAAATATAAAAATAGCATCTGATTTTTGTTTGTATATTAAAAAATATCTAGAAAGTTCTAAAAAACAGAACGATATAGATTTTCTTTCTCTTGTTAATTTAGAAGATGACAAGAAAGAAAAGATCATAAAATATCTTCAACAAGATGAAAAAACCTTAAAGAGTAATCAAGAGAATCTTGAGGAAATTGAAGTTATTATTGAGAAACTCAATGAACAAATAAAAGTAGAAGATAGTGTTTATGACACGGCGACATTAGCAAGTATACAAACTGACCTTAATGATTACATTAATTATTTTAAAACTATAGATAAAATGAGTGAGTTATCAAGAACTATTACAAAAGTTCTTAAGAATTTACATAATGATTTTATTAAAAGAAAAAGAGAAAACAATTTCTTAGATTTTTCTGATCTAAATCATCTTGCTATTAAGGCTTTAACTAAAGAAGAAAATGGTGAGATTATCCCAAGTGAAGCGGCAAATTATTATAGAGAATATTTTTATGAAATATATGTTGATGAATATCAAGATAATAATAATTTGCAAGAATATATTCTAAACCTGATTAGAGGAGAAGGTGTGAACTTCTTTAGAGTAGGAGATGTTAAGCAAGCAATTTATGGTTTTAGGGGTTCTAATCCAGATCTTTTTGAACAAAAGTATAATAGTTATAGAAAATTGGAAATTGATAACTATAGTGTAAATGAGGAATATTCATTTGAAGATGATTCTGAAGGTATTTGTGTAGTATTAAAAGAGAACTTCAGAAGTGATGAGAATATATTGAAATCTAGTAATTTTGTATTCAATAGATTGATGGGAAATAAGAATGCTGGTGTGAGCTATGATGAAGATAGCGCCCTTTATTATCCAGAAGCAAAAGAGCGCCAAGATACAGAAATTATGCCAACTAAGTTAATAAATGGTAAGGTGAACTACTATACAGGAGAAATAGTAGAAAATAAAAAAAATTATAGGGAACAATCTATAGAAAATATTGCATATGAAATTTTGCAAGGGATAAAGAATGGAAAGAAATATAGTGACTATGCTGTTTTAGTTAGAAATAGTACAAAAATGTCTAGTTTTAAAGAAATATTTAGCAAGTACAATATACCATTATTTTTCAAGGAAAAAGTTGGTTTTACTGAATCAAATTGTTTTAATATTTTATATAATATTCTTAGATTTTTAGATAACACTAATAGGGATGCTAGTCTATTAGCCATTTTGCATACTGAGATTTTTGATTATAGTAATGATGAATTATTGAGAGTATCATTACAAAAAGGAAAAAATCTTTTTGAGAAGTTAACAAATAGTGAAAATAAAAAAGATAGTCAGACTACAAATCTATTAAAAAAATGGTTGAATTTTAGTTTGAATAACTCTTTACCGACTTTAATAGAATGTATATCTTTAGATACTGATTTTAAAAATTATTTAGTTACAATAGGTGTAAATGATGAAGAGATTGATTATTTTGAGAATTTTGTAGATGTTGTAAATGAATATCAGAAAATTGATAATAAACTATCTGGTTTAATTAGGCAGTTGAAAAATATAAAAAATGAAGAGGTATTTGAAACTAAGAAAAGAACACCAAACGATAGTGTTACCTTATCAACGATTCATATTTCTAAGGGATTAGAATATAAAGAAGTATTTGTTGCTGATCTTGACACTTCATTTAGTAAAAGTGGTTATACTGGAGAAGGGTTATTCACAGAGACTTTTGGGTTAAGTCTTAATGTTGAGACTATAGCTCAAAATTTCGGTCTAAACAATTCTAGACTAACAGAATTAAACGAATTATATAAGTTAAATAGTATTTTGATAAAACTACGAGAAAGAGAAGAAGAAATTCGTAACCTGTATGTAGCCCTAACTCGAGCTAAAAACACACTGTATCTTGTAAGTCCAAGTGGAATAGAATTAAATAATGAGAAGGCAAGAGATAAATCACTTTCCCAAGCTATTTTAGAAGATGATAACTTTGAAACTATACTAAATAACTTACTGAGTGATTATGAAGAAGGATTTAGTTTTGAAAATGAGCGTGAGGCAAAATTTGAAGCTCATGAAGTTATTCCATTGATTCAAGAACAGGAAAATGGTTTAGACTTTGACTTAGCAGATTTTTATGAAAGGTTTGAATTAAAACAACAAGACAATGAAGAAATCCAGGAGAATACTATTAAACATAAGGTATTTCCAACAAAAACATCATATAGCGCATTGAAAAAAATTAACGGTGAAAGTAATTCTGGCTTTAAGAAAGAAAAAAGAGGCTATCTCGAGTTAACTACATTGAAGAGCTCAACATCTACAAGTAAGGCAATACTTAGGGGGAATATTGTTCATAAACTTTTTGAAAAGATAGTTAATGATGTGAGATCGGGTGTTGAAATTAATGATGTAGAAGTTTACTTAAATAATTTGAAGAAAACAGATAGTTTAATAAAAAATATTAAAGAGAATAGAATATTAACAGAAGAAGAGTTTGATAATATAAATAATAAAGATGATATAGAAAGAATAAGTAACTTTATTAATAATGAATTAATGAATATTATTTCTAATTGCCAATTTTGTCAAACTGAAATAGCATTTACCACTGCGAAAAAAGCTAAAGAACTATACAGTGAAAGCGATAGTGAGATAGATGTAATACTTCAAGGGGTAGTCGATTTATTTATTAAAATATCTGATGATGAAGCTATTATCGTTGATTATAAGACTGACTATGTGACTAGTAAAACTGGGGAAGATATTTTACGTGAAAGACACAAGGAGCAACTAAGAATATATAAAGAAGCGGTAGCGGAATATTATCAATTAAAAAATATTAAAACATATGTTTATTCTTATGTACTCTCTAAACTGATAGAAGTTGAGTAAAATCTATGACGTTGTTAGTAAGGGATAAATATGATATAATAGAAAGTAATTTGAATAATTACTATATGGAGGTGAAAACATGAAATATATAGTTTGTAACAGTGAAACAGCAGTTCTAAATAGAATGTATGATGAATTTGAAAAAAATCTTGAGGATGGAGCAGTTATTTGCTTACCTGAAAATATTATTAATACACAATTTACGAATAGAATGATTGATGACAACCAAACAGGGAAGTATCGCTATAAACATGTTATAATGTTAGGTCAACGTGAATTTGCTGATATTGATATTGAAGAGAAATTTGGATTATATAGATATGCTAGACATGAGTTATTTAAAAAGTTAGATGTAGAAGCTAAAAACATTTATTATCCGCAGGCATTAAATAGTAATGAATGTGATGAAGATTTAAATAATTATAAAGAAGTATTAGAAGAAAATCCAATTGATGTTGCAGTAGTTTTTTTAGGATCTGATGGGGGAATACTTGATTATCGTTTTGCTGATGAGGTAAATAAAAACCTTCATATTGTTGAATTTTCAGAAGAAGAAAAATCTCAATTACAACAAGCTGGAATGGAAATCAAAGGTAACAAATTAATTAGTATTGGATATGAAAACTTAATGTCTGCTAGAAACTTATTTGTTGTAGTTTTAGGTAGCGATAAGAGAAAATATATAGCAGAGTTATTTGAAAATGAAGAGTCAGAAAATAAAACGATACTTTCAATTTTGAATAATCACAAAAATTTATTTATTTTTACTGATAAAGAAGCAAGTTATAAGTCAGAAGAAGAGGTAAATAGATTAATAAAACAAAGACAAAAAAAATTAGAAATTAAAGAACGTGTAGAAAGACTTCAAAATGAGGAGAAAAAAAAGGATAGGTAATAAGTATGAATGATTATCAGAGAATTATAGATTATGATTTTAGTGATACGGTTCTTGATGATAAACTTGTTGTAAAATTCAAACTAAAGAAAACATTTAGTGAAGATCAGTTTATCAGTCTGTTTTCGCCAAAAAAAGGTGAAAGATTTATAATAAGAACACCAGATACTAAAACTTCTATAATCGGTATAGGTTATGAAGCAACATGGTTACTTGATTCTAATGATTTTCTAACTAGTTTTGATAACAGTAGTATTTTATCTGGGTTTGAAGAGTTGAGAGCTCAGGTAACAGTTTTAGAAATTGATGAACATGATGATGAGTATTTTGGAATCTATGGTGGTATTTCAGACGGTAATAATAAAAACAGTCAGGAATGGGTAGATTTTAGTGATACATCATTTGTAGTTCCTGGAATACTTGCTGTTTTTAAAGGTGAAGAAGTTTTTATAACATTGTTCTTTAATATGAAGGAAGAAAAAGAGTTTTCGGAATTATGGACGGAGAGAATCTCATTTTTAAGCAAGCTTGATAATGATAATGAGATTTCTAACGATCCTAAAATATCGATAGTTAGAGAGATTTATCCGGAACTTTGGCAAGAAAACATTAGAAAAGCTCTTCTTCAAATTGAGAAAGAAGAACTTAAACGTATTGTACTATCAAGAAAAAATTTAATACTATTAGAAAATAATACTTCACTAGGTGCAATAACTAAATACCTGTTAAGTAGAAATAGATATTTCATAGCGTTTGAATCTAAAAAGAGTTTATTCATCACGACAAATCCATTAATTTCATTAGATTATACAGATAAAGATTTAAAAGCACATTTATACTTAAAAAAAGAGAATCTATTTAACAATGATTACTCAATTATGTTTGATGAAGAAGAAATCATTCATGAATATAAAGAGAATTTTGAATCTCAATTTGAAAGTGAATTTAGAGTATATGATGATAAAACATTGATGGGGAAAAAACTTGATGTATTCTCAGTTTTAAATGCAAAAGTTGAAGATTCTCAAAAGGCAATTAAATCTCTTAGCTTTCTTTATCCGATGCCAATAATAAAGGGGTATCCTGAGAATGTTGCGAAGAAATTTTTTGATGAAAATTATAAAGTTGGTTATGGTTTTTGGTACTCACCATTTGGTTATGTTACCAATAAACTTGATGCTAAATTTTATACATGTGGAAACATGATGGTAGCTCAAAATAATATGATAACACTATTTACTAGTATCTTATTATCTAAGGATGAGAATTATAATGAAGTAGTAGAAAAATCTAACAAAATTGTAAGTTCAAGTCTAAAGTTGTTTGATCATTAGGAGTGTGTAATTATGGAAAAAAGTACTATGAAAAAAGGTGCTATTCTTACTCTGTTAGGAGCTACATGTTGGGGATTATCTGGAGTGTTAGGTGAGTATTTACTTAATATTTCTAAGATAGATTCAACTTGGGTAATTTCCAATAGACTATTTTATTCAGGTATAGTTCTAGTGATTATTTTATTCTTAAAAGATAAGAAAAGTCTGATGAATGTATTTTCGGATAAAAAAGATATTTTGAGATTATTAAATTTTTCATTTTTAGGATTACTTATTTGTCAAGGTACATTTTTTTTAGCGATTAAGTATACTAATGCAGGTATGGCAACTGTTATTCAGTTTACTGGGCCAGTAATGATTATGACTTATTATTGTATTATAAGTCGAAGATGGCCGTTGCCTCGTGAAGTCGTTGCAATAGTATCCTCATTATTTGGAACTGTTCTTATGGCTACGCATTTAGATTTCAGTAAATTAAATATCTCCACTTTGGGATTATTCTGGGGAATATTTTCTGCTTTTGGACTAGCTAGTTATAATATTTCATCAGTAAATTTAACAAAGAAATATGGAGTAATGCCGATAATGACCTGGGGACTTTTAATTGCAGGATCTGTAGTGTATTTTGGTACAGGTAGCAATTATATACCTTCCAATTTTACATTTATGGACTTCTTATGCATAACTGGTGTTATTATTGTAGGAACAATAATGTCATTTTCACTGTATTTAGAAGGGGTAAGAATGATTGGAGCTGTTACAGGAAGTATTATCGGATGTTTTGAGCCAATAGCAGCAATAGTTTTCTCATTCTTATTATTAGGAACAACATTTGGTCTAATAGATATAATCGGAGCTGCATTTATCTTATCTGCAGTGGTAGTACTTAGTAAGAGATAAATTGTTGTTAAAAAAATTAATATTAAATAACAAGAACTTGAAAATAACATTTAGTGTGAGTTATTTATTCAGGTTCTTGATGTACTTTAAAGATAATGTTTAATTAGATCAACGATTAATTTAGATGTTTAATGATTTTCTATGTGATACATGGAGAAAGGAAAAAAATGAGTAACGTAAAATTTGATGAAATGTATAAAAGTATGAATACTAAAGAACTTACAGCTTTGGCTAAAGAACTTGGTGTTCCAAGATATTATACATTAAATAAAAAAGAGTTAGTATTAGCGATTTTAGAAAAACAATCAGTAAGTGAAGAGCATTACTATGCTTCTGGTATTTTAGATGATATTCACCCAGAAAATGGTTTTGGTTTCTTAAGAACTGTTGATTATAAAAAAGGAGAAACAGATATTTATATTTCCGCTTCTCAAATTCGCCGTTTTGAACTTAAAAAAGGTGATGAAGTATTTGGGAAAGTTCGTAAACCACGTGAAGGTGAAAGATTTGCAGGTATATTACAGGTAGATAAGGTCAATGATGTTGATGCAGAGGTTGCAAAAGGTAGAGCACATTTCCAAGCTTTAACACCGATTTATCCAAATCAAAAAATTGTTTTAGAGACTACTAAAGAAAAACTTTCTACAAGATTTGTTGATTTGGTAGCACCGATTGGATTCGGTCAACGAGGATTGATTGTTGCACCACCTAAAGTTGGAAAAACAACATTACTAAAGGATATAGCAAATTCTATTAGAAAAAATTATCCTGATAAGAAGTTAATTATTCTTTTAATTGACGAAAGACCAGAAGAAGTTACTGATATGGAGAGATCTGTAAGAGGAGCAGATGTTGTAAGTTCAACATTTGATGAAACTTCTGAAAATCATATCAAAGTGGCAGAATTGGTTATTGAGCATGCTAAACGTCGTGTAGAACTTGGTCAAGATGTAATTATACTTATGGATAGTATTACAAGACTTGCTCGTGCTTATAATATTGTTGAACCAAGTAGTGGTAAAGTCTTAAGCGGAGGGGTAGATCCATCGAGCCTTCACAAACCAAAAGCATTCTTTGGTGCAGCGAGAAACGTTGAAGGTGGAGGAAGTTTAACTATTATAGCAACTGCTTTGATTAATACTGGTTCTAGAATGGATGACTTAATATTTGAAGAGTTCAAAGGAACTGGGAATATGGAGATAGTATTATCACCAGAATTAGCTTCAAGAAGAGTTTATCCAGCTATTGATTTCTTGAAGAGTTCTACAAGAAAAGAAGATTTATTATTAACAGAAGATGAAGTAAAAATACTATGGCAAACTCGTAGAAAACTTGAGGATGTTAGTGAACCAACAATTGGAGTGCTTAATCATCTTAGAAAACATGAAAGTAATGCTGACTACATTGCTGAAATGAAAAAATTTATAAGAGATTAATTTCTAGATTGTATGATTAATAGACAGGTTATGTTCTCTATGGTATAATCTCATAGAACATATTTATTTTAGGAGGATTACATTGGAAACAATTAAATTTTTAATTGATTTTGTATTGCATATTGACAAGCATCTTGGTGAATTAATGATGCAACATGGACCATGGTGGATGTATGGGATAATATTTCTAATTATCTTTATCGAAACTGGTGTTGTTTTCATGCCGTTTTTACCAGGTGATTCATTATTATTTGCTAGTGGAGCTCTATGGGCAGCAACAGGCAATAATATCTTTTTACTATTATTCTTATGTATAAGTGCTGCTGTTATTGGAGATAATTGTAACTATTTTATCGGAAGAAACTTCTCAGATTACTTGAAGAGTAGAGTATGGTTTAAAAAGTTTGTGTCTGATGAAAACATAAAAGACGCCGAAAACTTCGTGGCAAAACATGGAGGAAAGTCTATTTTCTTAGCTAGATTCTTCCCGATTATTCGTACAATAGTTCCATTTATCGTAGGAGCTGGTAAGATGAAATATTCTAAGTTTAGAATTATTGATTTCTTCGGAGGTCTTTGTTGGTGTACATTATTTGTATCGGTAGGGTACTTCTTTGGAAATATTCCATTTGTTAAGAACAACTTCTCTGTAGTTGTAATTGCTATTATTTTAATCAGCTTAATTCCATTAGTTATTGGAGCAATTAAATCTAGAAAAAAAGCATAAAATAATAGGGTGTATAATAATTAGTGTGGATGAGAAAAATCCATACTAATTATTTTTTATTAATTAAGAAAGTAGTTACAAAAGAAATATTTGTACATTTTGTTATACAAAAAAGTAAGGGGCTGACCCAAAAGTACTAGATTTTAAAAATAGTTTACATGAGAACTCATAGCCTCAGCAGTAGACACAATCCAATCAGTTTCGTCTTATGACTCACTTCTTGGTGTGTCCTTGCATACGTTATACGTAAGTAGTTTATTGATATCTAAATTCGCTTCATAAAAGCTTTTTAGATATCTAATAAACTGTGCGGGGGTGACTCGACAAAATCGATTTCTCCGAAATCACGATTTTTGAGTCACTCCCTTGCCAGTATGAAGATAACTAAATATAAAAAATAAAACAATCTATCAAATTTGATAGAGAGATAAATTCAAAGTTAAATTAATTATATAAGGGACTTGAATTTAAAAATGTATTTATAATGAATATAGATGAGAATTATTCTTATTTGTATAAAGCAAACTATGAAAAAGTTAGATAAAAATGTATTGTTAGAAACAAATGTAGAAGAAGAAAGACGATTGCTTTATGTAGCAATGACAAGAGTAGAAGAAAGATTGTATATATAGGGCATAAAGATAGTAAGTTTATAAAAGAATTAAAAGAAATAGAAAGTATTTTGACAGAGTGTAAAGAGTAATGTTTTAACAAATATTTTAAAAAACTAAATAGAAGACTTGTATTTTTTATTTTTTACTATATAATAAAACTAACAATTCATTTCTAATATCGAAAAAAAAGTTAGATTTTCTGAAAAATAGCAGAAAGAAGGTTCTATTATTATGAAAAAGAAATTATTTTTTGTTTTATTATTATCAGGTAGTATGTTTTTGAATTTTAATATAGCTGATGCAAAAGAAAGAACAGAAGTTACTACTTTTCATCAGTATACTACTATTACGAATGATGGCTGGGATAGTGTTGGTGGTGGTTCCCCAATGAAACCAACTATTAATTGGTAATTATTAGGAATTTTATATGTTTAATTATTTTCCTAAAGAAGAAGAAATTTTAACTGATTTATATAATTTGATATTAGATAAAGAGGTTGGAATAAAAGAGAGAGAATTGTATAAGAAAGCTATTTTGTTAATTGAAAAAGAAAATGAATATTATGAAGCAGTTTTATTTCAATTAGTACCTGCTTTATCTTATTTAGCACGACAAGGAAGTATTTCTAGTAATGGTTGTATTTTTATGACTAAAATTAGTAGATTTACTAATAATTCTATAGGATTTTATTTATTTGATTCTATATTAAAAAAATAATTTGTAAAATCAAAGAAAACAGTGTAATATATGTATATAAAGCAATTAGTTAGTATGTTGCATAGAGTAAAGACCTAAGGACTCCATTCCTTAGGTTTTTTAGTGTCTCCAAAATTTAGGACTGATGAGAAGGGTCATGAGCTTAAAGCTCATGATTCCTTTTTTTATGCAGAAAAGTTGCTAGTGTAAGTTTATAAAGATATAATTAAAGGATACACAGTAATTTGGAGGAAAACATGAAATTAGGAATTATTGGTTCTGGAATGATAGTGAAAGATTTCTTATCTTTTGCTCATGAAATTCCAGAAATTAAATTAGAAGCTATAGCAGCTAGAAATATTGAAAATTTAAAAGAATTACAAAACAAATATAATATTAAAGAAATATATACTGATATTGATTTTTGTCTGGAAAATAAAGCGATTGATACGATTTATGTTGCAGTTCCAAATAATTTACATTATACAGTTGCTAAGAAGGCTCTAGAAGCTGGTAAAAATGTTATTTGTGAAAAACCTTTTACGTTAAAGTATGATGAAGCTGTAGAATTGTTTGAAATTGCTGAAGCTAGAGGATTGATTTTAATAGAAGCAATAACAAATCAATACCAGAAAAATTATCTTGATATAAAAGAAAATATTGATAATATTGGAGAAATAAGACTTGTTGAATGTAATTTTTCTCAACTTTCTTCAAGATATGAAGCATTTAAAAATGGAGTTATAGCACCAGTGTTTGATAAAAGTAAAGGTGGGGGAGTACTCGGTGATTTAAATATTTATAACATTCATTTTGTAGTTGGATTATTTGGTAAACCTAATAAAATACATTATTCACCAAATATTGTTAATGATGTTGATACTTCGGGTATTCTTCTATTAGAATATGCTAACTTTAAAGTAGTATGCATAGCAGCGAAAGATACTTTTAATAATAGTTATGTAAATATTCAAGGTGATCAAGGTATAATTAAAGTTATTGGACCTACAAATGAAGTTCCTAATTATAGTATTCAGACAAAAGATAACTTCATAAATGAAAATAAAAATATTCATTCACACAGAATGTTTGCTGAATTTAAAAAATTCGTTGAAGTCATTAATAATAAAGATTTTAATTTCATGAATGATCAAAAAGAACATACTTTGAATGTTATGTATATTTATGAAGAAGCAAAAAAATTTATAGAAAATTAAAAAGGAGAAAATCACATGAAAAAATTTTTTAGTAAACCATTTGGAACAGAGGAACAACCTATAGAGGAAGGAAGATACAGATTATTCTGGTCTCCTTTATGCCCGTATGCACATAGAGCGGTTATAACAAGAGAGATACTAGGTTTAGATGATGCTATTAGTTTAGGAACATTGGATTATCGCCGTGGAGAAGAAGGATGGCAATTTAGCTTAGATAAAGATGGGCTAGATCCAGTTTTAAAACAATATAAAATTAAAGATGTGTACTTAAATAGTGATTCAGATTATGAAGGACCATACTCAGTACCGGTGCTTGTTGATGTTACTACAGGAAAAGTAGTTAGAAAAGAATCGGCCGAGTTACTTCACGAATTTGCAACAGTATTTAGAAAACTACATAAAAAAGATGGAATAGATTTATATCCTGAACATCTTGCAGGTCAAATCGATGAGTGGAATGAAAAATTAGCCGTAGCTATTAATGATGGTGTATATGGAATGGGATTTGCTGAAAACCAAGAAAAATATGATGAGGCATTCGATAGATTCTTCGATATGATGGATGTAGTAGAGGAGCATCTATCTAAACAAAGATACTTCAATGGAAATACAATAACAGAAACAGATATTCGTTTCTATACTACTATGATTCGTTTTGATGTTGTTTATTATGGATTATATTCTGCGAATAAAAAGAGAATTGAGGAATATTCTAACATATTCAACTACTTAAAAGATTTATATCAAACACCAGGATTCGGATCTACAACAGATTTTGAAGCAATAAAGATCGGATATTATTTATCAGCAGGGGAAACTATTGTGCCAAAAGGACCAGAGGTAGATAAGTGGAATCAAAGTCACGATAGAGCTAGATTCGAATAATAAATATGAAGATTATAGATGTAGAAAAATATAACTTTTCTAAGGAACAGCTAAAAGGTTTTGGATTTAAGGAAGAAGCGGAAAAACTAATATATCGACAAGAAATTTTAGATATGAGCTTTTTAATAGAAATAGTATTTGTTGACAGTCAACTTTTAGTAGGAGTTTATGATTTAGAATTCGATGAGGTTTACTCATTGTATAGCGTAGATAGTGCTGTAGGAGAAACTGTTCAAAATATTAGAGAACATGTAGAGAATCTACTAAGGTTTATATTAGGGTTAGCTGATGAATCTGGGAAAATAGGTTCAGAAGTTATCGATTATTGTTATAAATATGGTGGAAATCATGTTAATCCTTTTAAAAAACATCCAGACATATTGGCATTTGTAAATGAAAAAAATAAATGGTATGCCTTGATTCTAGAGGTTAAATATAATAAATTAAATAAAAATACTGATATTACAACTAAGGTGAAAGTTTTAAATCTAAAATATTCTACGGATAAGATCTTAGATATTATAGACAATAAAAATATTTTTCCAGCATATCATATGAATAAGAAGCATTGGATTAGCATAGTTTTAGATAAAAATATCAAATTAGAAACAATAAAAGAATTAATAGACATAAGCTATTCTTTAGTAAAATAAAATAAAAGGAACAACTAAAAATCACTTTGTAAAAATTTTGATTTAAAGTTGTTCCTGTTTTATTTATTATATGCAATTATCAAGAATATTATTTGGAAAATGATAGAAATAATTAAAATAAATCCTAAAATAAACCCTAATGCGCCAGCGATGATATACAATATAATATTTATAATTATTAAATAATTTTTTGTGAATTTTATTAATGAAATAACAATATTAAAAATAACAGCTATTAAAAGCATAAAGTAGTGTGGTATTAGGAACGCAAGTAGCATTCCTAAACCAGCGCCTGCGCTAGGGCTATCAGAATGATTAAATTTTGATATTACACTTGTAAAGTATAGTATTGTTAGTGCTATGTATATAATTGACGAAAGTAATGATAATCTTATAGCGAGTTTTCTTGTCATCTAAAGCCATCCTTCCTCAGTAGATTTTTTTACAGCTTCTGTTCTGTTTTTGCAGTTTAATTTTGTTAGGATGTTAGAGATATAGTTTCTAATAGTTCCTTCGGATAAAAACAGTTCATTAGCAATTTCTTTGTTCGATAATCCTTCTTTAATTTTTAAAAGAATAATTTTTTCTTGATTTGATAGGGGATTATGATTAGTAAAAATGTTTTCCATAAGTTCTGGTGAATATTCTTTGTTACCTCCTAAGACGTTGTTAATTGTTTTCATAAGTTCATCTATTGAGCGATCTTTTAGTACATAGGCATCTACGTTATTTTTTATGGCGCGTTCAAAATATCCCATACGTTTAAAAGTTGTCACAATAACAACTTTACAATGTATATTATTACTACGAATGTACTCTAGTACGTCTAGTCCTGTTGCTTCAGGCATTTCTACATCAAGTATAGCTACATCTATATCATTAGTAGAAATTAAATTTATAGCTTCTTTTCCATCTTTAGCTTGAAGTACACTTTCAACACTATCTTCCATTGATAATAATGTTGCCATTGCATCTCGTAACATACTTTGATCTTCAGCAATAAGTAATTTCATATTGTCCTCCTGTTTTTATTTATTGATTGTTACTTTGATAGTTGTAGGGAATTTTTTTGATGTTATATCTATTACTCCATTAACTAGTTTAATTCTATCTCTTATAGAAGATAGTTCCTTTCCGTCAATATTTTCAAAACCACGACCATTATCAGAGACAATAATAGTATAGTTATTACTAGATTCATTGATATTAATATTACATTTATTAGCCTTACTATGTTTAATAACATTATTCGTTAATTCTTTTAGTACCATTGTAATAGTCCATTCAACTAATTCAGATGGAAGTGTAGTCATATTATTCTTAATATCTAATGAAATATCAGCCATGGTCATAATATCTGTAATAACTTTTAATTCTTCAGTAATACTTCTATGCTTTAATTTATTAATAATAGAACGTGTTTCTGTCATTGAAGTACTGCTGATTTCACTAATTTCTTGAAGTTCTTTTTTTGCAGCTTCAATATTATTTTTATCTAAATATTTTTCAGCCAGCTCTGCTTTTAACTTTAACATTACAAAAGTATGTCCGATACTATCATGAAGATCTTGACCAATTCTATTACGCTCATTTTCAGCAAGAAGTAGATTAATATGTTCATTGTGTTTTATACGTTCATTTTTTAATTTATTTCTTTCATAACCATATTTTTGGAAAAAATAAGTTATTATACACATAGAAGAAAAAATAAATAGGATAATTCTATCTCCAATATTCATTTTGGGATTAGAGATTATATATAGTGTTAGACAATTTATAGTTATAAAAAAGCTAATCGTTCTGTATGTAAAATACTTATCATGAAAATGCCAAACGAGTAGATTACTTAGATAAAAACTAAATAGAATATTCATCGGATATAAAATAATGGTCATGTAACTGATATAAGCAATTAAATAAAACCATTCTGTAAAAATAAGAATTTTATTTTTTGTATATAGTATTCCTATATATGAAGAAAGTGCGAGAAAAGTTAAAAGCAATATATATTTAGGATAAGTTCCATCGATAACATATGCAAGTGGGAATATGAAAAATACCAATGATAAATAAAAACCATAATTCCCCTTTAATAAATTTAGTAATTTTTTATACATTTCAATCTCCTTATTCTTTAATAATACCACAATAATATAAGAGTGTGAATAATTTATCCGCACTCTTATATTATTATTATTTTGATTCTCTTCTGTTTTTTATTACCAATGTAGCAATTATACATACAACCGAATATGCTAGAAGTATAGCTAGAGCTCTATAAGAGAAAATATCTTCTTTAATATATTTATTAACGAAATCTAAAAGATAGTAGGTTGGTGTCAGTTTAGATATATTTTGTAACCATTCTGGGAAAAGGTAAGTAGGCCACCAAAGGCCTCCTAGCATAGCAAGTCCTAGGTATAATATATTAGCAAGTAACGAAAGTTTTTCTTCTGATTTAATAAGACTTAGAAGTAATCCCATACCTAAAAATGTAATACTTCCAATAAGCATTAGAACAGCTGACATAAACCATTCACGAGCTGTCATATTAACGCCTCTAAAGATATGCCCAACAGCAAATACAACAACTATTGATATAATAAACGTAATTATTAGACGAATAAAACGAGCAAGGTAGTATTCAGATATTTTTATAGGAGAATTATTTAATATATGTAGATAGTTGTTTTTCTCGTCTTCTTTTATTGAAATAGGGAGAGAAAATAAAGCGAAGCTTATACTGCTGAATGCGGTCATTGAAATAAGCATATCTTTTACAACGCGTATCTTTGTTTCAGGATCATCGAATTGCTGCATTCCAGAAAATAGTATAAAGAAGATAACTGGAAAACCTAATCCCATAATAAAATTAGTTAAGTTTCTTTTTATGAATATAAATTCTATGTTTAATAAGTTAGCAAGATTTTTCATTATTTCTCTCCTCCATTGTCTTTAGTTGTTACAAAAATACTATCTAATAAAGTTCTATTTTGAATTTCAATTTCTTTAAATGTACAACCAGCTTGGTGTAATATGTTCCATATTTCATCTGGTTTCTTTGTTAAGAAATTAATATTATCTGTTTTAATTTCTAAATTATTTATAATATCACTATCTTTCAATAAATCTAGATATTTTATAGGTAGTGTGAAGTATTTTTCAATTTCTTCAGCACGCATAGCATGTGGAGTAGTATCGCGAATAAGTTTTCCCTTATTTAGAACTAAGATTCTATCTGCGGTATGTTCTACTTCTTCGATGTAATGAGAAGAATAAATAATAGTTAGACCTTTATTTTTTAAGTTATTTACAATTTCCCAAAATCTAATACGTGTTGATGTATCCATTCCAGCTGTTGGTTCATCTAAGAAAATTAATTTAGGTCGTCCTATTAATGTAATAATAAAAGATAATAATCTTTTTTGTCCTCCTGATAATTTAGAAGCAAAGTTCTCTTTTTGAGAATCATCAAATCTTAGTAGTACATCGATTTCTTCATTTGTTAATGGATTTTTATATAGTTTTTGAATAAAACTAAGTAATTCTTTCACTTTTAGTTTTTCAGGAACGACATTTTCCTGAGGAAGTATGTTAAGAAATTCTTTTAGTTTCTGGTTTCCTGGATTTAGAGAATTAATTTTTATTGAGCCTGAATTGATAAATTTATTTCCTAATAGACAATTCATTAGAGTAGTTTTACCAGCTCCGTTAGGCCCAATTAAAGCAATGCATTCACCAGAGTTTACATTAAAAGAAATATCATCCAAGATATTTTTTCCTTTAATTGTTTTTGTTATGTTTTTTACTTCTATAATATTATTTAATGACATTTTGTTCACCTCATTTTTGATAATTAAATTATATCAAAGTAGGAAGTTACCTTTTAGTAGGTAATGTCATGAAGTAATATGACAAATGTCATAAAAAAGACTTAAGGGACGAACCTAAAAGCCCTAAATTTTAAAAAGTGTATATGAAAACTCATAGACGCAGTGGTTCATTGATATCTAAATTCGCTTTATAAAAGCTTTTTAGATATCTAATAAACTGTGCGGGGGTGACTCGACAAAATCGATTTTGATATGTACCCCTTTTACTGGACAAACCAGTGAAAGGGGTATTTTTATGCGTTATAGTTTTGAATTTAAAGTAAAATGTGTTGAGATGTATGAAAGAGGGGAATATCCAGAAACACCGAATGGAATAACTACTAGAAAATTTAAAGATACTATTAGAAAATGGAAAAGAATGGTTGATTCGTTAGGAGTAGGTGTCTTGCGACATAAAACAAAAAATAAGAAGTGGAATTCAGAAGAAAAACTAGTATTAGTTTCTAAAATTTTAGCTGGTTATTCATATAATTCCGTTGCACTAGACAATGGAATTAACTATAGGACACTGTATAAATGGGTTCAAAAATATAAGGAAAAAGGTTATAATGGACTTGTAGATGAGAAGAAAGAAAGACCAAGAAAGGTACCTATCATGAAAGAAAACAGTAGTCCTAAACCATTAAAAGAATCAGAAAGAGAAGAATTAATTAGATTACGTGCAGAAAATAAATTTATAAAAACGGAAATCGAAAATATTAAAGCGGAAAAAGAAATAATAAAAAAATTAATAGCCTTGAGGCGAGAAAAATGGGCTGCGCAACTCAAGGCGAAAAAGCAGCAATCATCAAAGAACTTAGAAAAAAAGGATATCAATTAAAATGCCTTTTACAAGAAATAGGAATGGCAAAATCAACGTATTATTATTTAGTAAATAAGGAAGAAGTAGGTGTTGAGGCTATTCGTAATGAACCAGTGTTAAAAGAAATTAAAATTATTTTTACCGAAAATAAAGGACTATATGGTGTCCGTAGAGTTCACAATGAACTAATTAATAGAGGTTTTAAAGTAAATCATAAATGAGTACAAAGTCTTATGCATAAAGAAGGATTGAAAGGGAAAACTCCTAAAGAAAGATACCATTCATATAAGGGAACAGTAGGAAAAGTCGCTAATAATATAATAAATCGAGATTTTAGTACGACTGCTCCTTTACAGAAATGGACTACAGATGTATCACAATTCAATTTTTTATGGGGAAAGTGCTATTTTTCAGCGATTCTAGATATGCATACAAATGAAATAATATCATATGATTTATCTTTACATCCAAATTTAGATCAGATAAAAAGGATGTTAGAACAAGCATTTAATAAATTTCCAAATACAGAAGGATTAATTATGCATTCTGATCAAGGGTGGCAGTATCAACATTCACACTATAGAAGTGAGTTAAAAAAACATGGAATCATTCAATCGATGTCTAGAAAGGGAAATTGTTATGATAATAGTATCATGGAATCACTTTTTGGAAGAATGAAGACGGAGATATATTATGGTTATGAAAAGGTTTATATGTCATTTGAAGAGTTTAGTAAAGCTGTATCTGAATATATAAATTATTACAACAACAAGAGAATTCAATCAAAAACAAAATGGATGCCTCCTGTACAATACAGGATAACATCCACTTGTCTAAACTAAATATATATGTGTCCAGAATTTTGGGTACACATCATTTCTTCGAAATCACGATTTTTGAGTCACTCCCTTTAAGTCGACGTATATAGTTATTTCATATCATTTATTTCAATAATAGGTGAATCAGTATTGTCGAAAATTCCTTTTACTACTTCTCTTGCTATTTTTTCAACTGGAAGAGGATAAACATTTTTGAAAAATGGTATCCCTAATTTTGAAAAAAATTTAATAGGTAATATATTGAAATAAGAGGTAAGTCTTTCTTTACCATACATAAGACCTGGGCGTACTATTAGATAATCTAGTTTTGAATCTACTACTAATTTTTCTCCGTTGCGTTTACTTTCTATATATTGTTTAAAGCCACCATTTGCAGAAAAATATACAAGTTTATTGATATTTTGTTTTTGGCATAGTTTAATTGTCTGTGCTACACTCTCTGTATTTAGTTTTGAATATAGCTTTTTATTTTTAATTGTTCCAATTAAATGAATGGCGATATCGTATTTTTCGTTGGTTATTATATTTTCGATATCAAAAATATCTCCATGTATCCAAGTTGCTTCATCTTTAGAGATAGAGTAGTTTTGAGATCTAGATAAATAGCTAACTTTTACATTGTATTTTTTAAATTCTTTAATTAATGCATTTCCAACAAAGCCATTGCCACCGATTAGTAGTATGTTCATATGTACCTCGAATTGAATTATTTTTCTCATTTAAAATAGTAACATAACTTAGTACCCGAGTAAATTTATTTAAACTAATGAAAAAAAGATGATATAATAGTATCAATTTAAAAAGGAGTGTGATTGAATGAAAGTAGGTTTAGTATTAGAAGGTGGAGCTATGAGAGGATTATTTACAGCAGGTGTCCTTGATGTGTTCTTAGAAAATGATATAGAAGTTACTGATATTGTTGGAGTTTCTGCAGGAACACTGTTCGGAGTAAATTATGTTTCTAAACAACCTAAAAGGGCACTACGATACAATGTTAATTATATTAATGATAAAAGATATATGAGTTTAAAAAGTTGGATAAGAACAGGTAATTTAATAAATAAAGACTTTACGTACTATAAAGTTCCATTTCAACTTGATGTTTTTGATAACAAAACATTTAAAAATTCTAAGACAAATTTCTATGCTACGGTAACTAATATAGAAAATGGAGAAGCGGAATTTATAAAAATAACAGATCCTTACAAACAAATGGAGACGTTAAGAGCAACTTCTGCTCTTCCGTTTATTTCGGAAATAATTGAGATAGATGATAAAAAGTATTTAGATGGTGGAATAGCTAATAGTATACCGATAGACTTCTTTGAAAAACAAAACTTTGATAAAATAATTGTAATACTAACAAGACCAATTACATATAGAAAGAAAAAATCAACAAGTCTACAATTTAAGTTATTTTATAAGAAATATCCGCATCTAATTGAAAAGTTGGAGAATCGATATAAAGACTATAATGAAACGGTTGAACGAATATTAGAATTAGAAAAACAAGGGAAAGTATTTGTTATACGACCAAGTGAGGATATTACTGTAAAAAGATTAGAGAAAGATACACAAAAATTAAAACGTGTCTATAACTTAGGGTTAAAAGATGGTAAGAATATAATAGAAGATTTAAAACAATACATTAGTAATGAAGGAGAGAAATAAAATGAGTGGAGAAATTAAAATTAATCCAGAAGAATTTGAAAGAAAATCTAAAGATGAATTAAAAAAAGAATTATCTGATTTAGAATATGCAGTTACTATGGAAAGTGCAACTGAGAGTCCGTATACTGGGCAATATTGGGATAGTTTTGAAGAAGGTGTATATGTAGATATAACAACGGGTGAACCATTATTTTCTTCAAAAGATAAATTTAAGTCGCACTGCGGTTGGCCAAGTTTCTCAAAACCAATTGAAAAAGAAGTTACTAGATATTATAAAGATAACTCACATCTTGTCGAAAGAATTGAAGTTAGAAGTAGAGTGGGAGATGCTCATTTAGGACACGTATTTCCAGATGGTCCAAGTGAATTAGGAGGGCTTAGATATTGTATAAACAGTGCTTCTATAAGGTTTATTAAGAAGGAAGATTTAGAAAAAGAAGGTTATAAAAATCTATTAAAATTATTTGAAAAATAGCAAATTAAAGAAGTGAATGATAAATGATATCGTTTACTTCTTGTTTTTTGTAAAAAAATAAGATATTTTTAATATATGTCTACCGAATTAATTTGATATAAATAGTTACAGTATAATAACAGATTTCTTATAGATATAAAATATCCATAAAAAAATAAATGCTTAAAGTTAACGTTTTCATTGTTTTTACAATTAGATTTACAAAGAATCACATCAATATTTTACTATTAATTTGGTAGATAATTCAGAATTTATAATTGCTGTATTAATACTGGAGTTCACAGATTGTACACAATTTGAATAAAAAAAATATTGTCTTAGTAATATGTATGCGGTACACTAAGGGTGTAACAAATAGTTTAATTAATAAATTTATTTATCACATATATAATAAAAAATTTTAAGGAGTGACATTAATATGACAACAGTTGCAGAAAAAAAAGCATTCGTTGGTGGTAAATGGCAAACAGAGGTAGATTTAGTAGATTTCATTAAATCTAACTATACTGAATATAGAGGAGATGCATCTTTCCTTGCAGGACCAACAGAAGCAACTACTAAATTAGTAGAAAAATTCAATGATTTAATGCGTCAAGAACGTTTAGCTGGTGGAACATTAGATATGGATACTAGCATTCCTTCAACTATCCTTTCTCACGGACCTGGATACATTGAAAAAGATTTAGAACAAGTTGTTGGGTTACAAACTGATAAACCACTTAAACGTGCGTTAATGACATTCGGTGGTATTAACATGGCTGTTAACAGCTGTAAAGCATACGGATACGAAGTAGACGAAGAAGTTATTAAAATCTTCACTGACTACCGTAAAACTCACAACCAAGGTGTATTCGATGCATATACTCCAGAAATGCGTTTAGTAAGAAAATCTGGTGTAATCACTGGTCTTCCAGATGCATACGGACGTGGTCGTATTATCGGGGACTACCGTCGTGTAGCTTTATATGGTGTTGACCAACTTATCGCTTGGAAAAAAGAAGACTTAGCTCAAATCGGAGCTGACGGTGTTATGACTGAACACGTTATTCGTGACCGTGAAGAAGTTAACGAACAAATTCGTGCTTTAGGTGAATTAAAAGAATTAGCTAAAATCTACGGATTTGACATTTCTGAACCAGCTACAAATGCTAAAGAAGCAGTTCAATGGTTGTACTTCGGTTACTTAGCAGCTATCAAACAACAAAATGGTGCTGCAATGTCAATCGGTAACATCGCTACATTCTTAGATATTTATATTGAAAGAGATTTACAAGATGGAACAATTAACGAATCTCAAGCTCAAGAATTAATTGACCACTTAGTATTAAAATTACGTTGCGTTAAATTCGCTCGTACTCCAGAATATAACCAATTATTCTCTGGTGACCCAATCTGGGCTACATTAATCGTAGGTGAAATGTTAGACGCTGAAAAATCATTAGTAACTAAAACTGACTTCCGTTTCATCCACACATTAGATAACATGGGTAACTCTCCAGAACCAAACTTAACTATCCTTTGGTCTTCTAAATTACCAACTGGATTCAAAGAATTCTGCTCTGAATCTTCAATCAACCACAGTGCTATCCAATATGAAAGTGATGAATTATTAGCAGACTTCTTAGGAACTTGTGACAAATCTATCGCATGTTGTGTAAGTGGTATGACTACTGGTAAAGATATGCAATTCTTCGGAGCTCGTGCTAACTTAGCTAAAGCTTTACTATACACAATCAACGGTGGACGCGATGAAAAATTAGGAATCCAAGTTGGACCTAAAACAGAACCTCTACGTGGTGTATTAAACTACGATGAAGTTTGGGCTAAATTCGATGTATTCATGGATTGGTTATGTAAACTTTACATCAATACATTAAATGTAATCCACTACATGCACGATAAATATTCTTACGAAAGCTTAGAAATGGCATTACACGATACTAAAGTTAGAAGATTCATGGCAACTGGTATCGCTGGATTCTCAGTAGCAGTAGATAGTTTATCAGCTATTAAATATGCTAAAGTAACTCCAATCGAAGATGAAACTGGATTAGCTGTAGACTACAAAGTTGAAGGTGAATTCCCAACATTCGGTAACAACGATGATCGTGCAGACGAAATCGCTGTTGAATTACTAAAAACATTCATGACTAAACTTAAAAAACACCCAACTTACCGTGCAGATGAAACTACAACATCTATCTTAACTATTACTTCTAACGTAGTATACGGTAAAAAAACTGGTAACACTCCAGATGGACGTCGTGCAGGAGAACCATTCTCTCCAGGTGCTAACCCAATGAACGGACGTGACCAAAGTGGAGCTCTAGCTTGCTTAAGCTCAGTAGCTAAATTACCATATGAATACAGCCGTGATGGAATCAGCTTAACTGCTGCATTTACACCAAGCTCATTAGGTAAAACTAAACAAGATCAAATCAAAAACTTAACAGCAATGATGGATGGATACTTCAAAAAAGGTGGTTACCACTTAAATACTAACGTATTCAATAAAGAAACATTACTTAAAGTTATTGAATCTCCAGAAGATTATCCAAACTTCACAATTCGTGTATCAGGATACGCTGTACGTCTAATCAGTTTAACTCCAGAACAACAACGTGACGTATTAAGCCGTACAATGCACCAATTCATGTAATTAAGTGAATAAAAAGTAAGAAGGTGGAGGCTACGGCCTCCACTTTTTTAGATTAATAAATAAAACTATAAAAGTGTTTACAAAATAGTAATGAATACGTTATAATTGAACTATAAATAGCAGAAGGAGGAGATCGCATATGGAAATGGAAAAAGTAAAAGTGAATTCTGCAGAAGAGAAAAAAGAATTAACAGCAAATGTTCACTCAGTTGAATCTTTCGGTAATGTAGATGGTCCTGGAATAAGATATGTAGTATTCTTCCAAGGATGTATGTTAAGATGTAAATACTGCCATAATCCAGATACTTGGAAAATGCACAATCCTGATGCTAAAGTTATGACAGTAGATCAACTTACAAAAGAGATTGTAAAATATCGTGATTTCTTTGAAGCTAGTGAAGGTGGAGGAGTAACAGTAAGTGGTGGAGAATCTTTACTGCAAATTGATTTCATTTTAGAGCTTTTTAGAGAATTGAAAAAAATTGGTATAAACACTTGTGTTGATACTTGTGGTGGTTTCTATGTAAATGCTCCAAGTATGAATGAAAAAGTATTAGAATTAATATCTTTAACTGATTTATTCTTAGTTGATATTAAACATATTGATGATGAACACCATATGCGTTTAACTAAACGTACAAATAAAAATATTATTCAATTTACTAATTTTTTAAGTGAACATGGTGCTAAAATGTGGATAAGACACGTACTTGTCCCAAAATGGACAGATGATGATTATTACTTAAAAAAATTACGTGAATATATTGATACATTACATGGAGTTGAGCGTGTAGAAGTATTACCTTACCACGATATGGCAAAATTCAAATATAAAGAATTAGGAATAGATTACGAATTAAATGATATTAATCCACCTACGAAAGATCGAATAAAAAATGCTATCGAGATTCTAGGTGCACGTGATGATGTTAGTTAATTAAGATAAGAGGTTGGAAAATTATTTTTTCCCAACCTCTTATATATTTATATAAAGACGACTAAAAGCTAAGTTGCTATTAGTCGTCTTTACGAATTTTATTATTGAGCTGAAGTATTTCCTTCTAACATTGATTTAATGTATGCTTCAACATCACTGTTACTTGATTTAACATTGTACTCTTCAAATAATTTTTTAAGAGCTTTACTTACGATAGTGCTATCTTTCTTAACAGCTTCTTCAGCTGCTTTTTCAGCTAATGCTGGTTTTAATTCATCAAATGATGAGTCTTTTTCATCTAATACTTTAATAATGTGATATCCGAATGAAGTTTTTACAACATCTGATGTTTTATCTTTACTTAATGCGTATGCAGCATCTTTGAATTCTTTAACGAATGAGTTATCTTCTTTAGAAGACCATCCTAAATCTCCTCCGTTAGAAGCGTTAGCTGTATCGTTAGAATTTTCTTTTGCTAATGTAGCAAAATCTCCACCATCTTTAAGTTTTTTAAGTACTTCTTCTGCTTTTTTCTTAGCTTCTTCATCACTTAATCCATTTGGATTTGATTCACTTTTAACACTTACAAGAATGTGAGCTAGGTGATATTGGTGTTTATTTTTTTCATAGCTTTCTTTAAGTTTGTCATCGTTAGTTCCAGCGTAGTCATTAATTAATAATGTTTGAGCAGCTTTAACTTTTAGACCGTCTTTATATTTATCAAGAGTAAATCCTTGTTGTTTTAAAAGTTGTTCAAATTTATCTTTACCACCGTATTGTTCTTGAGCTTTTTGAAGTTGCTCATCGATAGTTTTTTGATCGATTTTATTTTTATATTTGTCTAGTAGTACTTTTTGAATCATCATACTAGTAGCTGTTTTTGAAAGTTGGCTAGCTCCAATACTTTCTACGATATCTTTTTCTGTTACATCTCCTGCTTTACTAGAAATATATTTTGTTCCTCCAGTAGAGCATCCTGCTAAACCTATAACTGATATACTAAGGGCTATAGGTAAAATAGCTTTTTTAAACTTCTTCATTAAATTTTGTCCTCCTATGTGTACATATGTATTAATATATCATATTTTTTAATATAAAACAACTAAAGAATCGGTGAAATCAACCTTGCAAAGGCTTCTTTAATTTTTATTAGTAAACTTCTTTGTTGATACTTAGCAAAAGTAATTAGGGTAGACTTTTCTATATCTTTCAAGAAAATATGTCTAAATTCCTTTGTGGTTTTATAATCATACATAAATGCATTAAGTTCGAAGTTTAGTTTGAAACTTCTATAATCAAAGTTTGCACTTCCTAAACTTGAAACTTCATCATCGATGATAATCATTTTTGTATGAATAAATCCATTTTCGTAAATATATGTCTTTGCCCCTAACTTAGCTAATTCTCCAATAAATGAGTATGTTGCCCAATAAACAAATATATGATCGGGTTTATTAGGTACCATAATTCTAACATCAATTCCGGATAATATTGCCATTTTTAATGCATCCATAACACTTTCATCAGGAATGAAGTAGGGTGATTGAATATAGATGTATTTTTTGGCTCTTGAAATCATATATAGGTAGCTATATTTGATTTTTTGAAGTTTATTATCTGGTCCACTAGAAACCAATTGAATTGGTAAATAATTATCAACAGGGGTTGAAATATGATCAGAAGTTAATTCTAGTTGTTCGGTTTTCTTAGTTGATTGTGAATTCCAGTCATCAATGAATCGATATTCTAGAGAACCTACAGCTTCTCCTTCGATACGAAGATGTGTATCTCGCCAATAACCGAATTTCGGATCTAATCCTAGATATTCATCCCCAACGTTAAAACCACCAGTATAACCAATATTACCGTCTATTGTAACTATTTTTCTATGATTTCTATAATTCATACGAAAATTAATCAGTGGAAGTTTTGATTTAAAGAATTGTTTTATTTTTGCATTGTTTTTAGTAAGTTTTCTTAAAGAAGAAATACTTAACTTTCTCGAACCAATATCATCATATAGAATATATACATCTACACCTTCTAGAAGTTTTTGTTCTAAAAGTTGGAAGAGTTGTTTACCGATACCATCTTTTTTTAATATATAGTATTGAATGTGAATATAGCATTTAGCATTTTTTATATCTTCAAATAATAATCTAAATTTTTCTTTTCCATCTGTAATAATTTGTATTTTATTATTTTTTGACAAGAATGATTTATCAGTTTCAAAATTTAATTCTATTAGATTTCTATGTTTGTGTATTACTTGTTCATTCTTTGAGATTTCATAAGGGGTTTCTCTTTTCAATAGATTTTGTTGATATTTTATCTTTTCATCATCTGAAAAAGGAAAAATCTTTTCCCTATATATTGGTCTTCCAAATATTAAATAAAGAACAAATCCTAGGTATGGAAATAAGAATAGAACTAATATCCATGCCCAAGAAGACGTAGTGGTCTGATACTCTATAAAAACAATAGAAAATGCTAATAAAGTATTTATTATTAAAAATATAGTTAACACTATATCAAAGTTTATATCATTAAAAATAGAAGTTATATAGTAAAAAACACTTGAAATATCAATGTTTAATAATTGTAAATTAATATAATTCATAATATAACACTCCTAATTTAATAGTACCTTAAAATATATTAAAAGTCTATTAATAATATTTACGTAATATAGTAATTTTTCTTTGGGAGTGACTCAAAAATCGTGATTTCGAAGAAATCGATTTTGTCGAGTCACCCCCGCACAGTTTATTAGATATCTAAAAAGCTTTTCTAAAGCGATTTTAGATATCAATAAACCACTGCGTCTATGAGTTCCCATATACACTTTGTTAAAATTTAGGCCTTTTGGGTCAGCCCCTAATATAAGATGGATTATTTATTTCTGAATGTATGCGGATTAGTAATAGTTAAAATTATTGATTATTTTTGTGATATGAGTTGAATTTTTGTGAATTTATATTATAATGGAATAGAGAACAAAAAAGGAGAATGTTATGCCTAATAATATTTTAGAAGAATTAAAAACGAAATTTGAAGATTTTGCAAGTGAGTTAGAAAATATTGAACCTGAAAAAGTTGATTTAACTCAAATTGATAGATTAATTGCATTAGTAGAAGAATTAGATAACGAAATTAAAACTATAAAATAATAGTAGAATTGGATAAGCTGAAGTGGGAGTGTTTTGCTTTTACTCAGCTTATCTTTATGAATGAGGATACGATGAAAAATAAAAACAAAAAAAAATTAAATGTCTTACTTACGATTAAAAAAATAGGAATTAATGGTGAGGGGATAGGATATTATAAAAAGAAAATTACTTTTGTAAAAGGCGCTCTACCTGACGAAGTTATTGTTTGTGAAATAGTAGAAGAGACACCAAAATATATTATCGGTAAACTTGTTAAAGTAAAAGAGCCAAGTCCGCATAGAGTGGAAATCAAAAGAGAATACGCTGAAAGTGGAGCTTATGGTTTAGCTCATGTTAGTTATGAGAAACAACTTGAGTATAAACGTACAATTTTATTAGATGCTTTTGATAAATACTATAGACTACCTAAACCTGATAAATTAGTATTAAAAACATTAGCTAGTCCAAAGGTAGAAGGATATCGTAATAAGAATCAATTTCCATTAGCTGTTAGAAATGGACGTGTTATTGCAGGGCTATATAAAGAAGGTTCTAATGATTTAGTTGAAATCAATGAAGATTTAGCATTACATGAGAATGGTAATAAAATAACAAACCTAGCTAAGAAATTATTAGGAAAATATAAAGTAGAAATTTCAACAAATAAAAAGAATTACGGTGTGAAATATATTGCGACAAGAACTTCATTCTATAATGGAGATGTTCAAGTAACATTCGTAGCGAATACTAATAAGATTAAGAACATGGATAAGGTCGTTAATGAACTTAAGCGTGAAAGAATCGTTAAAAGTATTATATTAAATATTACTAATGATAAAGATCATTTAGTGATGGGAACAGAAAGTCTAACTTTATATGGTTCAGATTATATCGTTGAGAAAATCGGCGAAATTAAGTATGAACTTTCAGCTAAATCGTTCTTCCAATTAAATCCACCGGCAACTAAAAAACTTTATGATAAAGTAGTTGAGTTTGCTGCACTAAAAGAAACAGATGTTGTATTAGATGCTTTCTGTGGGGTTGGAACAATTGGACAATATGTCAGCCGTAATTGTAAAGAGGTTTATGGTGTTGATATTATTCCTGCCGCAATTAAAGACGCGAATGATAATGTTAAATTAAATAATTTAACAAACTGTACTTATGTTGCAGGAGATGCTAATAAAATAGTTCCACGTTGGAAGAAAAAAGGAATCAACTTTGATGTAGCAATAGTAGATCCACCTCGTGTAGGGCTTGGACCATTAGCAAAAAACTTATTAGCAGTTGATGCTAAGAAAATTGTTTACGTGAGTTGTAATCCATCTACATTAGCACGTGACTTAAAAGTTTTAACAAGAAAATATAGAATTAGACGTATTCAACCAGTAGACATGTTCCCGGGAACAGCAGCAGTTGAAGCGGTAGTTGAATTAATTAGAAAATAAATTCTAGAGGAAAAATATGGATAGTTTTGAACAATTGAAAAAAGAAATAATGGCAGATAGTGATAATAAAAAATACACGGATAAAGGAATAGAACCTTTATTTTCTACCCCTAGCACAGCAAAAATATTAATCGTAGGTCAAGCACCTGGTATCAAAGCTCAAGAAAGTAAAATCTTCTTCAATGATAAAAGTGGAGTTAAACTTCGTGAGTGGATGGGAATAGATGATGAGATATTTTATAAATCTGGTTTAATAGGTGTAGTACCGATGGACTTCTATTATCCTGGTAAAGGTAAAAGTGGTGATTTACCACCAAGAAAAAACTTTGCAATTAAATGGCATTCTAAAGTGTTAGAACTTATGCCTAATCTTGAACTTATTATTCTTGTAGGAAAATATGCACAAGAGTATTACTTGGGAAATGATAAAAAACAAAATTTAACGGAAACTGTATTTAATTATAAACAGTACTTGCCACGTTATTTTCCAATTGTTCATCCATCTCCATTAAATTTCCGATGGCATAACAAAAATCCATGGTTTATTGAAGAAGTAGTTCCTGAATTACAAAAAAGGGTGAAGGAAATACTAGGGAAATAAATCATTAAAAAATAAAGACTGAGATAACTTGAAGATTTCTATAAAATTATGATTTCAAGTTACCTAAGTCTTTTTAATTTTTTATTATTTCAAACCTAGTCTGCTCACTATAATATATAAGTAGTGAAGATAGTATTGATTTCAATTGTTCTAAATTATCGGTTTTTAAAATAATTTCCGCCATACCTGAGATTACATTAAAAGCATCACCACTTTTTACAGAGATTATCTCTATATTTTTGTATTTTGTTGTTTTTCTAACAAATTCACCAGCAATAACAGTTGTATCGATAGCTTCATGAGGTTCAGCACCATGTCCGCCTTTACCGTAGATAGTAACTAAATATGTATTCATATCTATTGTTCCTCCTTAAGATTTTTTATTACATTAGCGGAATCAAATGCTAGTGTTAAGAATATTGAAGCTGTTTGTTTCATGACTTCTTCTTCAAAATCAAAATTTGGGTGATGGTGTGGATATTTAGCGAAGGTAGAATTACCTGCACCGATTAAGAAGAATGCTCCAGGAACTTCTTCAACATAATACGCAAAATCTTCACCGATCATTAACGGTTCAATTTCCACTTGTTTAATTTCAGGAAGAATCTTAGAAGTTGCTTTTTGTATTTCTATTGTTCCTTTTTTGTGATTTATAAGAGGTGGATAGCCACCATAATATATAAACTCTATATTAGTTTCAGAATATTCATTTTCTAGAGCTTTGCATAAGTTTTGAAGTTTAGTCAGCACCATTTTATGAAGTTCTTTATTGAAATGTCTTATTGTTCCAGTAATACATGCTTCTTTAACAGAACTTTCAAGTTTTCCTAAGGTGATGACAAGTGTTTCCCTCGGTTTAGAAAATCGTGAAACTATTTGTTGAGTCATACTAACAAATTCTGCAGCAATAATGTTTGCATTTTCCTTGGTATTGATTATTACTTCGAATCTATCAGCAGCTGCACATAGTTCTTTGTAACTATATCCTAAAGTTCCAAGTGGAAGTGGTGTCCAAAGATGAGCGCCGAATATTGCATCGACTCCTTGTAAGCAACCAGCATCTATCATAGGTTTTGCTCCACCTGGAGCTTGTTCTTCTCCATATTGGAAAATTGCGACAACATCATGTGGAAGATTTTCTTGATGATCCATTAGAACTTTACACGTTGCAAGTAATGCTGTAGTGTGTCCATCATGACCACAAGCGTGCATTGCATTAGGAATTGTAGACTTGTATGGGGTATCTTTTGCATCATTTATAGGTAGGGCATCGAAGTCTGCTCGAAAAGCGATTGTTTTTGAAGAATCTTGTCCTTTGATTCTTGCGACTACACCATTTAAGCCAACGTTTGTTTTAATATTAGTAATTCCAATTTTTTCTAAATATTCTTTAATGAATCTCGCTGTATTTTTTTCGTTAAATGAAACTTCAGGATGCATATGCATATAGCGACGAAGTTCAATCATTTCTGGATAAAATTTTTCAAGTTCATCTTGTATAATTTTTTCAATCATAAAAACCTCCAGATTACTATTTTAAATTATAAATACAATTATAACACAAATATTCTAATAAAGAGAAAATTGATAAGGAAATTGCTTTCAATTATTTTTATTTTTGATATAATATGAGTAAATAGACACTAGTAAAACTCAATTTGGGGGTGGGAGCATGGATACATTAGATTAATAGAGAAATTTTATTAACAAAGGAGTTAATGTATGCAAATATTAAATATTAAAAACATAGAGTTTGAAAAACAAGGGAAGATATTATTTAAAATCGAAAAATTGAGTATAAATACTGGTGACATTATTGGTTTAATAGGGAAAAATGGTTCAGGGAAGACAACTCTGTTAAAACATATAGATGACTTGCTTAAAGATGAAAATAACATTTCTTTGGAGCTTTTAGAATTTGGAGAAAATTCTCTTCTTAAAAAAAGTGGTGGAGAAGTTGTTGTAAACAAGATTAGAAGTGGTTTATTATCGAATGTTGATCTATATTTACTTGACGAGCCTTCAACATACTTAGATTATAATAATGCTAACAAAATAGCTAATCTTATAAAAAGAACTCCAGCAACTTTTTGTATTGCAAGTCACGATAGAAATTTCTTAAATAATGTTTGTACAAAGTTATGGATAATTGAAAATAAAACTGTAAGGGAGTTTAATGGAAATTATCAGGAGTACAAGCTTCAAGAAGAAATTGAGACTACTGAGTATGAAGCCGAACTGCAAAAGTATAATAAAGAAACTAAGAAGATAAAGAAAAGCATTCAAGAGATGAGAGAGGAACAGGGGAAAAAATCTGGAAAGCCAAAGAACATGAGTGGATCAGATTATAGAATTATAAGTGTAAAAAATAAAATTTCAAAAAACCAAAAGAGATTACAGAAGAAAATATCAAGGCAAGAAGATAAACTAGAATCTAATATTAAACCTAAACCGTTAAAAGATAAATATGATATTGAGTTTTTAGAAATATTTAAGGAAACTCATAAGAAGAATTTTTGTATTGATGAGAAAAATTGTGAAATAGATGGAAAGTTTCTTTGGAACTCACCTGGTTTTACTTTTGCTAGTGGTGATAAGATTTTAATTAAAGGAATAAACGGTTCGGGGAAAACTACTTTTCTAAATTATGTGAAGGAGTCCATTCCGAATTCCTTGCAAGTAGCATATTTTGAACAAAATGGATTTGATACTTTTAAGGAAGAAAAAACATTGTTTGAATTTGTTAAAGAATCAACTTCACTAAATGATATAGAACTTAGAAATATACTAGCCTTACTAAATTTTAGAGGAGATGATATAAATAAAAAGATAGAAGTCTTAAGCAAAGGGGAGAAAGTTAAACTTTATTTCGTAAGCTTACTTTTTAGAAATACAGATGTACTGTTATTAGATGAGATAACTAATTTTTTAGATGTTGTTGCGATAGAAGCGGTAGAGAAGATATTAAAGAAATATCCTGGTATTCTGATTATGGTTAGTCACGATATGGAATTTATTGATAATGTTGCAACGAAGGTTATAAACATCTCGAACAAAGAAGTTTTAAAATTTGAGTAAATTAGGTTCGAAAAAATAAATTCAGGAGGAAAATGAGGATGCCCAAAAAGTACTAGATTTTAAAATAGTTTACATGAAAACTCATAGACACAGTGGTTTATTGATATCTAAATTCGCTTTATGAAAGCTTTTTAGATATCTAATAAACTGTGTGGGGGTAACTCGACAAAATCTTGTTTCTTAAGAAATCACGATTTTTGAGTCACTCCCGCAGCATTCTTGATATTAGGTTTTGTCTCGGCTGCGGTTTCTAGTGCGAAATGGAAAGAAAAAGATGAGGATGAATAAAAAGAAAAGTGGATTATTGGAGACATTTAATTACTCCAATAATCCATTATATATTTGACAAATCTCTTATTATGGTATATAATATTGATAATTTGAATAACACATCTTTAATGTGATCCAGAGAGGTCAGCAAAGATTTATTTATTGGAAAACCAAGTTTATTTATGCTGTCCTGCTCAATAGAGTAGGCTATTTTTTTGAGGTGAAGTATGAAAAAACGAATTCTTTTCGACGAAACAATGATTTCTAGAATGATTACTAGAATTGCGAATGAAATTATCGAACAAAATAAATTAGATGATATTGTTTTAGTAGGTATTCAAACAAGAGGGATTCATATCGCCAAAAGATTGAAACAAAAAATCAAAGAAATTGAAAATACTAATATTCCAGTAGAAACACTTGATATAAAATTTTATCGTGATGATTTAGAAAAAATAAGTGACGAACCTGAAATAAAAGTTCCACGTTTTAAACTTGATTTGACAAACAAAGTTGTAATTATTGTAGATGATGTTCTGTATACAGGAAGAACGGTTAGAGCAGCGATAGATGCCATAATGGATGCGAGTCGTCCAAAAGCAATTCGTCTTGCGATTCTTGTAGACAGAGGACATAGAGAACTGCCAATTAGAGCAGATCATATTGGAAAAAATATTCCTACTTCAAGAAAAGAAAATGTAAAAGTTCATTTAAATGAAGTAGATGATGTTGAAGAAATATTATTAATTTAAATATAAAATCTTTTTAAGGTAGTCCAGAGAGGCTAACAAGGGATTGAATTTAAAGTTTATACTTTATTTGAGTATAGCTATGTTTAAGTATAACTATACCCAGATAATAACTTGAATTTAATAGTTGATGAACAGTCATACCTTGTAGCCGAACGGATACAAGGTATTTTTTTATACAAAATGGAGGAACTACTATGAGAAATATAGTAAAAATGTCAGACTTAACAAATGAAGAAGTTTATCAACTGATAGAAAGAGCTTTAGAGTTGAAAAATGGTAAACAAGTAGAGCCAAGAGAAGACTTATATGTAGCAAACTTATTCTTTGAAAACTCAACTAGAACGAAACATAGTTTTGAGGTAGCTGAGCACAAACACAGATTAAATGTTATAAACTTCGAGGTTTCAACTTCATCAGTAAATAAAGGTGAAACTTTATATGATACTTGTAAAACATTAGAGATGTTAGGTTGTAACATGTTGGTTATTAGGCATGGTCAAGACGCTTACTACAATGAGCTGACAAACTTAAATATTCCGATTTTAAGCGGAGGAGATGGTAGTGGAGAACATCCAAGTCAATGTTTACTTGATCTTATGACAATGTATGAGAAGTTCGGAACGTTTGAAAATCTTAATGTAATCATTGCAGGGGATATTAAAAATTCTCGTGTAGCAAGAAGTAATTACAACATGCTTACTAGATTAGGAGCAAGGGTAAGATTTGTTTGTCCTGATATTTTTAAAGACGAGACACTTGGAGAAGTAGTAGACTTTGATAAAGTAGTTGGAGAAGTTGATGTTTGTATGTTATTAAGAGTTCAACATGAAAGACATGACTCTAAGATGGGACTAAGTAAAGATGAATACCATAATAACTTTGGATTAACTAAAGAGCGCTATGAAAGATTAAAAGAATCTGCAATAGTGATGCATCCAGCCCCTGTTAATAGAGATATGGAAATAGCTTCGGAACTAGTTGAAGCACCTAAATCGGTAATCTTTGAACAGATGAAAAATGGAATGTTCATGAGACAGGCAATGATAGAAAAAATAATTAAAGATAATAATTTATAAAGAGGAGAAGCATATGTTACTTTTAAAAAACGGTAAAATTTTAGAAAATGGTGTATTAGTAGAAAGAGATATTTTAGTTGATGATAAAAAAATAGTAAAAATCTCTGAGAACATTGAAGAAAATGGAGCAAAGGTATTAGACTTAGAAGGGAAATTCGTTTCACCAGGATTTATAGATGTTCACGTACACTGGAGAGAGCCAGGGTTTGAATACAAAGAAAACATTTATCATGCTTCAAGAGCAGCAGCTCGTGGTGGATTTACAACAGCAATGCCTATGCCAAACTTAAATCCAGTACCAGATAACTATGAGAACCTAAAATTACAATTAGATATTATCGAACGTGATTCAGTAATTAGAGCAATACCATTTGGAGCTATAACAAAAGGTGAAGAAGGAAAAGAATATGCTGATTTCGAAGAATTAGCTGAGCATGTGTTTGCCTTTAGTGATGACGGTAGAGGAGTACAAGATGCTAACATGATGTATGAATCTATGATGGTTGCTGCTAAATTAAATAAAGCAATCGTAGCTCACTGTGAAGATAACTCATTAATCCGCGGAGGGTGTATGCACTGTGGACGTAGAAGTCGTGAATTAGACTTACCAGGAATTCCTTCGGTATGTGAAAGTGTTCAGATTGCACGTGATGTTCTTTTAGCTGAAGCAGCAGGATGTCACTATCACGTTTGTCACGTATCTACTAAAGAATCAGTTAGGGTAGTAAGAGAAGCGAAGGCAGCAGGAATTAAAGTAACTTGTGAAGTGTGTCCTCACCACCTAATAAGTGATGAAATGGATATTCCAGAAGATAACGGAATGTGGAAGATGAATCCACCGCTAAGAGCACGTGAAGATAGAAATGCTCTAATCGCAGGTTTATTAGATGGAACAATCGACGTAATAGCAACAGACCACGCACCACACGCTACTCATGAGAAAGACTTATCGATGAGAAAAGCTGCATTTGGAATTGTTGGAAGTGAAACAGCATTCAGCCAACTTTATACGAAGTTTGTAAAAACAGGAGTATTCTCACTAGACTTATTAGTTAAATTAATGACAGAAAAAGTTGCAGATACTTTCGACTTACCATATGGGCGTTTAGAAGAAGGTGGATTTGCAGATTTAGTAGTAATCGACTTAGAAAAATCACTGAAAATTGATCCAGAAAAATTCTTATCTAAAGGTAGAAATACACCGTATGTAGGAGAAGAAATTTATGGAATACCAGTACTAACATTATGCGAAGGTCAAGTTGCATACAAAGATAGCGAAGTATTTGAAGTTTAAAAAATAAAAAACTTAGAAAGAGAGAACAAAGATGTACAGTTACGATAGACAACTAATTTTAGAAGATGGAACAGTATATAAAGGATATGGATTCGGTGCAAATAGAGCACTTGCGGGAGAAGTAGTATTTAATACAGGTATGACGGGTTATCAAGAAACTCTTTCAGACCCATCATACAATGGACAAATAGTAACATTTACTTATCCATTAATCGGGAATTACGGTATCAACAGAGATGACTTTGAAACAATTAATCCGAGTATTAAAGGACTTATCGTTAGGGAAGTTTGTAAAAAACCTTCTAACTTTAGAACAGAGTATAGTTTAGATGAGGTGTTAAAAGAACTTAATATCCCAGGTATATCAGGAATTGATACACGTAGTTTAACAAGAAAAATAAGAGAACACGGTACAATCAAAGGGATAATCACTGACCTTTGCATGGATCCAGAAGAACAATTAGAAAATCTTAGAAAAACTGACTTACCAACGAACCAAATTGAACAAGTTTCAACTCAAAAAGCTTTCTTATCTTCAGGAAATGGATATAGAGTAGTACTAGTAGACTTTGGTATGAAATCAGGGATACTAAGAGAACTTAATGAACGTAATTGTGATATCGTTGTTGTACCTCATAACGTAACTGCTGCGGAAATTTTCAGACTCAACCCAGATGGAATTATGTTAAGTAATGGACCTGGGGATCCAGAAGATGTACCAGAAACAATTGAGATGCTTAAAGAAGTTATGCCAAAAATTCCAATTTTTGGAATTTGTATGGGACACCAACTTATTTCATTAGCATGCGGAGCGAAAACATATAAACTTAAATTCGGGCACCGTGGAGCTAATCATCCAGTTAAAAACTTAATAACAGGAAAAGTTGATATTACTTCACAAAACCATGGTTTCAGTGTAGATATTGAATCATTAAAAGATACAGATTTAGAGCTTACACACCTATCAGTAAATGATAAAACATGTGAAGGGGTACGTCATAAAAAATACCCAGTATTTTCAGTACAATACCACCCAGAAGCATCACCAGGACCACATGATCCTAACTACTTATTCGATCAGTTTATAGATTATATGAGAGAATTTAAAGAAAACAAATAGGGAATAATCTGACACTATAGAGTATCAATGCAAAATTAAGGAGAATAAAAATGCCAAAACGTAATGATATAAAAACAATACTAGTAATAGGATCTGGACCAATTACAATAGGTCAAGCAGCAGAGTTTGACTACGCTGGAACTCAAGCATGTCTATCTTTAAGAGAAGAAGGATATGAAGTAATCTTAGTTAACTCTAACCCAGCAACAATTATGACTGATAAAGAAATCGCAGATAAAGTTTATATGGAACCTTTAACTCTTGAGTTTGTAAGTAAAATTATCAGAAAAGAAAGACCCGATGCATTACTTCCAACATTAGGAGGACAAGTAGGTCTTAACCTTGCGGTTGAACTTCATAAAAGTGGAATCTTAGATAAATATGGAGTGGAATTATTAGGAACGAAATTAAGTTCAATCGAACAAGCAGAAGATAGAGAATTATTCCGTGACCTTATGAACGAACTAAATGAACCAGTTCCGGAATCAGCAATTATAACAACTTTAGAAGAAGCGAGAGAATTTGTTGCTGAAATAGGTTACCCAGTAATCGTTCGTCCTGCCTTCACTATGGGAGGAACAGGTGGAGGTATCTGTTACGATAAAAAAGATTTAGAAGAAATTGTAAGTAGTGGATTACATTATTCACCAGTTACTCAATGTTTATTAGAAAAATCTATCGCAGGATTTAAAGAGATTGAATATGAAGTAATGCGTGACTCTAACGATACAGCGATTGTTGTATGTAACATGGAAAACATTGACCCTGTAGGGATTCACACAGGGGACTCAGTAGTAGTAGCACCTTCTCAAACATTAACAGACAGAGAGTACCACATGCTACGTAATGTATCATTAAAAATTATTAGAGCTTTAAAAATTGAAGGTGGATGTAATGTACAACTTGCACTTGATCCAAATTCATTCAAATACTATATTATCGAGGTTAACCCAAGGGTATCACGTTCATCAGCTCTAGCTTCAAAAGCAACAGGATATCCAATCGCGAAAATCGCAGCGAAAATTGCAGTAGGATTAACTCTTGATGAAATAATAAACCCAGTTACACAAAACTCATATGCTTGTTTCGAACCAACGCTTGACTATGTAGTAAGTAAAATTCCACGTTTCCCATTTGATAAATTTGAAAATGCAGATAGAAAACTAGGAACACAAATGAAAGCCACTGGTGAAGTAATGGCGATGGGTAGAACTTATGAAGAAAGTTTACTAAAAGCTATCCGTTCATTAGAATATGGAGTGCACCATCTTGGATTACCTAATGGAGATGATTTCACATTAGAAGAAATTATTGATAAGATTAAACAAGCCGGAGATGAAAGATTATTCTTCATCGGAGAAGCGTTAAGACGTGGACAAAGCACAAAAGATATTCACGATATTACAAAAATTGACATGTTCTTCTTAGAAAAAATGCAAAATATCATCGATATCGAACATGAATTAAAAGACAATGTTGGAAATATTGATTTACTAGAATATGCTAAAAAATACGGATTCTCTGATAAGGTAATTGCGCATAGATGGGGAATGACAGAAGACGATATCTACAACCTTCGTCAAGAAAATAAAATTACGCCAGTATTCAAAATGGTTGATACTTGTGCAGCTGAGTTTGTTTCAGAAACTCCATACTTCTACTCAAGTTATGAACAAGAACAAGAATCAATCGTTAGCGATAAGAAAAAAATTGTTGTACTAGGATCTGGTCCTATCCGAATTGGACAAGGGGTAGAGTTCGACTACGCAACAGTACACGCAGTAATGGCAATTAAAGATGCTGGTTATGAAGCAATTATTGTTAACAACAACCCAGAAACAGTTTCTACAGACTTTACAATCTCTGATAAACTGTACTTCGAGCCACTAACTGAAGAAGATGTAATGGCGATAATAAATCACGAAAATCCACTTGGAGTTGTAGTTCAATTCGGTGGGCAAACAGCGATCAACCTAGCGGCTAAATTAGAAAAACACGGTGTGAAAATTCTAGGTACTGCCTTAGAAGAAATTGATAATGCAGAAGATAGAGATAAATTTGAAGAACTATTACATAAACTAGATATACCACAACCGCTAGGAAAAACTGCTTTTGATGTAGAAACAGCAGTTAAGAATGCTGAAGAAATCGGATATCCTGTATTAGTAAGACCATCATACGTACTTGGTGGACGAGCTATGGAAATAGTTTATGAAGAAGCTGAACTACGTCGTTACATGAAAACAGCGGTAAAACTTACACCAGAACACCCAGTACTAACTGACAGATATTTAGTTGGGCGTGAGATAGAAGTGGATGCCATTAGTGACGGTGAAACGGTAATTATTCCAGGTATTATGGAGCACATCGAAAGAGCAGGAGTTCACTCAGGAGACTCAATAGCAGTATATCCACCTCAAACATTAACAGAAGGTGAAAAAGCTAAGTTAATAGAATATACAATTAAATTAGCAAAAGGATTAAACATCGTTGGATTATTAAATATCCAATATGTAATAAGTAAAGGGGAAGTATTCGTATTAGAAGTTAACCCACGAAGCTCAAGAACTGTACCGTTCTTAAGTAAGATTACAGGAGTACCAATGGCAAAACTTGCTGCTGGAGCTATAATTGGAGAAACACTTAAATCTAAAGGATATGAAACAGGATTATTACCAGAATCAGAGAATGTGTACACTAAAGTACCGGTGTTTAGTTTCCAAAAACTAAAAGACGTAGATACTACTCTTGGACCTGAGATGAAATCAACTGGAGAAGTAATGGGAAGTGATAGAACTCTAGAAAAATCACTATACAAAGGACTTCTTGCAGCAGGAATCAAAGTAAGTGATCAAGGAAATATCTTATTCACAATTAGTGACGATGATAAAGAAGAAGCATTAAATATAGCAAAACGATTCTTCGGTTTAGGATACAACCTATTAGCTACAGAAGGAACAGCCAAGTACTTAGATGAGCACGGATTAAGAGTGACTCCAGTAGGAAAAATTAATCAAAGTGAGTACAGTGTACTTGACGCTATATATAATGGAGATGTTGATGTAGTAGTAAATACTACTTCAAAAGATAAAGATGTAACAAAAGACGGATTCAAGATTCGCCGTGTAGCGAGTGAGCAAGAGGTTGTATGTTTAACATCATTAGATACAGCAGATGCGCTACTAAAAGTTTTAGAATCAATCTCATTTGATATATTACCACTATAAAATAAACAAAGATGAAGAAGGGGAAATTTTTTCCCTTCTTCTTACAGAAGGAGCATTTGGATGGATACTTATTTAGCAACAGTTATCAGTAATGAACAAGTAGCAGATAAAATATTTAGAATTGAACTGCAAGGAGATGTAGTTAAAGAAATGAATACACCAGGACAATTCGTAAATATTAAAGTAAGTAACAGTTATGAGTTTTTATTAAGAAGACCAATTTCAATTTGTGAAATTAATAAAGAAAAAAATACATTTGTGATGGTCTACAGAGCAGATGGAGCAGGTACTAAAAAGATCTCAGAATTAGAAGCAGGTAATTTAGTAGACGTATTAGGACCATTAGGAAAAGGATATGATGTTTATACACTAGAAAAAGGGCAAACTGCATTGCTAGTAGGTGGAGGAATTGGAGTTCCACCATTATATGAGTTAGCAAAGCAATTTAGAAAACAAGGGGTAAACACAGTACATATTTTAGGTTTTAATAATGTGAAAGATGTGTTTTATGAAGAAAAATTTGCAGAGCTTGGTACAACTTATGTTGCTACGGCTGATGGAAGTTATGGAGAAAAAGGTTTTGTTACTGATGTTATAAAAAATTATGAAGTTGACTATGATAAGTATTATAGTTGTGGTCCATTTGCTATGTTAAAAGCATTGACTAAAATGGATGAAGAAAAAATGGGGTATATTTCTCTAGAAGAGAGAATGGCTTGTGGAGTAGGTGCATGTTACGCATGTGTTTGTGAAAAAATTGATGGTTCTATCTCACGAGTGTGTTACGATGGACCTGTATATGATTCGAAAGAAATAGCATTATAGGAGGAATTTATGAGCGAAAGATTACGAGTAAAATTACCAGGATTAGATTTGAAAAATCCTGTAATGCCAGCATCAGGCTGCTTTGCATTTGGTTTAGAATATGCTAACTTTTATGATTTAAGTAGACTAGGGGCAATCATGATTAAGGCAGCCACTAAAGAACCACGTTTTGGAAATCCTACACCACGTGTCGCTGAAACTTCCAGTGGAATGTTGAATGCAATAGGTCTACAAAATCCTGGGGTTCATGAGATATTGGAAACTAAATTAAAAGAATTAGAAAAATATGATGTTCCTATTATTGCTAATGTGGCAGGAAGTGAGATAGATGATTATGTTTATGTAGCAGAGCATATTAGCAAAGCACCGAATGTTCATGCATTAGAGTTAAATATATCTTGTCCTAATGTAAAACATGGAGGGATTCAGTTCGGAACAGATCCAGAAACAGCTAAAAACTTAACTAGAAAAGTCAAAGAAGTATCGAGTGTACCTGTTTATGTGAAACTTTCACCTAATGTTACAGATATTGTAGCTATGGCAAAAGCTGTAGAAGAAGGTGGAGCTGATGGTATTACAATGATAAATACTCTAGTAGGTGTAAGGCTAGATAAAAAGACTGGAAAACCAATTATAGCGAATGTAACTGGAGGACTTTCTGGACCTGCGGTAAAACCTGTAGCTATAAGAATGGTTTATCAAGTAAGCCAGGCTGTAAACATTCCTATTATAGGTATGGGAGGAATTATGGATGAGTGGGATGTAATTGACTTTATCTCTGCTGGAGCGAGTGCAGTAGCAGTAGGCACAGCGAATTTTGCAGATCCATATGCTTGTCCAAAAATTATTGATAAATTAGAAGCGACACTTGATGAATTAGGAGTAGAACATATACTGGAACTTCGTGGTCGTGCATATAAATAAAAAGGAGACATATTATGAATAAAGATGTAATAATAGCGTTAGACTTTCCAACTTTGGAAGATACTTTAAATTTTTTAGAAAAATTTGGTGAAGAAAAATTATTTGTAAAAGTAGGGATGGAATTATACCTACAAAATGGACCTGTTGTTATTGAAAAAATTAAAGAATTAGGGCACAAGATATTCTTAGATCTTAAATTACATGATATTCCTAATACAGTTTATGGTGCGACAAAAGGATTAGCAAAATTCAAAGTTGATATTCTTACTGTTCATGCGGCAGGTGGCTATGAAATGCTAAAAGCAGCAAAAAGAGGAATGGTTGAAGGTGGCAGTGGAGATACTAATGTAATAGCAATAACACAATTAACTTCAACATCTGAAGAAGCGATGAAAGAAGAACAACTAATTGCTGTATCTCTAGAAGAGAGTGTAATTAATTATGCTAAACTAGCTAAAAGAGCAGGACTTGATGGAGTAGTTTCATCAGTTTGGGAAGCAAGATTAATTAGAGAAAACTGTGGAGATAACTTCTTAAAAGTAACTCCAGGAATAAGATTAGAAACAGATGAAGTAGGAGATCAAAAACGTGTAGCGACTCCAACTGTTGCTAATGAAGAAGGAAGTACACACATCGTAGTTGGGCGTTCTATAACTAAATCAGAAAATCCACTTGAAGTTTATAAAGTAATAAAAAGTCAATTCGTAAAATAAAAAAATACAGATAACATACAGGAGAAGAATATGGTATTAGAAAGAAAAATAGCAAAACACTTATTAGATATTGAAGCAGTGGCATTAAGACCAAACGATTTTTTCACTTGGACATCTGGAATTAAATCACCAATTTACTGTGATAACAGGATTACAATGTCATACCCTGCGATTCGTCGTGAAATAGCAGCTGGTATGAGTGAAGTAATTAAAGATAAATTCCCAGAAGTAGAAGTGGTTGCCGGGACAGCGACAGCAGGTATTCCTCATGCTGCATGGGTAAGTGAAGTACTGGACTTACCTATGATTTACGTGAGAGATTCAGCAAAAAAACACGGTAAAACAAATCAGATCGAAGGTAGATTACTAGAAGGTCAAAAAGTTGTTATTATTGAAGACTTAATCTCAACTGGATTATCTTCATTAAAAGTAGCTAAAGCATTAGAAGAAGCTGGTGCAATAGTTCTTGGTGTTGTAGCAATATTTAGTTATGAACTTAAGAAAGCACAAGATGCCTTTGCAGCTGATAAAGTAGAGTACCACACTTTAACTAACTATAATTACTTAATCGAAGAAGCTGTAGCGAGTGATTATATCAAACAAGAAGATGTAGAAAAACTTCTTGAGTGGAGAAATAATTTATAGTAAAAGCTCTTTATCAGATCGAGATTAGCTTCAATGAAATAAAGTAATATTAAAGATGTAACTTAGAGAAAATTTTTAAGTTACATCTTTTTATATTATCATTTTAATTTGATAGCGATTATCAATGGCTTATGATATAATTATATTAATAATATAAGGTAGTGAGGTAATGAGAAATGGATAATATTATTGATGTGAGTATACCAGTTGCGCAAGTTGTTGATAAACATCCAGAAGTGTTGGATATTTTGGTTGATCTTGGATTTAAACCACTAGCTAATCCAATTATGAGAAATACTATAGGGAGAAAGACTTCGCTAAAAATGGGTTCGAAGTTGGCAGGAATTAAACTTGAAACAATTGTTGCTACATTAGAAGCTAATGGATATGAAGTAGTAGGGTTAGATTAATGGCTACAAAGAGAATTGAAGTTTTACGCGATATATTATTACGACTTCATAAAGGTGAGTCTGCCGAATCTGTTCAAGATGAATTCAATGAACATTTTTCTGGAGTATCTGCTATTGAGATATCTTTAATGGAGCATGAGCTTATGAATTCAGATTCTGGTGTAACTTTTGAAGATGTAATGAAGCTATGTAATGTACATGCCAATTTATTTAAAGGTGCGATAAAAAATGTAGAAGTCGAAGATAGTGAGCATCCAGGACACCCAGTTCAAGTTTTTAAACAAGAAAATTTAGCTTTAAGAGCTGCAATAATAAGAGTTCGTCGAATTCTAGATAACTATGCTAAGCTCGATGAAGGAGAAACAAAAGAAGCAGTACTAAAAGGATTGCTTCGTCAGTTGCAATTATTAGGACAATTTGATATTCATTACAAACGTAAAGAAGAATTAATGTTTCCTATAATGGAAAAATATGGTCACGATGCACCACCTAAGGTTATGTGGGGTGTTGATGATGAAATAAGAGATTTGTTCAAACTTGCTAAAGAAGAAGCGGGAAAACTACCTAATGCAGAGATAGTTGTCGTTAAAGAAAAATTTGAAGTTTTTGTTAAAGAATTTGAGGAAATGATCTTTAAAGAAGAGTCGATTCTTCTGATGATATTATTAGAAACATTTACTCAAGACGATTGGTTGAGTATAGCTAAAGACAGTGATGCTTATGGTTATGCAATAATTCGACCTCAAGAAGAGTGGATACCTCACAGAGAAGATTTTGAAACTCAGACTATTGATAATAGTGAGGTCATAGAAGTAAGCGAAGGGGAATTAACAAAAATTATTCAAACTCCTGAAGGAGAGTTTACTATTACCTATAAACCAAAAGAAGTTAAAGAAGAAACTTTCAATAGGGATACACCTCAGAAAGTCGGAAATGGTTATCTGTCATTAAATCAAATTGATTTAATATTAAATCATTTACCGATGGAAATTACTTTTGTTAATAAAGACGAAGTTTTTCAATATTATAATAATCATTGTTCAGAGGAAGAGATGATTTTTAAACGCACATCAGGGCAAATAGGTAGAAATGTAGAACTATGTCATCCACCTAAGTACCTAGAGAAAGTTAAAACTATAATGAAAAACTTACGAGATAGAAAAAAAGATAAGTACGAAATGTGGTTTAAATCAGAATCAAGAGGAAAATTTGTTCATGTCACTTATGCTGGGGTTTATGACGAAAATGGTGAATTTCAAGGAGTATTAGAATATATTCAGGATATAGCTCCTTATAGAGAAATAGATAGTGATTATTATAGGGGAATAGAATAAAATATAAAAACGTGAGTGACTCAAAATCGATTTTCGAGTCACTCACTCTGTTTTATGAATATATTTTGTCAAATACATTTTTTCTCAATTTTCTTGTTGCAAAAACTAATAGTATTATTAATATTAGAGAATATAGTATACCTAATATATGTGCTGATGATGGCAACATAGCAATTAAGAAGAATGTCACGACATTAAGTAGTACTAATAATAAAATAGCTCCGAAAGCTAAAATAGTTAATAGTACCTGATTTATCGAACTACGATTAGCTAAATCTGTGATAGTGTTCCAGTTTAGATATAATTTTTTATAGTCGTTTGTATAACTATAGAATGAAAAGATAATACTTGAAATAATATAAGATATTATTGTTACAATTGCTAATAAGATTGGTGTTTTAGTTATAATTAACATCATAATCAGAGCAAATAATCCAAAGCTAAGTTGTAAACAAGTGGCGATTGCTAATTTGATTTTTAGGTATTTTTTGAAATCTAATGGAAGAGATTTTAAAAAATAGTAATCTTGTTTTTCTAGTGATATTGCTATACTTGTAAAATTCATAGGATTAGAATTGATGTACAATGCTAACGTAAATCCTATAGTCATAGCTACTGGATAGAATATAGGTGGTAGTGTAATACCCCCGTGCTTTCTAATTTCTATAATTGGAATTACAAATATACCAAGCGTGATAAGAAGATTAGTAAATACAGTTGTCGAAATTGTACTGTTTAACAATAGTTTTACATTTCTCTTAATTAGTTTAGAAAATAGTGTAGTTGATGTACTATTAGTATTTTCTTTAATTTTTACAGTTTTAGAACTAGATGTGTATGTATTACCTGATATTCTATATAAGTCTTTCATATATTTTTTTACTACGAATATATAAGTAGTAAAGAAAGAGATAATTGCTAGGATTATAGTTATTATTAAATAAGTATAGGTCATAGAAATATCTAACACGAGTATATTTAAAAATAAATCCCCTTTATATTCAGAACCACTACTTTTAAAAGTATGAGCAAAATTAAATATGTATCCTATTAAAGCTATTAATCCAATAAAGATTGTAACTGCATTAACTTTCCCTTTATTCTTCTTAAAATTTGGGATATAAGTAATAAATGAAAGTAGTGTCATAATAGAACATATTAAAGTAATCATAAATGCAAAACTATATACTAATACGAAGAAAAATTTTTGAATTGAAAACTCTGTATTTAATCCAATAACCAAGTTTATAACTATTAGAGGAGTAAAATTACTAATAACTTGTGAAAGTAGAGTGAACAATTTACTAAAAAATATTTCAGATCCTGTAACAGGTAAGTGAATAATTGCTAATGTATCATCACTTTCGTAAAACATATTGATAAAATTATTTAAAATCTGAATAAACACTAATAATAAAATAAAGAAAAGTATATTTCGATATCCCGGTCCAGAAAAGTTAAAACCACGAGAAAACATTGAAAATACAAATAAAATATTTAAGAAATTGAAAAAATTCATCATTAATACATTTTTTAAAAGATTATGTCTTATATCGTTCTTTTCACTAAATTTTTTTCTGTATTTTATTCTTTGAGGTGAAAAACTATAAAGAAGATTCGTTAAGAATAATTCTTTTATTACATTGAATCTCATGTTTAATCACCACCTAAAATATTTGAATTTGAATTTTTTACTATATTAAGATAAATTTCTTCTAAATTATCTCCCTGAAATTGTTCTTTAAGCTCGTTAAGTGTACCGATAAAAATCAGTTTTCCCTTGCTGAGGATGCCTATTCTATCGCATAGATGTTCAGCGACCTCTAAGACATGGGTAGAGAATAGAACACTATTTCCTTTAGTGGCATGTTCTTTCATTAAGTTTTTCAAGTCAAATGCAGCTTGTGGATCTAATCCTGTCATCGGTTCATCCATAATCCAAAACTTAGGTTCTGATAATAATGCTCCAATAACAAATACTTTTTGTCTCATACCATGAGAGAAGGAGCTAATTTCTTGGTGTTCAACACCTATCATATTAAATAATTTGCAGTACCTATTGAGAATATCATCTCTTGTTTTATTATCAATTTCATATATGCTAGCGACTAATGACCAATATTCGAATGCTGATAATGTAAGAAACATATCAGGTGAATCAGGTACATAGCCAATTTGCTTTTTGCATGCTAATCTATTATTTTTTAAAAGTAGGTCATTAAAGTAAATCTCTCCTGAAGTAGGTTCTAATATACTAACTAGAGATTTGATTGTAGTAGACTTACCAGCTCCGTTATGCCCGATAAGTCCGAATATCTCTCCGTCATTGATTGTAAAACTTAAATCATCAACAGCGCACTTTGTATCAAATTTTACGATAAGATTTTTAATGTTTATCATAAGTATCCCTCCATATATCCTTATATAATTATATTATACTTGTAATCGTTTTAATCAACAAGGGGAATTGTTAAATTATTTCTATAATAATGGTTGATAAGAATATAATAAATTGAAAATTTAAAAGTAGTGATATGGAATACTTGAAAAAGCGACACAAAATAACATATGCGAAACACCTGGAATAGTTTATTAAAAATACTATTATGATACACCTGGAAGTGTTTATTTATATTTCGATTATGATACACCTGGTTAAGTGTAAAAATAGAATGTGATAATAGCAAGTTAAAAAAGATATAAAAAAATTTTAAAAAAGTGTTGACAAGAAAAAATAAAAGTGGTATTATTTAGTACGTGAGTGTTACGGCACTCTGTGTAAAGCCACTATGGCTTATAAAAAATTTAAAAACGTGATACACCTGGCTAGGTGATTCACAAATAAACAGGGAAGGAGGAAATCAGGAAAATGCCAACTATTAACCAATTAGTTCGTAAACCTCGTAAATCAAAAGTATCAAAATCAGATTCACCAGCACTTAACAAAGGTTACAACTCTCAAAGAAAGAAAGAAACTAACATTTCTTCACCTCAAAAACGTGGAGTTTGTACTCGTGTTGGGACTATGACACCTAAAAAACCTAACTCAGCTTTACGTAAATATGCACGTGTTCGTTTATCAAACCAAATCGAAGTAACAGCATATATCCCAGGTATCGGACACAACCTACAAGAACACAGTGTTGTACTTATTCGTGGAGGACGTGTAAAAGACTTACCAGGGGTACGTTACCACATCATCCGTGGAGCTTTAGATACTGCAGGAGTTAACGACCGTAAACAAGGACGTTCACTATACGGTGCTAAAAAACCAAAAGAGAAAAAATAATATAAGATAAAAATTTGATAAAGAATTCGTGAAAGGAGGCAGACACTATGCCACGTAAAGGTCCAGTTGCAAAACGTGACGTTTTGCCAGATCCAATTTATAACTCAAAATTAGTTACAAAATTGATTAACAAATTAATGCTAGATGGGAAACGCGGTACAGCTCAAAGAATTTTATATTCTGCGTTTGATTTAATTAAAGAAAAATCAGGACGTGATGCTATGGAAGTTTTCGAAGAAGCATTAAACAACATTATGCCAGTTCTTGAAGTTCGTGCTCGTCGTGTTGGTGGTTCTAACTACCAAGTACCAGTAGAAGTACGTGCTGAAAGAAGAACTACATTAGGTCTACGTTGGTTAGTTAACTATTCTCGTTTAAGAGGAGAAAAAACTATGGAACAACGTTTAGCTAATGAAATTTTAGACGCAGCAAATAACACTGGTTCAGCTGTTAAGAAACGTGAAGATACTCACAAAATGGCTGAAGCAAACAAAGCATTTGCTCACTATCGTTGGTAATTATAGGGTGAATATCAAGCTATTTTATAGCTTGAGTTTTTCACTATAAAAGACAAATTACTCAAAACATTTAAAAATTTATGAAAGGAGAAAATTGACTCATGACTAGAGCATTTTCTTTAAAAGATACTCGTAATATCGGTATCATGGCTCATATTGACGCAGGTAAAACAACTGCTACAGAGCGTATTCTGTTCTATACTGGGAAAATCCACAAAATCGGAGATACTCACGATGGTAACTCACAAATGGACTGGATGGAACAAGAACAAGAACGTGGTATCACTATTACATCTGCTGCAACAACTGCTCAATGGAAAAACCACCGTATCAACATCATCGATACACCGGGACACGTAGACTTCACAGTTGAGGTTGAACGTTCACTTCGTGTACTTGATGGATCAGTAGCAGTATTAGATGCGCAATCAGGTGTTGAACCACAAACAGAAACAGTTTGGCGTCAAGCTACAACTTATGGAGTTCCTCGTATCGTATTCGTAAACAAAATGGATAAAACAGGAGCTGACTTCCTATACTCTGTAGGAACAATCCACGACAGATTACAAGCTAACGCACACCCAATTCAACTTCCAATCGGAGCTGAAGATCTATTCGAAGGTGTAATCGACCTTGTTGAGATGAAAGCTATCTACAACGAAGGTAGCGTTGGGGAAAATCTTGTTGAAAAAGAAATCCCAGCTGAATACCAAGATCAAGCTGAAGAATACCGTGAAAAACTTATCGAAGCTGTTGCAGAATTCGATGAAGACTTCATGGAAAAATACTTAGGTGGAGAAGAAATTACAATTGATGAGCTTAAAGCTGCAATCCGTAAAGCTACTTTATCAGTAGAATTCTTCCCTGTAGTATGTGGATCAGCCTTCAAATATAAAGGTGTACAACCAATGCTAGATGCAGTAGTAGAATACTTACCATCTCCATTAGACGTACCTGCTATTAAAGGGATTAACCCAGATACTGATGAAGAAGTAGAAAGACATTCTTCAGATGAAGAACCATTCTCAGCATTAGCTTTCAAAGTTATGACTGACCCATTCGTAGGGAAACTTACTTTCTTCCGTGTGTACTCAGGTATTTTATCATCTGGTTCATACGTTAAAAACTCAACTAAAGGTAAACGTGAACGTGTAGGACGTATCCTGCAAATGCACGCTAACACTCGTAACGAAATCGCTGAAGTTTACGCTGGTGATATCGCTGCAGCTGTTGGTCTTAAAGATACTACTACTGGGGACACACTTTGTGACGAGAAAAACGAAGTTATTCTTGAATCAATGGAATTCCCAGAACCAGTTATCCAACTTTCAGTTGAACCAAAATCAAAAGCTGACCAAGATAAAATGTCAACAGCTTTACAAAAATTACAAGAAGAAGACCCAACATTCCGTGCTGGAACTGACGAAGAAACTGGGCAAGTTATCATCGCAGGTATGGGTGAGCTTCACTTAGACATCATCGTTGACCGTATGCGTCGTGAATTCAAAGTTGAATGTACAGTAGGTGCTCCAATGGTATCTTACCGTGAAACATTCAAACAAGCTGCACAAGTACAAGGTAAATTCACTCGTCAATCTGGTGGACGTGGACAATACGGGGACGTATGGATTGAGTTCACTCCAAATGAGCCAGGTGCAGGATTTGAATTCGAAAATGCTATCGTTGGTGGGGTAGTTCCACGTGAATACATCCCAGCAGTAGAAGCAGGATTAAAAGACTCTATGGCAAACGGGGTATTAGCTGGATACGAATTAATCGACGTTAAAGCTAAATTATTCGATGGATCATACCACGATGTCGATTCATCTGAAATGGCGTTCAAAGTTGCTGCATCATTAGCTCTTAAAGAAGCTGCTAAAAAATGTAACCCAGTAATCTTAGAACCAATCATGAAAGTTGAAGTTGTAATGCCTGAAGAATACTTAGGAGATATCATGGGTGATATCACTTCACGTCGTGGACGAGTTGAAGGTATGGAAGCTCGTGGTAACGCACAAGTAGTAAGTGCTTCAGTACCATTATCTGAAATGTTCGGATATGCAACTTCTCTACGTTCTGCAACTCAAGGACGTGGTACTTACTCAATGGTATTCGACCACTACGAAGAAGTACCTAAATCAATTTCTGAAGAAATTATCAAAAAAAATAAAGGATAATAAAAAATATTCTTTATAGTTGCAATTTTCGTTGTAACATTATAAAATATAGTTATCATAGAATGCTATGTGACTAATTTAAAAAATTAAAATTTTATTAACTTGAAGGAGACATTTTTAAAATGGCAAAAGAAAAATTTGACCGTAGTAAAACACATGCTAACATTGGAACAATTGGTCACGTTGACCACGGTAAAACTACTTTAACAGCAGCTATCGCTACTGTATTAGCAAAAACTTATGGTGGAGAAGCTAAAGACTACGCTTCAATCGATAACGCACCAGAAGAAAGAGAACGTGGTATCACAATCAACACTTCTCACATCGAGTATGAAACTCCAAACCGTCACTACGCACACGTAGACTGCCCAGGACACGCTGACTATGTTAAAAACATGATCACTGGTGCTGCTCAAATGGACGGAGCTATCTTAGTAATCGCTGCTACAGATGGACCAATGGCTCAAACTCGTGAGCACATCCTATTATCTCGTAACGTTGGAGTACCAAAAATCGTTGTATTCTTAAACAAATGTGATATGGTTGATGACGAAGAGTTATTAGAATTAGTTGAAATGGAAGTTCGTGAACTATTATCTGAATACGGATTCGATGGAGATGAACTACCAGTAATCAAAGGTTCTGCTCTTAAAGCTCTTGAAGGAGACGCTGATGCAGAAAAAGCTATCATCGAATTAATGGAAACAGTTGATGAGTACATCCCAACTCCAGAACGTGATAACGCTAAACCATTCATGATGCCAGTTGAGGACGTATTCTCAATCACAGGTCGTGGTACAGTTGCTACTGGACGTGTTGAACGTGGACAAGTTAAAGTTGGAGACGTAGTAGAAATCGTTGGATTAACTGAAGAACCAGCTTCAACTACTGTAACAGGTGTTGAAATGTTCCGTAAATTATTAGATTACGCTGAAGCAGGAGATAACATCGGTGCATTATTACGTGGTGTTGCTCGTGAAGATATCGAACGTGGACAAGTTTTAGCAGCTCCTAAAACAATCACTCCACACACTCAATTCGTAGCTGACGTGTACGTATTATCTAAAGAAGAAGGTGGACGTCACACTCCATTCTTCACAAACTACCGTCCTCAATTCTACTTCCGTACTACTGACGTAACTGGTGTAGTTACTTTACCAGAAGGTACTGAAATGGTAATGCCTGGGGATAACGTATCAATCAACGTAGAACTTATTTCTCCAATCGCGATCGAAGAAGGAACTCGTTTCTCAATTCGTGAAGGTGGACGTACTGTAGGTTCAGGTGTTGTAACTTCAATCGTTAAATAATTTCGTATTGAAATACATAAAGCAAGGTGAATTTCACCTTGCTTTTTTTATATACTTAATATAGATTTACATAATGTTCATATTTAATTAGAGGTATTTGATAGTTTTAGAACATTATATGTGTTAATATAGTATTTTCAGTGTAAAATAATTATTTTTTATAATTTTATTATAAAATACGTACAAATTTTGGTAAATCCTTGCAGAAAAACTATAAGAGGTGTATAATATGTTTAAAGGTAGTATAGGGGAAATAATATAATAAATTCAAATAATTTATATATTATTAAAATAAAATCTAATTACTCTAGGGATATTGAGTAATAGTAAAAAGTCGAAGTTAAGAAATTAGCTTCGATTTTTTAATTAATTATTCTAAATAGAGTTTTTATAATCATATATAGGTATAAGAATAATAGTTTTTTGAATATTTATTTATTAAATTTCTATTATATATCATAGCATATTAATTTACTATTGTTCTCATAAAATTAATAGCTTATAATATTATTATAAGTATATAATTTATCGTTATAAGTTAGTAAAGAAAAGGAGAAGATTGTGAATACTATAATTTATATATTAGCCTTGATATTAATAGTCTTATTATTTATTTGTAGTTTAATTGTTATAAAATTTTTTAGAAATAAAGCAATTTGTGAATTATCTACCGGGATTAAAAAAGAGGAATTTATTATCAGAAAAGGTGGGAAATACTCTATTTGGATAAAAGATAAGAGGTATTCTTTTACTAACATTAGAGATTTAAGGATAACTGTTGCTAATAAAAATACTGGTGAAAAAAAATCTCTAGAAGAAGTATTTTATAGATCTAAAGGTTTAGGGGTTATTTGGAGAAGAGTAGAGATATATTGTTTTCAAGCTGATGAAGGGGAGTATATTATTTCATTTGAAAGTGATGAGAGATTTCGAGAGTTTATTTTTAATACTACTATTCAAGTTCGTAAGTATATATCTATTTATAAGATTGCGTTAGTTATTTTCGTAGTTCAGTTTATCTTACTTATAATTAGTATATTACTAATTATTATTTTTAAAAATTATAATTAACAAGTTTTAGTATATAATCGTTTATAGTATTTTTCTAGAAAATTAATTTATTTTAGGAGAAGGAAGAATTGATGAATCAAAAAATTAAAGTATATTTTATAGGTGGTTTAGGCAGTAATTATTATTTCGCAAAGGATTTCTTTCAAGAGCTTGAAGTAGATACTGTTTTTCTAAATCCTTATAAAGAAATGATACAAGATAAAAAAATATTACAAAATTGGTTTAATAATGCAATAAAAGATGATGAAGAGGTTTATCTGATTGGTCATTCATTAGGTGGTGATTTAGCTAGATTTTTATCATCACGTAGTCCGAAAGTAACTAAACTCATTTTATTAGATGGAGGCTATTTGAATTTAGATGAAATAATGCCTCTTGAAAATGAGTTAGAAGCAGCAAAAGCTTATTTTGACCAGCATACTTTTACAAATTTAGAAGAAGTTATAGCCAATGAAAAATCTCAATCTTATTATTGGTCAGAAAATCTGGAAGAAGCATTAAAAAATTCATATCGTTATAATAGTGCATTAGAAAAATTTGAGCTAGATTTAGATTTCGAAAAAGTCTCTTATTTACTTGAATTACGTCGAGTTATTAGATCATATCAAAGAAATTTAAAATCAAAAAACGTATTATTTATAGCTCCAGCATATGATAAAGAACCTGAATGGAGAAAGATATCACTAGATAAACTTCCACAATATTTTGATGTTGAGTTACTAAAAAATTGTGGTCATGAGATGTATATGGAGCATCCTCTAGAAATTGCTCATACAGTAAACAGTTGGATTAATAAATAATAATTTTAATAATTTGCTATTAACAAAAGAGGTATTTGGAAGGTTCTAAATGCCTTTTTAGTTTTATATCGAAAAATATAATTTAATCATAAATAACGACAATAGATATTCGGTTTAGTTTAATAACTTGACTTTACAAGTTTTATTCTATATGCTTAGTATAATGCAATTTATTATTTATGAATAAAAATTTTATATTTTAAGGAGAAAAAATGTTTTTAGCTATTAATGAAATAAAGGATGCTAAGTTAAGGTATAGTCTAATTGTAGGATTACTTACACTAGTTTCATATTTGATGTTTTTCTTATCCGGATTAGCTTTTGGATTGATAGATCAGAATAGATCTTCAATTGATCATTGGAAGGCGGATACGGTATTGCTTTCTTCAGAAGCAAATAAAACTATTGGTTTATCTAATCTGAAATTATCAGATAAAGAATCTTTATCTGCAGATAATGTTGAACCTTTTAGTCAAATGGTTACAGTTTCTAAAACTGAGAAGAGTTCAAATGAGGATGTAAAACAAAAAATCAGTATTTTTGGAGTAAATAATGGAAGTTTTTTAATTCCTCCAATAATTCAAGGTAGAACTTTTGAATCTAAAAATGAAGTTGTTATTGAAAAAAGTTTGTCTGAAAAAGAAGGATATTCTATAGGGGATACTTTTAAAACAGCTAACTCAGATATTGAATTAAAAATAGTAGGTTACACGGAAAAATCAAGGTTTAATGTTGCACCTGTAGTATATATGAATATTAATGATTTTCAAGTGTTGAAATATGGTAATAATAAATCAACTGATAATCTTATGATTAATGCTTTCGTAGTAAAAGGAGAATTAAAGGATTACGACAGTTCTATCTTCCAAAAAGTTAGTATAGCTGATTTTATTAATGAATTACCTGGTTATAGTGCTCAAATTTTAACATTTGGACTAATGATAGGATTCCTAATAGTGATTTCTGCTATTATTATAGGGATCTTCATGTATGTACTTACTATTCAGAAAACACCTATTTTTGGTATAATGAAAGCACAAGGAATCTCGAATGGAATGATTGGAATTTCTGTCTTATCGCAAACATTCTTACTTTCATTAGTTGGAAGTATACTAGGTTTGGTTGGAACATGGGGAACATCACTTGTATTACCATCAGCAGTACCATTTTTAGGAAATGGACTTTATTACAGTATTATCTTTGTTAGTTTGATTATTTTTTCTTTAGTTGGAACATTATTCTCTGTTTTAGCTATTAGAAAAATTGATCCATTAAAAGCAATAGGGTAGGTGTCATATGAATGTATTAGAATTTAAAAATGTTACTAAATCATATCAAGATGGAAATAAAGAGATAGAAGCTTTGAAAGAAACAAATTTTAAAATAGAAGAAGGTCAATTTATTGCGATTATAGGTCCATCAGGTTCAGGAAAATCAACTTTCTTAACGTTAGCTGGTGGTTTACAAACTCCATCAAAAGGTCAAATAATTATTAATGGAAAAGATTATACTAATCTATCTGAGAAAGAAAGGTCAAAGTTACGATTTAATGATATAGGATTTGTTCTGCAGGCATCTAATCTTGTTCCATTTTTAACTGCAAAACAACAGTTAGAATTAGTTGATAGAATAAATAAGAAAAAAAAACAAACACTTCAAGATCAAAACTCCCTATTTAAAGAATTAGGAATAGATCATTTAGAAAATAAATTACCAAAAGACTTATCAGGTGGAGAAAGGCAACGATTAGCTATTGCTAGAGCTCTTTACAATAATCCGGCAATCATCTTAGCTGATGAACCTACAGCAAGTCTTGACTCAGATAGAGCGTTTGAAGTTGTAGATTTACTTTCAAAAGAATGTAGAGAAAAAAATAAATCAATTATTATGGTAACTCATGATAATAGAATGATTGAAAAATGTGATCATGTTTATCGAATGAAAGATGGAATTTTAACAAAAGAAAGATAATATATAAAGTGTCTAAGTGAAATAACTTAGGCATTTTTTATTGCTTATAAGTTTAAGTTAGAATATAATTAAACTAATACATAAATATATAGGAGATAAATAATATGCTTTTACTAGGTGTAGAAAAAGAAAATGGATGGTTATTTGCAGAATATAGCTTGACTTATAGAGTAGGTTGGGAGCATATTTGTAGAGCTGTTGAATTAGCTTATGATTACTATGATAATGTTGAAGTCTTAGTTGATGATAAAATAGTAAATATAAATTCAAAAGAACAAGTTATGGAATTAGAAGAAGCTGGAAGGATGACAATACGTGGTATTTCTAAAATAATAGGTGTACCATTAATGATAACATTTTTTAATCAACTACAAGTTGCTAGATGTTCAGTAGCCTGTGCTACAGAGGAATTTCAAGTAGCTGATTATGAAAAATTTAATAAGTCATTAGCTCAATATATGGATAGTCTAGAAATAGCCATGTTTAGATAAGAAGGACTTTTATTCTTGAAAGTCTTTTTTATTTTTGAATTATATATATTGTTTAGATAAATAATTGTATAATGTATTTTAATATGATAATATATCTTAGTGTAGAGTATTCTCATTACCCTAAATTTATGAGTAATATATAAACTAATATTTTTAAATAAAGTCAAAATAGTATAGAAAGGAAGAAAATGAAAAATTTAAAGTTTGATGGAACTCAGTTAAAATATATAGCTATTATTGCTATGACAATTGATCATTTAGCGTGGCTATTATATCCAGGTTTAGTTAAAGAACCGATACCAGTATTTATGCACATAGTAGGACGTTTAACAGCGCCAATTATGTGGTATTTTATCGCAGAAGGATGTTATTATACAAAAGATATTAAAAAATATTTCTTTAGAATTATTAGCTTTGCTGTTATCAGTCACTTTGCATTTTGCTTCGGTCTAGGTGTACCATTTGATATAACTACAGGAAGTATATTTAATAAAACAAGTGTCTTATTCCCATTGGCGATGTCGGTTGCATTGATCGCAATCTTTAAAAATGAGAAGATAAATAATACATTAAAGATTTTAACAATTATAGTGTTCTGTTTATTAACTTTTGTAGCGGATTGGTCTTCAATAGCCCTAATGATGCCATTCTTTCTATATAATCATAGAGATAGTAAAAAACAACAAATACTCGATTATGTTATATGGATAAGTGTTTATGCTGCTATTTATATTATCTTTATAGATGTATTCTATGGAGTATTACAGTTTGCAACTTTATTCTCTCTACCATTATTAATGAGATATGATGGTACCAGAGGAAAACATATTGGTTCTAAGTGGTTCTTCTACTACTATTATCCAATACATTTAGCTATTATAGGTATATTTAGAATAATATTATATGGAAATATTTCATTGGTACTCTAAAAGTAAAAATTATTAAAAAGAAGTGTATATTAAAATTAGCACTTCTTTTTTTGTTATGGTATAATCATAGTGACTATAATATTATAGTTATTTAGGAGGAAAGTATATGAAGAAAAATATTTTATTAATTTCAGTAGCAACACTGTTATCTATTGGTACAGTTGGGTGTGGTGTTAAACAATCAACTGAAAATAAGCAGAGTGAGCAAAAACAAAAAACTATTGAGGGTCCAGGTAAAGATTTTGATTGGAATGCTAAAGTTTCACCTGTTGGTACTAAACGTACTTATACTGAGCAAAATACTGGGAAAAGTTTTGATCACGAGTTAACTGGATTAAAGCGAGCTCAGAGTAAATTATCCGAAAAACGTAAAATCATAACTGATAAAAAAGTACAAGAAGCACTTAAAGTTGTTGATGCATTCTATGTAAACCAAGAAAATATCGATGTTATTGTGAAAGCAGCAGGTTTTAATAATCAAAAAGAAATGTATAAAAAGGTTTGGAATGATTTAAAACAATCTATGATTCCATCGGAAGAAAATGTTAATTTTAAATATCAAAATATTAATTATGATATGGATGAATATGGTCCTATGATTCTAAAAGTTAATGGTAATGCTTATGGTAAGGCTGGAGCTTATGATTTTTTAGATTATAAAGTTGAGGGTAATACTGTTTACTTATCTTTAATCGCCCCAACTATCGATACATATCAATACACGGTTAAAGCTACTTATAAACCAAACTACAAAACATTTTTTGAGCCGTTAGCTCAAATGAATGCAACAAGTAAAAATATTGCAGAAAAAGGATTTTCTAAATTTATTTTTTACTTAGCATCAGTTGATTTCAAAGGTGATGGATACGTGGATTTACAAGGTATGGATTATTTGGCAAAAGAAAAACAATACCTTGAAATTCAAGTAGATGACTCAGGAAAAGTATCGATTGACAATGACAATCTATTAAATTTATTGCGTATAAAAATGGACTTAGCAAACCAAAAGAACATGGTTAAATTTAATACAACAAAAATATAATACAGAGGTTCCTTATTAAGATATTATTTAATAAGGAACTTTTTATACAGTTTGATATCAATATGTAGTAAAAAAACATAAGATATAATATAATATGGATATTAAAAATAAACTGTTTTCGAAAGGATAAAATGAATAATAAAGAAGAAAGAGTTCAATGTCAAAAGTTATGGGCAAAAAATAAATATCTTGTTTTAAGTCATTCAAGTAAAATATACTTAGAAATTAGAACATATTTAAAGCAAGAAGAAGTATCTCGAAATAAAGTCAGTGAGCTTATAAAACAAGCTGTAAGTTTACCTGAAGATAAAGGACAAGTAACGAATGCATTGCATCACGTTTGGGGATATTTTAAAAAATATGCAACAAAAGAAGAAAAAGAAAATTTTTTTGAAATGATTGAAGAATATCATAATAATAAATACAAAAAAGAAGATTTGATAAAAGAAGTAAAACAACTTCTAAAGAAATATCCAAATAAATATTTGGAAGAATCTACTCTTATTAATGGAGGACAAGATGAGACTTTGGCATGAAGAACTAATATCAAAATTACCAAGGCAACAACTTTTAGGTCAACATAGAGAATGCTGCGCATTAAGAGGAAATGGTTGGGGTAAGAAACATTCAACGGTAGATTATGTATTTGAACATAAGCCATTTTTCCTTTTCAAGTATCATGAATTAATCATGCAGGAAATGAAGAATAGAGGCTATAATGTTAGTAAAGAATGGCTAGATAAAAATTACAGAGGAAAAATTTGTGCTCCTCATAACGATCTAAAAGAGTATAAAATAAATAAGCCGGTTTATAAAGAACATGATGCAGCATACTATGATGAGTGTATTGAGAATTTAGCACAAAAGGATATTTTTATCTAGTAGTAATAAGAAAAGATAGTTTTATTGACAATTAATAATAAAAGTAGTAATATTAATTTACTTGCAAACGCAAGTAAATTAAGAGGTGACAAATGAATAATGAAGAAGTAGTAAATAAATGGATAGCATTTCATAGTAATATGAAACAAATAAGTACTGAATTAGAAGATGCCTTATCAAAAGGAGAGCACCCAATAACTTTAAATGAATACTATAGCTTACATTACTTGAATGAAACCGAAGGAAATATATTAAGAATGACAGATTTAAGTACTAAGATTTCATTAAGTTTAAGTGCAACATCAAGAATGTTAGCTAAATTTGAGAATACGTGTGGTGTAATAGAAAGATTTTCTTCTGCTGAGGACAAGAGAGGTGTATGTATAAAATTAACACCTAAAGGAAAAAAGTACCTAGAAAACACTACGAGTATAGTTACAGATGTATTAAATAGAAATAGTGATAAAATATAAAATCAGAATTTATTATTTTGATTTTTATATTTTACTAATGTACTTGTTTGTGCAAGCAAATATATTTTTATAAAAGTTTAGGAGAATTAAAATGACAAAATTAACAAATCAACCAGTAAAAGATAGAGCAGAACATAACGCGTATTTCCCATCGGACTATTCTTTGAGTATATATACGAGTCCTGTGACAAATTTTGATGGTTTTAAATTTGAAAACACGTATAGAGGGGAAAAGAATAAAATTTTAATGATAGCGTCAGATGAAAGATACTTACAAATGTCTAATGGAAAGTATTTTTCAACAGGTAATCACCCTGTAGAAACATTGTTACCAATGTTACATATGGATGCTGCTGGATTTGAGATAGATATTGTTACTTTATCAGGAAACTCTGTAAAATTAGAGATGTGGGCAATGCCAGAAAAAGATGAGAATGTTATGAAGCTTTATAATAAATATATAGAAAAATTTGAGAATCCTGTTAAATTAGATAGAATTTTGGAGAATATTACTTCAGAAGATTCACCTTATTCAGGTGTTTTCATACCAGGTGGTCATGGAGTAATGATTAACTTACCTGAAAGTAGTGAAGTAAAAGAAGTTCTTAAATGGGCAATTAAAGAGAATAAAAAAATCATAACACTATGTCATGGCCCAGCTGCACTAATTTCAGGAAATATTGATGAATCAGAGTTCTTATTTAAAAATTATGAAATGACTGTTTTCCCTGATAGTATAGATGAGGGAGCAAACCAAGAAATTGGATATATGCCAGGAAAATTAAAATGGTTATTAGCTGAAAAGTTAGAAAGTTTAGGTGCGAAAATAGTAAATGAAGCAATAAGTGGTCAGGTTCATATAGATAGAAACTTAATAACTGGAGACAGTCCTCTTGCAGCAAATCAACTAGGAATTGTAGCTGTAGATGAGTTGTTAAAAATGGTAAATAAATAGAGGTGAAAAACTATGAAAATTTCAATTTTAAATTTAGCTCCATTAAGACAAGGAGAAAATTTTAAAGATGCAATAGATGCAATGATTAGATTAGCTAAAAAGGCTGATGAATTAGGATATGAAAGATATTGGATTGCAGAACATCATAATATGAAAAGTGTAGCTAGTAGCGCAACGCAGTTATTAATCCAACGTACACTAGACAACACTAGTAATATTAGAGTAGGTTCGGGTGGTGTGATGTTACCTAATCATAGTCCATATATAGTTGCAGAACAATATGGAACTTTGGAAACTTTATATCCAGATAGAGTTGATTTAGGTTTAGGTCGAGCACCTGGTACAGATTATAATACTGCGCGTGCCATTAGAAGAAATACTAATAGAGAGATGGATTTTAAAAAAGAAGTTGTAGAACTGTCAGAGTATTTTAAAGATAAGCGACCTGTTCATGCATATCCAGCAGCCGGGCTTGATGTTCCATTATATATTCTGGGATCTAGTACTGATAGTGCATATGTAGCTGCTGAACTAGGACTACCTTATGTATTTGCATCGCATTTTGCTCCAGCTATGATGGAAAATGCAGTAGCTATTTATAGACATTACTTTAAACCGTCAGAAGTTTTAAGCGAGCCGTATGTAATTATAGGTGCTAATGCAGTTGTTGCAGATTCTGATGAAGAAGCAAAAAGATTATCAACAACTCAGATTCAATCATTTTTAAATATTATTACAAGTAATCCTCAAGGAATGGTTCCTCCAGTACAATCAGAAGAAGCGGTTTGGAAAAATTATATCGCGACTACGAAGGTTCCACATTTCGGACCAATAGCTTTTGAACACGATGAAATAGTAGATCATGAGAAATCTATAGTTAAACAAATGACTAAAATTTCGTTTATTGGCAGTAAAGAAACAGTAAAAAAACAAATTGCTGATTTAAAACGTAGAGTAGGATTTGATGAGCTTATGATTAATTCATATATTTATGATGAAGAAGCTCAACATCATTCATATGAATTATTAAAAGAAGTTGTAGATGAATTAGAAAACGAATAGGGAGTGTACAATGTTTATTTATAAAACAAAGAAGTTTATTTTAAACAATGGTAGTGAATGTAAACTAGTATTACCTGATAAAAAATATGCTGAAGATATTTATAAAGTAATAGTAGATGAAAGATTAAGACTAGCAAAGTACTTACCTTGGGTAATGGATATGAAATCAGTTCAGGATGAGGAACAATTCCTTGAGTATAGTATAGAAAAAATTCATAAAGAAGAAATGATGATGTTTATTATTCTAGTAGATGAAAATGTGGCAGGAATGATTGACCTTCATAATATAAATAGAAGTTCAAAAAGGGCTGAAGTCGGCTATTGGCTAAGTGAAAAATTCGAAGGTTATGGCATAATGACACAAGCTGTTGATATGATAGAAAAGTATTCTTTTAACGAATTAAAACTACATAAATTACAAATTAGGGTACATCCTGAAAATTATAAGAGTGCAAGTGTTCCTCAACGTTTAGGTTATTTTAAAGAAGCTACACTAGTAGAACACGAAGTATTGAATGGTGAATATATAGACTTAGATATATTCACAAAACTAAATAAGTATAAAAAAGTAAAGAATTGAATTTTAACAATTCTTTACTTTTTTATATATAATTGATAATAGTTATTATTTACAATTACAAATAAGAGTGATAAAATTAATGTAAGAGTTTTAAATTATTGTTAAAGTATTAATTTAAATGGGAGTTTATAAAAAAAATAAGGAGGAAATTATGTTAACAGTATATAAAAAAATTTTATCTTATGTTCCTAAAGAACGATACTTGGCATATATAGGGATTTTATTATCTATGTTGTCAGTAGTATTCAAAGTATGGGGATATTATTATTTAAGTAAGTTTTTAATTGAAATAATTGTTAATAATAATATAGAAAATGCTAAGTATTATGGATTTTGTATAGTTGGTTTACTAATTATTGGTATTACATTATATGGAATTTCTGGATTAGTAACACATGTATTAGGATTTAGATTGGAAACAAATCTTAGAAAATATGGAATTGAAGGATTATCAAAAGCGAGCTTTAGTTTTTTTGATACTCATCCTTCAGGAAAAACTAGAAAAATAATAGATGATAATGCAACGGATACACATATGATTGTAGCACATTTAATACCTGATAATGCTGGAGCTATATTAATGCCAATTCTATTATTAATCCTTGGATTTTTAGTTAGTATAAAAGTAGGGATTATTCTGATAATACTGAGTATTGTTGGAGGAATATCTCTATCTATGATGACTGGTGAAAAAGAATTTATGAAGATTTATCAAGAATCTTTAGAAACTTTAAGTAGTGAAACAGTAGAGTATGTTAGAGGAATTCAAGTTATTAAAATTTTTGGTATTAGTGTTGAATCATTTAAAGCCTTAAATACAGCCATAAAAAATTATTCTAAATATTCTTTAGAATATGCTATGTCATGTAAAAGAGGTTTTGTTGGATTTCAATGGTTCTTTTTTAGCTTTATAGCTATGGTAATCCCAATTCTTTTACTGTTTTACAATATTGAAGATCCAAAAATGTTAGCTGTTGAATTGATTATGGTACTGTTTTTAAGCGGTGCACTGTTTGTTTCATTAATGGCAATAATGTATGTATCGATGTATGCATTTATGGGACAGTCTGTCATTGAAAAACTAGAGAGTATTTTTGAAGAAATGAATAGTAATAAATTAACATTTGGTTCTAATAATGAGTTTGAAAATTATAATATTACCTTTGAAAATGTTAGCTTTGGTTATACTGATAAAAAAATTATAAATGATTTGAGTTTCAGTCTAGAAGAAAACAAGAGCTATGCTTTAGTGGGGTCTTCTGGTAGTGGTAAATCTACTATTGCAAAACTAATTTCTGGTTTTTATAAGGTAGATGGTGGAGTTATCAAAATTGGAGATAAAAGTATAAGTTCATATACTGAAGAGACTTTAATTAATAATATTGCTTTTGTTTTTCAAAATGTTAAATTATTTAAAACATCAATATATGAGAATGTTAAAATTGGTAAAGCTGATGCATCGTATGAAGAAGTTATGAATGCCATGAGTTTAGCGGGATGTGATAGTATTCTTGATAAATTCAGAGAAAGAGAACAAACTCAAATAGGTACTAAAGGAGTATATCTATCAGGTGGTGAAAAACAACGAATTGCTATAGCTCGTGCTATTTTAAAAGATGCAAAAATTATTATTATGGATGAAGCTAGTGCAGCAGTAGACCCAGAAAATGAATATGAATTACAGCGCGCATTTTCAAATCTAATAAAAAATAAAACAGTTATTATGATTGCTCATAGATTACCTAGTATTAGAAATGTTGATGAAATATTAGTAATGGATAATGGGAATATTATTGAACGTGGAACTGATAGAGAATTGATGGCTTTAGATGGTGAGTATAAAAAACTCCAAAGTTTATATAATAAAGCAAATGAGTGGAGGGTTAATTATGAAAAATAAAATTAAAAATTGGTTTGCTTTAACAAATCAAGGAGCGACTGATTTAATAAGAGCTAGTATTTTATCATTTCTAGTATATTTTTCAAATATGTTTCCTGCTATGTTACTTATGATATTAGTAGATGAACTTTTGTTAGGAAATGTTAAAAGTAAATATCTATATATAGTAATATCAATAGTGGTACTGATTGTTATATATGTACTTTTGGCTAAAGAGTACGATGCATTATATAGTGCAACCTATAAAGAAAGTGCTAATTTAAGAATAGATATAGCTACAACGTTAAGCAAACTTCCACTTGCTTATTTTTCAAAACACAACTTATCAGATATAAGTCAAACTGTTATGAAAGATGTTGAAGCAATAGAGCATGCAATGAGTCATGCAATGGCAAAAATTATAGGATTTATTCTATTTTTCCCAATTATGTCTATACTTATGTTAGTTGGAAATATATATTTAGGTTTATCAATAATGATACCTGTAGTTCTAAGTTATTCTCTAATACTAGTTTCTAAAAAAATTCAATTAAAAAAACAATATGAGAATTTTGAACAACTTCGTTATAATTCTGAAAGTTTCCAAGAAGCGATTGAACTTCAACAAGATATAAAAAGTTTTGGTTTAGGTAATAAGATAAGAGAAAAATTAAATAAAGATATGGATATAAGTGAAAAATTAAAACTTAAAGTGGAAATGGTACTATTTATACCTTTATTTTTATCATGGGTTGTTGCTCAAGGAACTTTAGTAGTCGTAATAATAGTTGGTACAGCACTTTATGCGAGTGGAAGTATTAATATATTATACTTAATTGGTTATATATTCGTTGCGATGAAAATGAAAGATATAGTTGATGGATTGGCTGCTAATACTACAGAGCTATTTTACCTAGATTCTCGTATTAAACGAATCAAAGAGATAAAAGAGACTCAAATTCAAAAAGGTAAAGAAATTAAATTGAATAATTTTGGTATTGAATTAAAAAATGTGAAATTTGGTTATGATAAAGAAAGTCCCGTATTAAAAGATGTCAGTTTTACAGCTAAACAAAATGAAGTTACAGCACTAGTAGGTGTTTCAGGATGTGGTAAAACTAGTATTTTAAAATTAATATCTAGATTATATGATTATGATGATGGACAGATAATTATTGATGGACATGATATAAAAGAAATTTCTACAGATACGCTATATAAATATGTTTCAATCGTCTTCCAAGATGTCGTATTATTCAATACGTCTATTATGGAAAATATAAGAATAGGACGTAGTAGTGCTACTGATGAAGAAGTTATAGCAGCTGCTAAGATGGCTTGTTGCGATTTTATAGATGATTTAGAAAATGGCTACAATACAATAGTTGGTGAAAATGGTGCAACCTTATCTGGAGGAGAAAGACAAAGATTATCGATAGCTAGAGCATTTTTAAAAGATTCTCCAATTGTTATTTTAGATGAAATATCTGCGGCTTTAGATGTGGAAAATGAGAAAAAAATTCAAGATAGTTTAAATAATCTTATAAAAAATAAAACAGTAATTGTTATTTCTCATAGACTTAAATCAATAGAGAATGTAGATAAAATAATAGTCTTAGATAATGGAATAGTTGAGTGCCAAGGAACACATAATTACTTGTTAGAACATTCTAGGGTGTATAGAAAACTAATTGAGAGATCAAAAGCAGTAGAGAGCTTTAAGTATTAAATAAGATAAAAAATAATTTACTGAAAAATATTGATATGGTATTTCTTTTAACATAGGAGGTGAACAAAAAGAAGTTACTGATGCTATTGGTAAAGTCATAAACATTGTAGATGCGAAGAAAACAAAAAAAGAAATGGTTGAGAATGAAGAAATTAAAGATGATAAAATATCTCAAGAATCTGTAAAAGTTACTAACTCAAAGGGAAAATCTAAGAAGCAACTTCCAAATACAAGAATGAAAGATTCTATGTTAGGATTATTAGGTTTTGCTCTGCTAGCATGCTTAGGGTTGGGCTATACGAGAAAATATCTAAGAAAATAAAAAGAGGTTTTATCAAGTAAGAAAAATTTTATTAGAAATCTAGGTGTACTTTGTTGCTTAGATTTCTACTTTTTTCAATAAAAAATGATATTAAAACATTTTAAAATTTAGAAGAAAAGTACAAATTATTTGTGTAAATGTCTTTTTTATACTAAGATATGGTTAAAAAAGTATATTAGTATTTATGTGAGGTAAATTATGGAAAAATATCTAATTAATGACGAATTTAAAAATATAAAATCGAAAGTAGATGAATATTTAGAAAAAAATAATATTCACCAATTTCTAAATATTAACCAAGGTGAATACGCTAGAAACGTTGATTTAGAATTAGAGGATATTCAATATGTTGTTTTTGGGAATCCAAAAGTTGGAACATTACTAATGCAAGATGACTTATATCTAAGTTTTAACCTACCACTTAAATTATTACTTATTAAGAGAGAAGATAAGACAGAAGTATTATATGAAAAACCTACTTCTTGGTTAAAAGAAAATCATTCTGATAGAATAAAAGAAATATTACCTAAGATGGACAATTTATATTTAGATATAATTAATTATATAGAAGCATAATAAGAATTATTTATTTATTACTAACTTCTATAGAAGGAGATAGAAAAAATTGATTTTTTATCTCCTTCTTTTTTTACTTGGATACAAATCTAAAACTAGCTTTAACAATGGTTATTAGAATTTATTTGTGATAAACTATTGTTAGTAAACATAGGAGGTATGAAGAATGTTAAAAACAAACTTTTTAGATGTAGAATTATCTAATCCGTTAATGAATGCATCAGGGGTACACTGTATGACTATCGAGGAATTAGATGAATTAGCTAATAGTGAAGCGGGGGCTTTTGTTACAAAAACTGCAACTAGAGACTATAGAGCAGGTAATCCTGAACCAAGATATTATGATACAAATTTAGGAAGTATTAATTCAATGGGATTACCAAATAATGGTTTAGATTATTATTTAGACTATGTTATTGAGCGTCAAAAATCTGGAGCAAAATTACAGTTTTTATCAGTTACTGGTATGAGTTATGAAGAGAATGTTGGTTTATTAAAGAAAATTCAAGAGAGCGAATATGAAGGGGTCACAGAGTTTAATTTGTCATGTCCGAATGTTCCTGGGAAACCTCAGATTGCTTATGATTTTGAACTTACAGATAAATTATTAGCTGAGGTATTCACATTCTTTACAAAACCACTAGGTGTTAAATTACCACCATATTTTGACATTGCACATTTTGATGAAATGGCAAAAATTCTTAATAAATATCCACTTACGTATGTAAATAGCGTAAATAGTGTAGGTAATGGTTTATATATTGATTTAGATAAAGAACAAGTAGTTATTAAACCAAAAGGTGGATTTGGTGGTCTTGGTGGAGAATATATTAAACCAACAGCATTAGCCAATGTTCGTGCATTTAGAGAAAGATTAAATCCAAGTATAAAAATTATTGGAACTGGTGGAGTTATTAATGGTAAAGATGTATTCGAACATATTCTATGTGGTGCAGATTTAGTTCAAGTAGGAACAACTTTACATAAAGAGGGAGTTTCAGTATTTTCTAGATTAACTAAAGAACTACAAGAAATCATGAAAGAAAAAGGATACTCAAGTTTAGAGGACTTTAGAGGTAAGCTAAAAGTAATAGATTAGTCATTGGGGCTTAAAGATTCTATTTGAGAACCTAATAATATATTAAATTCTTCTATGATAGATAATAAAATATTAAATAAATTATGGATAACACTTGAAAATCAATTTGAAAATTGTTATTATATATTGTACAGACAAAATATAGCACATATAAAGGCAAGAATATGGCTTGCAAGTTTCTACCATCAAACCGTAAATTTGATGACTATGGGCATACTTATTATTATATTTTACTTTAAACTAGTTTTTAAAGTATTATTTGTAGTAGAATTTTAAATCGCCTATAAGTAATTATAGGTGATTTTTTGTATTTATATAGTTATATTTGTCAAAAAATAATATATAACTAAGGAGATAAGAATTTTGAAAACTTTTATATCAAGTTTACAACACGTACTAGCAATGTACGCAGGAGCAGTTATTGTTCCGATAATTGTGGCTGGTGGATTAGGTCTTTCAGCAGAACAAACAACTTATTTGGTGTCAGTTGATATTTTCATGTGTGGGGTAGCAACATTCCTACAAGTATATAAAGGAAAATTTACAGGTATTGGTTTACCTGTTGTTCTTGGATGTACTTTTACTGCAGTAGCACCGATGATAGCTATAGGTAATAGTTCTGGGTTGCCAACTATGTATGGAGCTATTTTCGTTTCTGGATTAGTAGTAGTTTTAATAGCTCCATTCTTTGCAAAGGTGGCTAAATTATTCCCTCCAGTTGTTACAGGAAGTGTAGTTACGATTATTGGTATTACTTTAGTGCCTGTTGCGATGAACTATATTGCAGGTGGACAAGGATCAAAAGATTTTGGGAATCCAAAAAATATTTTATTAGCATGTATCACTTTAGCAATTATTTTAGTAATATATAAATTCACTACAGGATTTATTCAATCAATAGCTATTCTTCTAGGTTTAGTATCTGGTACAATTATTGCTAGTTTTATGGGGTTGGTGAGTTTATCAGAAGTATCACAAGCGGGTTGGTTCCAGCATCCAACACCATTTAAATTTACTGGTTTTGAATTTAACATGAGTGCTATTTTAACATTTGTTATAGTGGGGATTGTTAGTATGATTGAATCAACTGGTGTATATTATGCCCTAGGAAATATTTGTAATCAAGAAGTTAAAGAACCAGATTTACGAAGAGGGTACTTAGCTGAAGGTTTAGCTGTAATGATAGGTTCATTAGTAAATGCATTCCCGTATACAACTTATTCTCAAAATGTAGGGCTTGTGCAAATTTCAGGTGTTAAGAGTAAAAAAGTGATGTATGTAATGGTGCTTTTACTACTAGTTTTTGGATCTATTCCAAAAATCGGAGCTTTAGCTACAATCGTACCTCAACCAGTATTAGGGGGAGCGATGATTAGTATGTTTGGTATGGTACTTGCGTATGGGGTTAAGATGTTAGGTAATACAGATTTTGCGAAACAGGAAAATCTTATGATAATAGCTTGTTCAGTTGGATTAGGACTTGGTGTTACTACAGCACCAACAGCATTTTCACAATTACCAAGCTTTATTCGTATGTTTACGGATAGTGGTATTGTACTAGGAACAATAGTTGCTATTGTAATGAATTTAATATTTAATAGAAAATCAAAATTAAATAATTAATTAGCTAGATATAGATTGTGATTTAGATATAGAAATTTATTAAAAATTAAAAAGAGAATGACTTTATAATATTGATTTATATAATATTTCGATTTTATAAAAACGTTCTCTTTTTTTATGTATTTAGGCTTAAAAATCAATGTTTTTTGTGTACAAAATATTGTAGATGTAGTATAATTTAATAAAGGTCAATTTTAGTCAATAAAGGAGGTGCCCTTATGAATAATAATATGACAGATATTCTTGAACAATATATTATGAACTTATTTAATGAGGCAACAGAAGATCATATAATTATTAAAAGAAGTAATGTCGCACAAAAATTTGACTGTGTACCATCCCAATTAAATTATGTAATAAAAACGAGATTTACTCCGGAACATGGATTTATTATAGAAAGTAAACGTGGAGGGGGAGGATTTATTAGGATTACTAAAATAACCCTTCACAAAAATAAAGATTACATAGACTATTTAATTGAGACAATAGATAATGAAATTTTAGAGGTAGATGAAGCTATGAGAATAGCTAAAATTCTACTTGAAAAAGAATACATAGATAAATTTGATTACAATCATTTTATAGATAGCGTAGAGATTGTTACAGAAGTGCATAATCAGTTCTTAGAGCATATTGATGATAATAGTGCTGAAGAGATGATTTCTAAAACAAAAGCAAATTTAAAAGATTTAACAATAAGATTTTTAACAAATATAAAATATAATAAGAGAGGATAAGGTTATGTACATAAGATTTAATGAAACAGCCCTTATGGTGCTAACGACAGCAAAAGAAGAAGCTAATGATTTTGGTGTTAAGGCTGTAGGGACTGAACACTTACTATTAGCTATGTTGAGTATGAATAATACATTAGCATGTAAAACACTTAATAAATATGGTGTTTATTATGATGACTTCAGAAAAAACGTAGTAGACTTTTATGAAGCGGAATTAGAAGGTACTGATTTTTATCGCAATGTTCTAATGAAAATAGATTATACTAATGGAGCTGTTAGAACTATAGAAAAAAGTCAACAGTTTGCAGATGATACATCTAGTTTTGTAGTTACAAGTGAGCACTTACTGTTATCTTTACTTAATGAAAAAACAGGGACTGCTGTTCGTTTATTAACTGACAAGTTAGGAGTTAATGTTGATGCGTTAATTACGGAACTATTTGAATTATTAAAACAAAGCCAGGGGTTACTGTCTAAATTATTCGATGGATTTAAAAAATTAGAAGCACCAGAAGATAGTTCAGCAAAAACTAAAACACTAAATTCATTAGCTAAGGATTTAACAAAAGATGCCTTTAATAATAAATTAGACCCTGTTTTAGCTCGTGATAAAGAAATTACTCGAATGATAGAGATACTAAATAGACGTACTAAGAATAATCCGGTATTAATTGGAGAACCTGGGGTTGGAAAAACAGCTATTGTTGAAGGTTTAGCGGAAAGAATAGTATCTCAAAATGTTCCTAGTAATTTATTGGGTAAGAGAGTTATGGTTCTAGATATGGGAACTTTACTTGCAGGTACTAAATATCGTGGTGAATTCGAAGAAAGATTAAAAAATATCATTACTGAAATTGAAGATGCAGGAGATATTATTTTATTCATCGATGAAATCCATACGATAATTGGTGCTGGAGGAACTGAAGGTAGTGCTGATGCATCAAACATCTTAAAACCAGCATTATCACGTGGTTTAATTCAATGTATAGGAGCTACAACTACTGAAGAATATAGAAAATATTTTGAAAAAGATGCAGCTTTAGAACGTAGATTCCAACCGATTAAAGTTGAAGAACCAAATACAGAAGATTCAATTAAAATTCTAGAAGGATTACGCCATAAATATGAAGAACATCATAATGTAGAAATTTTAGATGAAGCTTTAGATGCAGCGGTTAAGTTAAGTACAACTTATATTACTGATAGATGTTTACCAGATAAAGCAATTGACCTTATCGATGAAGCTTGTTCTAAAGTTAAACTAAGATTTTATAAATCTCCAGAGAAATTAAAAGAATATGAAGATGAATTAAGTCGTTTAAATAAAGAAAAAGATAGAGCTGTAATTAATCAAGAATTTGAAATAGCAGCTAAAAAACGTGATGAAGTTAACCAAGTAATTAGTAAAATTGAACAATTTAAAATTTCTTGGCAAGACAGTTTATCAAAAGATAAAATAAAAATTAGTGCTGATCATGTAGCTGAAGTTCTAGCAGCTTGGACTGGGGTACCTGTTACTAAATTAACAGAAACAGAAAGTGAAAGACTTCTAAAATTAGAAGAAATTCTACACAAACGAGTTATTGGACAAGATGAAGCTGTAGTAAGTCTAGCTAAAGCGGTTAGAAGAGCGAGAAGCGGATTTAAAGCACCTAATAGACCAATAGGAAGTTTTATTTTCTTAGGACCTACAGGTGTAGGGAAAACAGAACTTGCGAAAAGCTTATCTGAAGCATTATTTAGTTCAGAAGATAATATGATTCGTATTGATATGAGTGAATATATGGAACCACACTCAATTAGTAGACTTGTTGGAGCTCCTCCAGGTTATGTAGGATATGAAGAAGCGGGACAATTGTCTGAACAAGTTCGTCAAAAACCATATTCTGTAGTATTATTTGATGAAATTGAAAAAGCTCATCCATCTATCTTTAATATTTTATTACAAGTATTAGATGATGGACGTTTAACAGATGCCTCAGGTCGTGTAGTAGATTTCAAAAATACTATTATTATCATGACTTCGAACGTTGGAGTGAGTGAACTAAATGATCAAAAATTTGTAGGATTTGGTGGAAGTGAATCTATCAAAAATGATTATAAAAATGTTCAAAATACTATGATGGAAGCATTGAAAAAACAATATCGCCCAGAATTTTTAAATAGAATAGATGATATTATTGTCTTCAAAACTCTTGAAAAAGAAGAATTAGAAAAAATTTCAGAGTTATTAATTGATGGATTATCTAAGCGATTAGCAGATAGAGATATTACTATTAAACTTACTAAGAAAGCTATGGCTAAAATCGTTGAAGACGGTAGTATAAAAGAATATGGAGCTCGTCCATTGAAACGTAGTATTCAAAAAAATATTGAAGACTTATTAAGTGAAGAACTATTAAGAAATCCAGATTTAACTGGAACTATTAATATTGATTATAAAAATGATAATTTTGTTGTAAAGAAAACTAAGAGGTAACTATGGCAAAGGTAAATGTTAAATATGAATGTAATGCCTGTGGTTACCAAAGTTTGAAATATATGGGAAGATGCCCTAATTGTAAAAAATGGGCATCTATGGAAGAAGTAGTTGAAGCAAAGAAGGCTACTAAACATACAGAATTTGAAGTTAAAACAAATGATACAGAACGTGTAGAAGCTGGGAAACTAAAATCAGTTTCTACACAGGATGTTCCACGAACACTTACTGATAGCGGTGAATTAAATAGAGTCCTAGGAGGAGGAGTTGTAGGAGGATCGTTAGTCCTTTTAGGAGGAGATCCAGGTATTGGGAAATCTACTTTACTTCTTCAAATATCAGCATATTTAGCCAAAGAACACGATGTTCTTTACGTAACAGGCGAGGAATCTGTAAGGCAGGTTAAAATAAGAGCTGATAGATTAAAAAATAATACAGATGAACTTTTTGTTTATGCGCAAACTGATTTGAATTTAATTTATCAAGTAGTAAAAAAAATAAAACCTCAGTTTTTAGTTATCGACTCGATTCAAACAATTTATAATCCTAATCTAGAAAATTCACCAGGAAGTATTACTCAAGTTAGAGAATGTACACAACAACTTATGAAAATTGCTAAGAGTCTAAACATAGCTATCTTTATAGTAGGACATGTTACTAAAGAAGGAACTATTGCAGGGCCACGCATGCTTGAGCATATGGTTGATACTGTACTGTATTTTGAAGGGGAAGGTCAACATAGTTACAGAATACTTAGAGCTGTGAAAAATCGTTTTGGTTCTACTAATGAAATCGGTATTTTTGAGATGAAACATAGTGGACTAGAAGATTTAGCTAATCCTTCGCAGATGTTCCTTGAGGAACGAAGTAAAAATCTTGCAGGGGCAACAATTATAAGTACAATGGAAGGTAGTAGACCATTATTAGTAGAAATACAATCGCTAACTACACCAACTGCTTTTAATAACCCAAGAAGAATTTCTACTGGATTAGAGTATAATAAATTAATCCTATTAATGGCTGTTCTTGAGAAGAAAGCAGGGTATTTACTTCAACAACAAGATGTCTACGTTAAAGTCTCAGGGGGGGTTAAAATTGATGATCCTGCTGTAGACTTAGGTGTAGTCATGGCTGTTGCTTCAAGTTTTAAAGATATTGCGGTTAATATGAATGATTGTTTCATCGGTGAGGTTGGATTAACTGGTGAAGTTAGAAGAGTAAGTAGAATAGAACAAAGAATCAATGAAGCTAAAAAACATGGATTTAAACGTGTTATAGTGCCAATAGGCAATATGAAAAATTCTGATTTTCCAGATGGGATTGAAATAATTCCGGTAAAAGATATTAGAGAATGTTTAGACATAGCTTTTAGCAATTTTTTTTAAATAAATTATGATAGGTGAATAGAGTTTTAGTAATTTAATTTCTCTATTCATCTATTAGTATAAAAAAATATTAAAAATACTTAAATTATTTTGAACTTAATTATGTTAATTTTAAGTAGAATGTAGTAGAATAGTTAGAAGAGACGTTTTATATCTCTTTATCATACAATATAAAATTATTAGAGAATAATTAATAATTTTAAATTACAATTAAATATTTAAAGGAGTGATTTTTATGTTGAAAAAAGTTATAATTACAATTTCCTTTTTTCTAGGAATAACTGTCGGAACACTTTCAACTAGTGCATTGATTTATTATAATATATTTACTTCAATGAGTGAGACGATGTTAAGAATCATTGTTACAATTGGAACTACAGTATTTTTTGTATTAATGTCTTTATTATTTTCAGATAGATTTGTAGCAATGTTAAAAAGAATCGAAGATCGTCTTTCAAGAACACCAATACAAAAAATTGTTTTCACGACAATAGGATTAATTCTTGGGTTACTTTTAGCCAGTTTACTTTCATCAGGAGTTGATGTTATAGCTGGTGCAGGAATAATGGGAAGAATTATCTCAGCTGTGATTTATATTGTTTTTGGATACTTAGGATTGGTACTAGGGTATAGACGTGAAGGTGAATTTTTAAATATCCTTACAGCTTTTAAATTTGGAAATAAACCTAAAGAAAAAGAACCTAAAGTTAAGACTAAGAAAGTTGTAGCTAAGGTTGTTGACACAAGTGCCTTAATTGATTCACGTATTCAAGATGTTGCTAAAACTGGATTTTTAGAAGGGAAGATTATTGTTCCTGAGTTTGTATTAAAAGAATTACAATTAATTTCAGATTCAGAGGATCCATTAAAACGTGCCAAAGGTCGATTAGGGTTAGATTGTGTTGAACATCTCCAAAAAATGAAAGAGATTGATCTTGAAATAGATAATAAATACAATTATAACGAGCATAAAGGTGTAGATAATCTACTAATTGACTATGCTTTAAAATATAAATGTGCTATTATAACAACTGATTATAACCTTAATAAACTTGCTACTTTACAATCGATTAAGGTTCTAAATGTTAATGATTTAAGTAATGCTGTAAAACCTATGTTAACTACAGGTGAAAAATTAGAAGTTCAGGTTCTAAGAGAAGGTAAGGAAAATAATCAAGGTGTAGCATATACTGAAGATGGTACAATGATTGTTGTTGAAAATGGTAAACGTGCCGTAGGAAAAACTGTCGAAGTTGAGGTGCAAAGTGTACTACAAACATCTTCAGGAAGAATAATATTCACAAGAATTGTTTAATTAATTTGCTTTTTTTGAAAAAATGTGTTAATATAAATTGTATTGTATTAACGAATGATTATTTTAGGAGGAGAGTATGCACACTTTTTTAATGACAATAGCAATAGTAAGTAGTATTCTGTTAATTGTAGTAGTTTTATTACAAGAAAGTAAATCTGGAGGTTTATCTGGATTAACTGGTGGAGCAGAAGAACTATTTGGAAAACAAAAAGTAAGAGGTGCTGAATTAGTTTTACAAAGAATTACAATAGTACTAGGACTAATATTTTTTATAACACTAGTGTGTCTTACTTGGTTAAAATTATAGACTAAACAATGATAAACCTAAAATGTAATTTCATTTTAGGTTTATTTTTATAGAAATAATTATATGTTGTATAATCTAATAAAGGAGGATTATATGTTAGAAAAAATTGAAAAAATATTCAATGAAGATAAAGTTTTAAGTATTGAAGATTTAAAAGAAAAATTAAATATTGATTCAGCAAAAGAATTTGTTGAGTTAGTTAAGAATGTTGGAAAGTTAGAAAGAAAATTAGTTATAACTCAATTACCTAATGAGAAATTTCTTTATGTCAAAGAAGCTATAGAAGTAGAAGGGGTAATTAGATTACATCAAAAAGGATTTGCATTTGTTTATTCGGCTGATTTAGGAATAGAAGTATATATACCTAAAGGATTTACACAAAGTGCTATGACTGGTGATGTTGTTCTTGTTAAAGTAGATAGTGTATATAAAAACGATCGTAATTTAGAAGGTGTTGTTCAAAAAGTACTAGAAAGAAATACTAAGTATACGGTTGGAACATTAACTAATGCAAAATTTTTCTCTTTTGTAAAAAGTGATGATAAAAATATTGTAAAATATATAAAAATAACAAATGCCAAAAATTTTAATTTTGTAGATGGAACTAAGGTGTTAGTTGAAATTACTGATTATTCTAAGGTTAGCTTTGAAGATCATAAAGGGATAATAATCAAGTCAATAGGTCATAAAGATGATCCAGGAGTTGATATTCTTTCAGTAATATATAAACATAATGTCCCGAATGAATTTCCAAAGGAAGTAGTTGAACAAACTGAAAAAATCAGTGAGGAGATTAAAATTGAGGATAAGTACAGAGATTGTACAGACGAAATGGTTGTCACAATAGATGGAGATGATGCGAAGGATTTAGATGATGCTGTCTCTGTTGTGAAAACTAAAAAAGGGTATAGATTAAAAGTATTTATTGCTGATGTCAGTAGATATGTTACTGAGGATAGCCCATTAGATAAAGAAGCAGCTAATAGAGGGTGCAGTGTTTATTTAGCGGATAGGGTTGTACCTATGTTACCAAGAAAATTATCTAATAATATTTGCTCGTTAAATCCACATATATTAAGATATACAATATGTTGTGATATTGATTTTAATTTTAAAGGACATCCTGAAAGTTATGATATTTATCCAGCGGTTATCAAATCAAAAGGACGACTAACTTATAAAAAAGTTAATGAAGTCTATGCAGAAAATAAAGAAGTTATAGGTGAATATAAAGAGTATGTCCCTATGTTAAAAACTGCATTAGAATTATCTAGAAAAATTCGAATGAATAGGGAAACAAGAGGAGCTATTGATTTTGATAAACCAGAATCTAAAGTTGTAGTTGATGAGAATGGTGAGGTAGTGGATATCGTTCTAAGAGAAAGAGGTATATCAGAACGCTTAATAGAAGATTTTATGCTAAGTGCAAATGAAGTAATAGGAGAACACTTCTTTTGGATGCAAGTGCCGTTTATTTATCGTATTCATGAAGAACCAAAATTTGAAAAACTTAGACAATTTTTTGATATCGCGGCTAGTCTAGGATATAGAACAAAAGGGAAAATTGACGAAATTGAACCTTATATTCTTGCAAATATGCTTAGAAAATTTAAAGGTGAAGTAGTAGAACCTATGCTTTCTACAATTTTATTAAGAACTATGAATCAGGCAAGATATTCTACAAATAATATAGGGCACTTTGCATTAGCGACGAAATATTATACTCACTTTACATCGCCTATAAGACGTTATCCTGACTTATTGGTACACAGAATGATAAGAACTTATCTGTTTAATGGAGATGTATCTGATGAAACGATTGATAACTTTCTAACTAGACTTCCAGAATTAGCAGAAAGTTCTTCAGAATATGAAAAACGAGCGGTTGATTGTGAACGTGAAGTTGATAGAATGAAGAAATGTGAGTATATGTTAAAATATCAAGAACAAACATTCAGAGGTATTATATCTAGTGTTACTAATTTTGGAGTGTTTATTACGTTAGAAAGAAGTAATATTGAAGGACTAGTCCATATTAAGGCTATGAATGATGATTATTATACTTATGATCAAAAGAACATGGTTTTAATTGGAAGAAGAAAGAAAAAAATATATCGCCTAGGTGATGAGGTTATCGTTAAAGTAGCGAATGTTGATTTAGAGAATCAGGAAATAGATTTCAAAATATTAAAACATAAATCATTAATTAGTGGTAAATAGAGGAAGATATTATGAACAAAGAAATTAAAGTAATAGCTCAAAATAAAAAAGCAAATCATGATTATTTTATTGAGGAAACATACGAGGCAGGATTAGTTCTAACTGGTACGGAAATAAAATCGATACGTCGTGGAAGGATTAATCTAAAGGATTCTTATTGTCAAACTAGACGTGGAGAAATGTTTGTATATAATATGCATATATCTCATTTTGAAGAGGGGAATAGATTTAATCATGAACCATTAAGAGTAAGAAAATTGTTATTAAAGAAAAAACAAATTGCTTCATTGACTAATGTCCAAAATGAAATTGGTATGAGTATAGTTCCTTTAAAACTATATATAAAAAATGGCTACGCAAAGCTGTTAATTGGAGTTGCTAAGGGTAAAAAGAACTATGATAAACGTCATGTGTTGAAGCAAAAAGAAGCAAATAAAGAGATAAGTAGGGTTTTAAAAGATAAACAAAAATATTAAAAAACTATGTATTATTTTATAGTAAGTATAATCAAACATATCGTAATAAGGTTTATTACGATATGTTTTTTTTATACCTAAAGAATAAAATAGTATAAAATAATTATTTTGACCTTAATTTTTTATTGAAAAGTGTAAATAGAAAATGGAACTGTTATAAAAAACGTTTGTAATTTATTTCAAAAAAATACATACAATTATCTTTGGTATTAGTGGATTTCTTAAGAATGTTGTAAAAATAACTAAAAAAACGCTTTACATTTAAATGAAAGCGTGCTACAATATTTAATGTAAACAAGAAAATCATTGATTAATTACCATCAAATATCAAGCGGTTATTATATCTAATCAATAAAAAATGAAACAGTTTTAAATCTGTTATATATCTGATTTTTGAAAAAGAAAAAAATAGTCTTTAAAATAAACAGTTTAGAATTTTTATGATATTTGATTTTTAGTTAACATATTATTTGGTAGTTAAAAACAATAGATTTTCTCAAACCAAACAAAATATATTTATACAAAGGAGAAGTGTATTTATGGAAAAATTCACTCAATTATTACAGCCGGTGGCTGATAATTTATATGTTTCTGCACTTGTTGCATTAATCCCGATTGTGTTTTACTTAGTAGCACTAGCTGGATTCAAAGTTAAAGGGTGGTTAACAGGACTTTTAACTTTATTAGTAGCAATTGTAATTGCATGTCTATTCTTTAAAATGCCATTCCAATTTGCGGCATTCTCAACATTACATGGTATGGTATACGGAGTTATGCCTATCGGTTGGATTATCTTAACATCAGTGTTCTTATATAAAATGACAGTAAAAACTGGTCACTTTGACATTATCAGAGACAGTATTACTTCATTAACTGATGACCGTCGTATTCAAGCATTAATCATTGCATTCTCATTCGGAGCGTTCTTGGAAGGAGCTGCAGGATTTGGTGCACCAGTAGCAATCACAGCTTCATTATTAGTAGGTTTAGGATTTAAACCACTTTATGCTGCAGGTGTTTGTATGATCGCTAATACTGCACCGGTTGCATTCGGAGCAGTTGGAGCACCGGTAACAGCTATGGACGGATTAGCAACATACGCAAATGGTTCACCAATCGCAGCTGCTGAAATCGCAGCAATGATTGGGCGTCAATTACCACTAGTGTCTATCTTCATTCCATTCTACTTAGTATTAATTATGGCTGGATTTAAGAAAACATTAGAAGTTTGGCCAGCATTATTAGTATCTGGTGGATCATTCGCAATCGCACAATTTGTAAGTTCTAACTACATGGGAGAACAATTACCTGACATTCTTTCATCATTAGTATCATTAGTTTCAATCGTTATTTTACTTCAATTCTGGAAACCTAAAACAACTTGGAGATTTGCTGATGAAAAAGAAGTTGATGGTAAAGAGAATGTTAAAGCAAAACACAGCTTAAACGAAGTTTTAGTAGCTTGGTCACCATTCGTAGTATTAACAGTGATTATCTTCTTATGGACTATGAAATCTTCTAAAGCATTCTTCAAAACAATTGCTTTAAACCCTAAAGTACCATTTATTCACAACAACATTATCAGTTCAGTATCTGGTAAAGAAATAGCTGCAGTATTCAAGTTAGATTTAGTAGGATCAATTGGTACAGCAATCTTAGTAGCAGCATTAATTTCTAAATTTATCATTAAAATTAGTTGGAAAGATGCAGCTGTAACATTTGTTCAAACATTTAATGAAGTTAAAATTGCATTGCTAACTATCTGTTTTGTAGTAGGATTTGCTTACATCATGAATGCATCAGGTATGTCAAATACTTTAGGATACGCATTAGCGGCAACTGGAGGAGCATTTAAATTCTTATCTCCAGCACTTGGATGGATTGGAGTATTCATCACTGGTTCTGATACATCAGCTAACTTACTATTCGCTAAATTACAACAAGTTACAGCTAGCCAAGTAGGAATGGATCCATTATTAGCAGTGGCAGCTAACGCATCTGGAGGAGTTGTAGGTAAAATGATTTCTCCACAATCTATCGCGGTAGCAGCTGCAGCGGTTGGATTAGTAGGAAGAGAGTCAGATTTACTTAAATTTACAGTTAAACACAGTTTCATCCTATTAATCATTGTGTGTGCTATCATCGCACTTCAATCAACAGGAGTACTTGGATGGATGATTCCAGTACACCCATAATAAAAGAAATTTTAGAGGGAGATCGAGTTATACTCGGTCTTCTTTTTCATTGTATATAGAGTTGTAGAAAAAAATTCTAAAATAAATCACTTTCATTAGTATATTTGTTTACAATGGAGGAAAATAGTGGTATTATTGATAAGTTAGATTATAAAAATTATATTTAATGATTTATTATGTTTTATAAAGTAAGAACAAGGAGAAAAAAATGTCAGTACAATTAAGAGATGATGTTAGAAATATTGCGATTATCGCTCACGTTGACCACGGTAAAACAACATTGGTTGACGAATTATTAAAACAATCAGGGATTTTCCGCTCTAATGAGCACGTTGAAGAAAGAGCGATGGACTCTAACGATTTAGAAAGAGAACGTGGTATTACTATCTTAGCGAAAAATACAGCTATTGATTATAAAGGTAAGAGAATTAACATTCTAGACACACCGGGACACGCAGACTTCGGTGGAGAAGTAGAGCGTATTATGAAAATGGTAGATGGTGTTCTTTTAGTAGTTGATGCTTATGAAGGAACAATGCCTCAAACACGTTTCGTTCTTAAAAAAGCTTTAGAACAAAACTTAAAACCAATCGTTGTAGTAAACAAAATTGATAAACCTTCAGCTCGCCCAGAAGAAGTTGTGGATGAAGTAATTGATTTATTTATTGAATTAGGTGCAAACGATGAACAACTTGAATTCCCTGTTGTTTATGCATCAGCTATTAACGGAACAGCTTCTTTAGAAAGTGATCCTAATGCTCAAGAAGAAAACATGCAATGTTTATATGAAACAGTAATCGATTATGTTCCAGCACCAAAAGATAATAGTGACGAACCTCTACAATTCCAAGTAGCATTATTAGACTACAATGACTATGTTGGTCGTATTGGTATTGGACGTGTATTCCGTGGAAGTATGAAAGTAGGGGAATCAGTATCTCTTATGAAGCTTGACGGAACAGTTAAAAATTTCCGTGTAACTAAAATTTTCGGTTACTTTGGATTAAAACGTGAAGAAATTCAAGAAGCACATGCAGGTGATATCGTTGCAGTAAGTGGTATGGATGATATCAACGTTGGGGAAACAGTTTGTCCAACTGATCACCAAGAAGCATTACCAGTGCTTCACATTGATGAACCAACACTACAAATGACTTTCTTAGTTAATAACTCACCATTTGCTGGTAAGGAAGGTAAATTTGTTACAGCTCGTAAATTAGAAGATAGATTAATGCAACAATTAGAAACTGACGTTTCATTACGTGTTGAACCAAATACAAGTGATTCTTGGGTAGTTAGTGGACGTGGAGAACTTCACTTATCAATATTAATTGAAAATTTACGTCGTGAAGGTTACGAACTTCAAGTTTCTAAACCAGAAGTAATTATCCGTAACATCGATGGTGTTGATTGTGAACCAGTTGAGCGTGTTCAAGTTGACGTACCAGACGAAAGTGTTGGAGCAGTTATTGAGTCCTTAGGACAACGTAAAGGTGATATGGTAGACATGCAAGCTGATGGCAATGGACAAACTCGTCTTATCTTCAATGTACCAGCTCGTGGACTTATCGGATACTCTACAGAATTCATGTCTATGACTAAAGGATATGGTATTATTAACCACACATTTGATTCTTACCAACCAATGCAAAAAGGACGTGTTGGTGGACGTCGTAATGGTGTATTAGTAGCATTAGAAAATGGTCAAGCTACAGCGTACTCTATCTCAAGTTTAGAAGATCGTGGTACAGTATTTATTGAACCAGGTACTGATGTATATGGTGGTATGATTGTTGGAGAAAACAGCCGTGAAAATGACTTAACAGTTAACATCACAAAAGCTAAAGCTCAAACAAATGTACGTTCTTCAACTAAGGACCAAACTGTAACACTTAAAAAAGCTCGTATCATGACTTTAGAAGAAAGTCTTGAGTACTTAAGTGATGATGAATACTTAGAGGTAACTCCAGAGTCAATTCGTCTACGTAAAAAAGAATTAGATAAAGCGGCTCGCGAAAAAGCAGCTCGTAAAGCTAAATATTCAGAAGAATAAAATTAAAGAAACTTTCGAAGTAGGAAACTATTTCGAAAGTTTTTTTATGAAGAAAAATTATTGTATATTTATAGAAAAATTGTATTAATATATAGAGAGATAAATAAATTATTTTAATAGAATCTTTATAGTTAGAAATATAATAATTTTTCTTTATTTAATTTTGATGTAGATTAACTTTATATATAATGATATAATATGTATTAGAAATAATTCTATAAAAATATTATAAAAACTAAGGGGGACATAATTATGTCAAAAAAATATGATGTTGTTATTAAATCTACAGGAATGGGTAGTGGAGAACAAGAATTAAGTGATAACCTAATGAAAGGGTTTATCCATACTCTTGCTCAAAAAGAACACTTACCAGAGCATATTATATTTTATGGAGAAGGAGTAAAATATACTGCAAAAGGTTCTGAAGCGTTAGAAGATTTAAAAGAACTAGAATTAAGAGGAGTAAAAATACTTTCTTGTGGAATTTGTGTAGACTATTATGACTTAACTGATTACTTAAAAGTAGGTGGACTAACAACTATGTCAGAAGTAATAGATATTTTGTCAAATAGCGAACTAGTTGTTGAACCATAGTATTGTTTTAAGGGAGCGACTCAAAAATCGTGATTTTGTAGAAACAAGATTTTGTGGAGTCGCTCCTACACAGTTTATTAGATTTCAAAAAAGCTTTAATAAAGATATTTTTTAAATCAATAAACCACTGCGTCTATGAGTTTTCATATAAACTTTGTTAAATTTTAGGACTTTAGGGTGATGGAGGTATTAAGTATGGATGAAAATCTGTTTAAACCTTTTACTACATCATTAATAGGTAGTTTGCCGAGATCAAAGGAACTGTTGATGTTGAAAGAAAGTAGTATGAAAAGTGAAAAATATAGTAATGTGTATTTAGAAAAATATATTGAAGAAACAAATAAAGTAATTTCTTTTCAGAAAGATTGTGGAATAGAGGTTATTGTTAGCGGCGAATTAAATCGAGATAACTATATGAGTTACATAGGTGAAATAGTTGATGGTGTAAAATTATTAACTCTTGAAGAGTTAAAAGAATTAACAGGGAATAATGAAAATTTTCGTAAAAGTTTAGAAGAAATGGATGCTTCAGATAATAGTATGAATAGTCCAATTTGTTTTGAAAAAATAAATACCGGAGTTAGGTTAAATAAATTAGAAATAGAAGTACTAAAGAATAGTTCAATAGAACATTTCAAATGTACATTACCAAGTCCATATTTATTAACTAGATCAATGTGGTTAAAAGAAATTACAGGAAATTCTTATGAGAGTAGAAATGAACTAGGAGAAGATGTAGTAAAACTTTTACGTCATGAAATTAGAGAATTAGTAAAAGAGGGAGTAAAGATTATTCAGATAGATGAACCGATATTATCAGAAATCGTCTTTACTAATTCTAAATCAGATAATTCCTTCTACTGAGGTGCTCTATCAGAAAAAGTCAAGGTTGACAAAGAGTTAAAGTTTACAAAGAATTTATTAATTGAGGTATTAAATGAAATAAATTCTCATGAAGGTATAATGAGTATTATGCATGTTTGTAGAGGGAATTGGACAAAAGATGAAAGTGTATTACTCGAAGGAGCATATGATAAACTTGGGAAATTTTTTGATTCTCTTAAAGTAGATATGCTGGCATTAGAATTTTCAACACCTCGAGCAGGAGAAGTGGAAAAATTGTTTTATAATAATTTTCTAGATACAAAAATTATTTTAGGTTTTGGATGTATAAATCCAAGAAGTGATAGAGTTGAAACTGTTGAGGAAATTGTGAGAAATGTAGAAAAGGTTCTGGAATTCTTACCACCTGAAAATGTATGGCTAAATCCTGACTGTGGATTTGCAACATTTTCGAAGAGACCTCTAAATCCTTATCCAATAATTCGGAAAAAACTACAGAATATGGTAAAAGCTTCAAAAATATTAAGAGAAAAATATTGTAAATAAAGAAAAATTAGCCTATGAATTATAAAATTCTTAGGCTAATTTTTATGAGTTATTGATTTTTAATTTCTAAATTACCGTCTTTTAAAGAGATATTATCTCCTTCTTTAACTTTTTCATATTGTTCTTTTGTAACGGTAACGTGTTTTGTTTCACCATCTTTAGTTTTAATTTCAAGCATATAAACTGGAACTTTGGAATCTTTTACATTATCGACTAACTCTTTTTGCTTATCACTTACTTGAACATGATTGTGTGATGTAGCTGAACTGAATAATGTATACCATAGAAGTGCATTCGTTATATTACTTCCTGAAAAGAAACCGCTACTTCTGTAGTTATTATTTATGTAGTCAGTATACTGTTTTTTATAACCTTGATTATTGTAACTATTATAATCCTTATTATATGAACCACCTGAATTTTTCGTGAAGTTCTTAGTAGTGCTTGAAGTTGGTTTGCTACTAGAAGTTGAACTAGTAGGTTTAGAACTTGGTTTACTACTAGATGGTTTAGAAGAACTAGGTTTAGAACTAGATCTTGAAGCGCTTGGCCTAGCTGATGATCCTTTTGCCTCTATAAGATTAATGCTTGATGCACTTATTGTAGAAAATATTAATGTAGATGTAAGAAATAAACTTGTTATTTTTTTTAGAGTATTCTTTTTCATAGTATTATCCTTTCGCAAGAATTAATTATTTTCAGTACTACGTTTAGCGACGACAGTCCCTTCGATATTTTCTTGAGAATTTGTTTCGCTTTTTACAGTATTTTCAATATTAGTTTTGTCATCTACTTTATTATCATCGGTAGAGTTGTTGTTGAAGTAATAATATAAACCAAACCCTACAATTGTGATAGTTAATAAAGTAAGAAATATTTTTAAAAATCTAGCCATATTAGAAACCTCCTAAAACGTATCCTTTCATATCTAATGCACGTTTTAATCTATCATATTCTGATGCAGGTACTTCAATTTCTTCTCCATTTACTTGAGAAATAGTCGCATACTCATCATTTAATCCTTTCCAAATATCAACGATATTGTTTAAGTTGATTAATCCACGATTTCCATCGATTAAAGTAATTTCAAACCAATTCATAAAATTACCTCCTTATATTTATTCTGACTAAATTATAACATAATTTAAAAGAAAAAAATAGTATAGCAGTTAGTGGATGCTATTTTAGTTGAATTTTTTGGTTAAGATAAAATGATGCTTATAAGTAAAATTAATGTATATTTTAAAAAAATTTGATATAATTATAGTTAGAATAATGCATAGTGAGGACAGAACGATGAAAATATCTGTGATAGGTTCAGGAAGTTGGGGAACAGCTTTATCTCAAGCTGTTGTTGATAATGGGCATGAACTATTATTGTATTCAAGAAGTGAGAAATCGCGTGATGAAATTAATATCCATCACACAAATAGTAGATATTTAAAAAATGCTATTTTACCTAAGGAAGTTGTTGCTACTAGTAATTTAAAAGAAGCAGTAGAATTTGCAGAGGTAATTGTAATAGCAGTACCTACTAAAGTAATGAGAGAAGTATCAAGGGAAATTAATAAATACTTAGATCGACCAAAATATATAATCCATGTATCCAAAGGATTGGAGATGGATACTAACAAGAGGATGTCAGAGGTTATATCTGATGAAATTGATAAAGATAAACTTAAAGGTGTTGGAGTTCTTAGTGGCCCATCTCATGCAGAAGAGTTAATTTTAAGAAATCCTACTGTAGTAGCAATAGCTTCTGAAAATGATGAACTAAATAAGATAGCACAGGAGATTTTCCACAATAAATATTTTAGAATTTATGTCAACAAGGATATTGTAGGAGTAGAAGTTGGTGGAGCACTTAAAAATATTATTGCTCTTGGATGTGGGATTATTGATGGAATGGCATACGGTGATAATGCTAAAGCAGCGTTACTTACACGTGGATTAATAGAAATAACTAGATTAGGTAAAAAATTAGGTGCCGATGAAATGACTTTCTTAGGGCTTGGAGGAATAGGTGATTTAGTAGTAACATGTACATCTAAGCACTCAAGAAACTATAACTGCGGTTATTTAATTGGTCAGGGTTATACATTAGATCAAGCAATAGAAAAGTTAGACATGGTGGCAGAGGGTGTTAGAACAACGAAAGTATGTTATTTCTTATCTAAGAAGTTTGATGTATATATGCCAATCACTGAAAATATATATAAAGTTCTATATGAAGGACTTAGTATAAAAGACTGTGTTAACAACCTTATGAATAAAATGGCTGCAGAAGAATTAAATAAATTTGAATAAAGAAGTTTACATATTAATAGAAAGATAAAATAATTTGAAAATTACTAATTAAAATATAGAAAAAATGCTAAAAAATGCTAAATTTATATAATAAAACCTTGATTATTAGCGATTTATGTGGTAATATTTAATAAGTGAAACGGGAGAACCGTTACTCAATAATGGAGGTAAAGAATTAATGAATAAATCAGAATTAATTTCAAAAGTTGCTGAGAAATCAGGACTACAAAAAAAACAAGCAACTGCTGCTATCGAAGCATTCGTAGAAACAGTTGAAGAAACTTTAGCTAAAGGTGAAAAAATCCAAATTATCGGATTTGGTAACTTTGAAGTTAGAGAAAGAGCTGCTCGTAAAGGACGCAACCCTCAAACTAACGAAGTTATCGAAATCGCTGCAAGCAAAGTTCCTGCTTTCAAAGCTGGTAAAGCTCTTAAAGACGCAGTTAAATAATAACAATTTAATTCAAAAAGAGGAGTTACTACTTAGTAGCTCTTTTTTTTATAAAAATGGAGGATAGTTTTGAAAAATAAAGAACAATCACAAGAACTTATAAAAACATTATTAGAAAATATTGGGGAAGATACATCAAGACCAGGATTACTAGATACACCAAAAAGATGTGTGAAAATGTATGAAGAGTTATTATCAAAAACGAATGTAGATCCAAAAGAAGAAATTAATACATTTTTTGAATCAGATAATGATGAACCTATATTAGTAAAAGACATTCAGTTTTATTCATTATGTGAACATCATATGTTACCATTTTATGGTGTGTGTCACATCGCATATGTTCCAAATAATAAAAAAATAACAGGTCTTAGTAAATTAGCTCGTCTTGTAGAAAGTGCTAGTCGTAGACTGCAAATTCAAGAAGATATGACATTGATGCTTGTAAATGCAATAGAAGAACAACTACAACCAAAAGGTGTGTATGTAATTATTGAAGCTGAACATATGTGTATGGCTATGCGAGGAATCAAGAAAATTGGATCAAAAACAGTGACTAGTAAAAAAACTGGTATTTTCTTAGAAGATACGGAATTAGTTAAAGATATTCAATATAAAATTAAGTTATAAGAATAACTGATAATATAAGGAGTAGATTATGAAAGAGAGTAGTTATATTATTATTAGAGCTGAAGTCGATAATGTAAAAGTTATTACGAAAAAGACAAATAATGAAGAAGCTTTAGAAATATTAAATAAGGGAGAAGTTATTATTTTAAACATTTTTGATAATATCGTAAACTTTAAAGTACAAGGAAGAGCGAGAATTGTATCAAATTTAGATCAGGTAATTTCAGAATAAATCATAAACCTACACAGTCCAAAAGGAGCTTGTGTAGGTTTTTTTGTAAAAATATAGTGAAACTATTGTTTGGAATAAAAAAAGTTCGCAGAAATTTTCCTGCGAACTTCTTTATTTTTACTAAAATAGTAATTTATCTGCTCCACCAAGTTTGTAGTCAAGAGCAGCCATAGCAAGTACGTTAATAAAGTGCCATGGACGGTCAAATTCTGGTTGGAAGAATATATCAGCAAGTGCTAATTGTTCTAATGTCCAGTCTGATGCGATAGCTATTGATAAAGCTGCGATAGCACTAGAAACGTCGTGTTTAGACATGAATTGAGCTCCTAGAACTCTGTGAGTATCTTCATCATAGTAAATTTTCATGTGAACTAGATTGTTTTCTTTTCTCATGAAGTCAGGGTAGATTCTTTCTTCTACATATTTAGAAGCTACTTTACCGTCATATAGACCTACACCGTTTTGAGATAGTCCAGTACTTACAAATTTGTAATCAAAGAATGATAATGCAGAAGTACCGTTTACTGCAGGCATTTTAGTTTTAGTACCCATAGCGTTTAATGCAGCTACAACACCTTGACGACGAGCTAATGTAGCAAGAGCTATTGGTAATTCTCCACGAGTTGGAGCGTATGGAAGTAAAGTAGAGTCTCCTCCAGCGTATACATCTTTAGCAGATGTTTCTAAGTATTCGTTAGTAACAACAAAACCACGTTCTGTCATTTCTAATTCTCCATTTAACCATGAAGCATCTGGACGAACACCAACAGAAACGATCACTGTATCTGCTTCGTATTCACCTTGATCAGTTACTACAGAAGTAACTTTTCCATTTTCACCTTTGAATGAAAGAACTTTTTCTCCACCACGAACTTTAAGGTTGTGTTTAGCACCTTCTTCTGTAAGGATGTCAGTTAGTTCTTGGTCTAAGTATGTGTTTAAGATTCTTGGTGCAAAGTCAACGATTGTTACATCGATACCGTATTTTGCATAAGATTCTGCAACTTCAAGACCGATGTATCCACCACCTACAACAACAGCTTTTTTACTGTTTTGCATGCAATCGTATACTGCTTGAGTGTCTTCTGGTCCACGGAAAGTGTGGATATTTTCTAATTCAATTCCTTCGAATGGAGGTTTAATTGCAGCTCCACCAGGACTTAATAATAATTTATCGTAACTTTGTTTTTCTTCACCAGCTGGTGTTTTAACAACAACATATTTCTCTTTTGAGTTTAATCCTACAACGTCGCTGTTACAGTGGATGTTAATACCTTGAGAACGGTAAGATTCCTCTGTAGCAAAGTGTAGTTCAGATAATGTTTTAGATGTCCCATCTAAATAAGATTGGCTACCTCAACCCATAAATGAAGCCCCTGCGCCTCTTTCGTACAAGTGAATTTCAGCATTAGGCTCGTTTTTTAAAATAGTTTGAACAGCTTCGTAACCGAAGTGAGATGTTCCAACAACTACATATTTCATATATTTTCCTCCTAAATTAATATTAAAATTTTCCCGTATAATTTCTATTGTATTATTATACAAATAGTATTATAACACATAACACCAAAATATAAAAATAATATACTTTGAAAAAATGATGAGAATGCTTTTGTTACCGTTTTACTTCTATAAAAAATATGTTTTAATTTATAAGCAATTTTGTTAAATATTTATTTTGAAATTAAGTTGAATATTATTATATATTACCTATTGGAATTTATGATTTGACTTTTTTTGACTTTTGTTTTATTATATATTTCAGAAGGTATATAGAATAAAAATTTTAAAAGAGGTTATTAATATGATTAAACCATTATTTGATAATGTATTATTAAAAAAAGTAGAAGAAGAAAAAGCAACGACTAGCGGAATAGTATTAGCTTCAAAAGAAGAGACTTCAAATATTGCAGTAGTTGTTGCTTTAGGAGAAAGTTGTTTATTATCTAAGGACAATGAAGGTGAACTGACTGCTGGAAGTAAAGTTGTATTTTCAGATAACTATAAAAAGGTAAATTTTAAAAACGAAGAGTACTTCTTAGTTAATGAAGAAGAAGTTTTAGCTGTTATTGAAGATTAAGTTCGTATTTAAAAAAGAGATGTTTTAGTATTATAGGAGGAATCATGGTAAAGGAATTAAAATTTTCAGAAGATGCACGTCAATCGATGAAAGTTGGTGTGGATAAATTAGCGAATGCTGTAAAAATAACATTAGGACCAAAAGGGAGAAATGTTGTACTAGATAGAAAATTTGGTTCGCCATTAATAACTAATGATGGTGTATCAATTGCTAAAGAAATTGAACTGGAAGACCCTTATGAGAATATGGGAGCAAAGTTAGTAGCTGAAGTTGCAAATAAAACAAATGAAATTGCAGGAGATGGTACAACTACTGCGACAATACTTGCTCAAGCAATGATAACTGAAGGTTTAAAAAATGTTACAAGCGGAGCTAATCCAATTGGAATTAGAAAAGGTATGGAAAGAGCTGTAAAAGTAGCTGTAGAACGACTTCGTGAGATTAGTGTAACTGTGGATTCTAAAGATAAAATTGCACAAGTAGGAGCTATTTCAGCAGCTGATGAAGAAATAGGAAAATTCATCTCAGAAGCTATGGATAAAGTAGGGAATGATGGTGTTATTACTATCGAAGAATCTCAAGGTCTTGAGACAACGCTAGAAGTAGTAGAAGGGATGCAATTTGACAGAGGCTATTTATCTCCTTATATGGTAAGTGATACTGAGAAAATGATTGCTGACTTAGATAATCCTTATGTCCTTGTAACGGATAAGAAAATTAGTGCGGTTCAAGAAATTTTACCAGTACTTGAAGAAGTAGTTGCTGCCACTAAACCACTATTAATTATTGCAGATGATATTGAGCAAGAAGCTGTTGCTACACTTGTTGTAAACAAACTTCGTGGTACATTTAATGTTGTAGCTGTAAAAGCTCCAGGATTTGGTGAAAGAAGAAAAGCAATTTTAGAAGATATTGCTATTTTAACAGGTGGAACATTAATTACTGACGATTTAGGTCTTGAGCTAAAAGATGCTAATATTACAATGCTAGGTAAAGCAGCTAAGGTTAATGTTACTAAAGACAATACTGTTATTGTTGGTGGTAAAGGTGATAAAGAAAAAATTGAAAGTAGAACTCAACAAATAAAAGCACTATATGCAGAATCAAGTTCTGAATTTGATCGTGAGAAATTACAAGAAAGACTAGCGAAACTTTCAGGTGGTGTTGCAGTAATTAAAGTTGGTGCAGCAACAGAAACTGAATTAAAAGAAAGAAAACTTCGTATAGAAGATGCTTTAAATTCAACACGTGCCGCGGTAGAAGAAGGTATAGTTCCTGGTGGTGGAACAGCACTTGTTCAAGTAATATCTGAGGTTGAAAAACTAGAAGCAACTGGTGATGAACAAACAGGTATTAACATAATTAAAAAAGCTCTTGAAGCTCCAGTTCGTCAAATTGCTGAAAATGCTGGATTAGAGAGTAGTGTTATCGTGGCTAAATTGAAAGAAGTTGAAGTTGGATATGGGTTTAATGCAGCTACTGAAGAATGGGTAGATATGATCAAAGCTGGTATCGTAGACCCGACAAAAGTTACTCGTTCTGCCTTGCAAAATGCAGCGAGTGTATCAAGTTTATTCTTATCAACAGAAGCAGTAGTAGCTGATGTTTCAAAGGATGAACCTATGCAACCTCAAATGCCAATGATGTAGTAAATTATTAGTAAGACAAATAATTTGAATATTTTTTTATGATATTATAAAATAAAAACATAAGTAATAAAGGAGACGGAAACAATGAGAGAAAGTACAGATAAAGAATTTTTTGAACTATCAAAAACTGATAGTGTAAAAGTATTTGACTTTTGGGCACCATGGTGTGGTCCTTGTAAAATGTTAGCACCAGTATTAGAAGAGGTTTCTAATGAATTAACTAACATTGAATTTTATAAAGTTAATGTTGATGAAAATCAAGAAGCAGCTGGTGAATATGGAATTATGTCAATTCCTACACTATTAATTATGAAAAATGGTGAAGTATTAGAAGAAAAAACTGGATACCAACCAAAAGAAGCATTATTAGAATTATTATCAAAATACTAATAAAAAAAGAGGCTACAGGATTAATTTTCTGTGGCCTTTATTACCTTAAATATTATAAAACAGGAATAACTCGATTGCGAATTATTCCTGATTTTTTTAATATTAATAATTTTTTAAATATTGATCAATTTCCCAATCGGTAACTTGAGTTCTAAATGAATCCCATTCGATTGATTTTGCTTCTATAAAGTTATAGAAAATGTGTTCACCAAGAGCTTCTTTCATAATAGAAGATGAAGATAATTCTTTTAGGGCTGTGTATAATGTTGATGGTAATTCATCGATTCCATTAGCAATTCTTTCTTCAGGAGTCATAACATAGATATTACTTCTAACTTCTTCAGCCGGAATAAGTTTATTTTCAATACCATCTAAGCCAGCTGCTAAAATAGTAGACATAGCTAAGTATGGATTTGCTGCTGGATCTACCGATCTAACTTCAACACGAGTTGATTTACCACGAGCTGCTGGGATACGTACTAGAGGAGAACGGTTAGATGTTGACCATGCAACATAACAAGGTGCTTCGTATCCTGGTACTAGACGTTTGTATGAATTTACAGTAGGGTTACAAACAGCTGTGAAACTGCGAGCATGTTTAAGAATTCCTGCGATAAAGTGTGAAGCAACTTCACTTAAACCATTTTCACTAGTTTTATCGTAAAAGCTGTTTTCACCTTTACTAAATAATGAAACGTTACAGTGCATACCAGATCCGTTAATACCAAAGATAGGTTTTGGCATGAATGTAGCATGTAGTCCATGTTTTCTAGCGATAGTTTTAACGATTAATTTGAAAGTTTGAATATTATCACAAGCTGAAATTACATCGTCATACTTAAAGTCGATTTCATGTTGACCAGGTGCAACTTCATGGTGACTTGCTTCGATATCAAAACCAAGGCGTTCTAATTCAAGTACAATGTCACGACGAACATTTTCTCCTAAATCAACTGGAGCAAGGTCGAAATATCCACCATTATCATTTAATTCTAAACTTGGTTCACCATTCTCTTTAAGTCTGAATAAGAAGAATTCTGGTTCTGGTCCAAGATTTAAAGTATCAAAACCAAGTTTTTTCATTCTTTCAAGAGTTCGTTTTAAATTACCGCGAGGATCTCCAGCAAATGGTTTGCCATCAACTGTGTACACATCACAGATAAAACGAGCAACTTTTCCATATTCACTATCCCATGAAAATACTAAGAATGTATTTAAGTCAGGGTATAAATACATATCACTTTCTTCGATACGAACGAAACCTTCAATTGATGAACCGTCAAACATCATTTTGTTATCTAATACTTTTTCAATTTGACTAACTGGTACTTCTACGTTTTTTATAGTTCCAGTAATATCAGTAAATTGTAATCGAATGTATTTAACATTTTCTTCTTCAATTCTTTTAATAATTTCTTCTCTAGTAATAGTTTTAGCCATGTCTTCTCCTTAAAACTCTGTAAAAAATTTGTTAAAAAATCTAACATTAAAATTTATTTTTTTTTTTGTTATAAAATCTTGATAAGTCACCTCGTCCAATAGAGCGTTCCCTAGGTAATCCGTTTGGACCAGCAAATATATCGTTGTGAATAATTTGTCTGATTTGTGTAGTTTTAGCAGATACGTCTTTCTCATTTATTATTTCATCTATTGCTTTTAAACTAAAACCTTTTGTAAGTAGATCTTTTATAGTTAATAGTTTATCAATATCATTAAATGAAAAAAGCCTAGTGTTTCCTTCAGTACGTTTAGGAGTGAATAGTTTTTTTTCTTCATAATATCTTATCTGTCTAGCTGTAAGTTGCGTAATCTTAGTTACTACACTTATAGAAAAAACAGGAAGATTTTTTTGTAATTCTTTAAACCCCATAAAAGCACCTCTCAGATTAGATTTTGTGAAATAAATATTTTATATCTATTAGTATAATAACAAAATAAAATTGAAAAATAAAGTATATGTTAAAAAATCTAACATTTAAATTTTATGTTAACAGAAGAAGCATTATTATAGAGTTTTTTTAAATATATATATAAAGTGTGTTTAAAATTTTTAGAAATCGTGATAAAATAAAGCTATATAAAAAAGAAAGG